>JAFQQV010000032.1 GCA_017410425.1 Oscillospiraceae bacterium
TCAAACTTTTTAACCATGGTCTTAAGCTCGGTCTTTTCAGCACGATTCTTAGCTCTGAGTTCCTTGGACTTCTCGTCTCTCTTTGCAGAAGATTTAATGTTGGCCATGTTTCAATCGCCACCTCCTCCTATAAAATTGAGTCATAACAACTCGCGTTTAGAGATTATAGCAAAAAGGCCTTGAAAAATCAAGCTTTTTTTCAAAAAAATTTTTATTTTTTTATATTGCTTATCTATTGTGTTTAATAGGGAAATAATACACAATATCTTGATTTTTGGGGTGTTTATAATGGTTGAAAATACTGTTTTTTCCATCAGAACAGACATGGCTGACGAGGCTCACAAACTTTGGTCTGGGACGTGCAAAGACAATACAGATCTTAAAGGAGTTAAGTCCAAAGAGATAAAGATTCATGGCTTGGATATAAATCAGATTGACATTCTTGATGCTACCGGCGAGCAGGCACTTGGCAAAGCCCGGGGAAAATATTTTTCTCTTACACTGCCGGAGCTTTTTGACAGAGGCAGTGAAATTTTTTCACCTGCTGTGCTGGCCATCTCCCAGCTGCTCAAAGAATGTGGAGTTCAAAACAAAGATAATGTTCTGGTCGCTGCTTTGGGAAATCCCGACATCACGCCTGATGCACTTGGCAATCTTAGTGCCTCAAACATTCTGGTTACTGCCCATCTGAATAAAACTTCTTTTCCTCAGTTTTCTTCTTTGTCTCTTTGCCGTCCCGGAGTTTTGGGCACATCCGGTATTGAAAGTGCAGTTCAAGTCCGAGCTTTGAAAGATATTGTTCATCCGGATCTGATAATTGCTGTCGATGCTCTGGCAGGTTCTGATGCTGGCAGACTTTGCAGATGCATACAAATTTCTAACGCTGGAATCTCTCCCGGCTCCGGGGTTGCTAATAACAGGGCAGAACTGAGTGAAGCCAGTCTCGGCGTGTCGGTTATTTCCATCGGCATGCCAACAGTGATGGATGCCGCCTGTTTTGGTGCAGAAAACTGTAGGGGAATGTTTGTTACTCCGCGCAGCATAGACTCAAAGGTCAGGCATGCAGCAAGACTGATTGCCTACGGAATTAATCTCGCTGTTCACAATAGCCTTAGTATAGATGATATTGACGCACTTGTAGGTTGATGTTTCACGTGAAACATCAAAGCCGATACGCAAAAATGTTTCATGTGAAACATTGCAATATAAAATAATAGCTGATATAATCTTAAAGCTAAGATATAAAGGAGCAATAATATGGCTAAAATTATTGCGATAGCCAACCAGAAGGGTGGCGTAGGAAAAACAACAACCTGCGTCAATCTCTGCGCTGCGCTGTCATTAATGGGAAAAAGAGTATTACTGGTAGACTGCGACCCTCAGGGTAACGCAAGCTCCGGTATGGGCGTAGCAAAGAGCCATCGCCCCAATACATATGACATGGTAATCAACGGGGTATCAGCCGCAGAATGTGTGGTCAGCACCCAGTATGGCGATGTGATCCCCGCATCAAAAGAATTGGCTGCTTCTTCCGTTGAGCTCATTGGAACCGCAAACAGGGAATATGTACTTAAAAATGCTGTAAGCACACTCTACTCTGAGTATGACTATATTCTGCTGGACTGTCCTCCTTCTCTGGAGCTTCTGACTGTCAACGCACTCGTAGCAGCAGACAGCGTACTGATTCCCATGCAGTGCGAATATTACGCACTGGAAGGTATTGCTGATCTGATGACCAGCATAAAGCTCTGCCAGAGAAAGCTTAACCGCAGACTCAGCATTGAAGGTATTGTTCTTACCATGTACGACGCCAGAGCTAACCTGACCACTCAGGTAGCAAATGAACTGAGAAAGTACCTGGGCGACAAGGTTTACGAAACCGTTGTGCCCAGAAGTATCCGTCTTTCTGAAGCTCCCAGCCACGGCATGCCCGGTGTTGTCTATGACAGAGTCAACAGAGGCAGTAAGGCTTACATGGCTCTGGCAGCAGAATTCATTGCAAGAAGCGAAAGAGCGAGGTGAGTACAATGTCAGCAAAACAGAATAAAGGTCTGGGTACAGGTCTCGGCGCACTTTTCGGCAATAATGAATTCAATGAAGAAGAGTCCGAACTTCTCTATCTGCCCATAAGCAAGGTTGAGCCCAGACTCGAACAGCCCAGAAACTATTTTGACGAAGAAGCACTGCAGGAGCTGAGCGAATCCATCCTTCAGTATGGCTTGATTCAGCCCATTACTGTCCGTAAGCTGGACAGCGGCTACTATCAGATCATAGCAGGTGAGCGCCGTTGGCGTGCATCCCGCCTTGCAGGTTTAAGCGAAGTTCCGGTACGCGTAATTGAAGCAGACGACAGAAGAACAGCAGAGCTTGCTCTGGTCGAAAATCTTCAGCGCGAAGATCTCAACCCCATAGAAGAAGCAAAGGGCTATAAAACCCTTATTGAAGTCTATGGTCTTACCCAGGAAGAAGCTGCAAAGAGCGTAGGCCGTTCCCGTCCCGCCATCACAAACTCCATGAGACTTCTCAATCTCTCCGAGCCCGTAATGGAAATGGTTGAAAAGGGAAGCCTTTCAGCAGGTCATGCAAGAGCTCTTATCCCAATAAACGATGAAGCTAAACAACTTGCTCTTGCACAGGAAGTTATAGAAAAAGGCTACTCTGTACGCCGTACCGAGCAGCTGGCCGCCAAGCTTAGCAAGGCCCCAAAAGAGGAAAAGAAGGAAGAATCCGGCATAAACGTTGACTACTCAGCAGAGGTTTCAAACAGGCTCAGCCTTGCCCTTGGCAGAAAAGTAAAACTGGTTGACGGTAAGAAAACCGGTAAGATAGAACTTGAATTCTATGGCGCAGACGACAGGGAAGCGCTTATAGAAGCTCTGGAAAAACTCAACAGAAAATAAGATAAACATTTTTACAGGAGAATAGAAAAATGCTTGATATCAGATTTGTCAGAGAAAATCCCGAAATAGTCAAAGAGAACATCAAGAAGAAATTCCAGGATCACAAGCTGCCCATGGTAGACGAGGTTATTGAGCTGGATGCCAAGAACCGTGCAGCCATCACCGAAGCAAGTGAACTTCGTGCAAGCCGCAATACCCTGTCCAAGCAGGTCGGCATGCTGATGGGTCAGGCAAAGAAGGACCCCAGCAAGCTGGAAGAGGCTGAAAAGGTCAAGGCACAGGTCAAGGCAAATGCAGAGCGCCTGGCTGAACTTGAAAAGCTGGAAGAAGAATATGCCGCCCGCATCCGCGAGCTGATGATGAATATCCCCAACATCATTGATCCCAGCGTCCCCATCGGTCCCGACGACAGCGCCAATGTTGAGGTTGAGCGTTTCGGCGAAGCTGTTACTCCCGAGTACGATATTCCTTACCACACCCAGATTATGGAGAGCTTCAACGGCGTTGATATGGACGCTGCAGGCCGCGTCTCCGGCAATGGCTTCTATTATCTCATGGGCGACATTGCACGTCTTCACTCCGCTGTTCTGGCATATGCCCGCGACTTTATGATCGACAAGGGCTTTATCTATTGCATCCCTCCCTTCATGATCCACGGCAACGTTGTTGAAGGCGTTATGAGCCAGACCGATATGGATTCTATGATGTATAAGATTGAAGGCGAAGACCTCTATCTCATCGGTACCAGCGAGCACTCCATGATCGGTAAGTTCATCGATCAGATTATTCCCGAGCAGAGCCTGCCCCAGACCCTCACCAGCTACAGCCCCTGCTTCCGCAAGGAAAAGGGCGCACACGGTATCGAGGAGCGCGGTGTATACCGTATCCACCAGTTTGAAAAGCAGGAAATGATCGTTGTCTGCAAGCCCGAGGAATCCATGGATTGGTATGAGAAGATGTGGCGCTACAGCGTTGAGCTCTTCCGCAACATGGAAATTCCCGTTCGCCAGCTGGAGTGCTGCTCCGGTGACCTGGCTGACCTTAAGGTCAAGTCCTGCGACATTGAGGCATGGTCCCCCAGACAGCAGAAGTACTTTGAAGTTTGCTCCTGCTCCAACCTGGGCGATGCACAGGCACGCAGACTGAAGATGCGCGTCAAGGGCGAGGATGGCAAGATGTATCTGCCCCATACCCTCAATAATACAGTCGCCGCACCTCCCCGTATGCTTATCGCATTCCTGGAGAATCATCTGCAGGCTGACGGCAGCGTCACTATTCCTGAGTGCCTGCGTCCCTACATGGGCGGTAAGGCAGTTCTCACTCCCGCTGCAAAGTAATTTTATTATCAAAGCAGCCATCACATCTGTGATGGCTGCTTTTTTTATTATTTCTTCCTTATTTATATTTATATCTTACCACAAATCCTTGAAAAACAGCTTATCTTCTGCTATAATGCTATAGTTAGGTTTACTGTGCCTATCTATTGGATTCAGGAGGGATTTGAATATGAATTCCGTCAACGATATATGGGAAAAAATAATTGAAATACTGTCCGGCACTCTGACTCCCACAGCTATCAGCACCTGGTTTTCAGACTGTACCCCTGTTGAGCTGGACGACGCAAAGCTTGTCATTGCCACAACCAATGATTTTAAGCGCGACATTATTCAGAAACGCTTCAGCGAAACAATCAAGTCTGTTCTGTCAGAACTTTTTTCCTGTGACTTTGATTTGCTCGTGCTTATCCCCAGCGAACTTGAAGAATGGGGCGAAAAGAAAAAAGCGGAAAAGACTCTGCCCGAGATGGCAGGCTACACCTTTGACCGTTTTATCGTTGGCAACTCCAATAAGTTTGCTCACGCGGCAGCTGTGGCTGTAGCAGAAAAACCAGGCACTACCTACAATCCCCTTTTCATCTACGGTAACTCCGGTCTTGGAAAAACCCACCTTCTGCTGGCCATCGGCGCATATATAAGTGAAAACTCGCCTGAAAAGCAGATTGTATATATCAAGGGTGATGAGTTTACAAACGAACTTGTTAAATCCATCAAGGACGGTACCTCTGAAGAATTTCGTAATAAGTACAGAAACGTGGATCTCTTCCTGGTGGACGATATTCAGTTTATCGCTGGCAAGCCCCAGACCCAGAATGAATTCTTCCACACCTTCAATTCCATCTTCGAGGCCGGAAATCAGATTGTGATTACCTCTGACCGTCCTCCGCTGGAGATGTCCACCCTTGATGACCGTCTGCGCACCAGATTTGAATGGGGCCTTATGGCAGATATCCAGCCGCCTGATCTTGAAACCCGCATGGCCATCACCCGCAACAAGGCAGGTCAGCTGGGCCTGATTCTTTCCGATGATGCGGTTGAATATATCGCCACCAACATTACCGCCAATATCAGACAGCTTGAAGGCGTCATTAAACGCCTCACGGCATACAAGGAGATATTGGATGACGTCATTGATATAGACTCCGTAAAACGGGCTATAAAAGACGTTATACGCATCGGTATTGCAATACCCACTCCCGAAGCAATCATAAAAGAATCTGCCAGATACTACGGCCTTGACCCTGACGATCTCAGAGGACAGAGCCGAGCAAAAAATACAGCCATGGCAAGACAGGTTTCCATGTACCTCATGCGCTCGCTGACTAACCTTTCCCTTAAGGATATCGGCGCTGAATATGAAGACAGAAATCACGCCACTGTTCTAAGCTCCATAAGAAAGGTTGAGGACCTTCTGAGCAAGGACAGAAAGATGGCCGCCACCGTCAGAGATATTACATCCAATATAAACTCCAACTGAAAAAGCTTTTAAACATTTTCCTGTTTGAATGTTTAAAACAAAAAGTGGAGAATTAAATTTAAGCTGAAGCTGTTTAAAAGCTTAAAATTACAAACAAAATTTCCAACACGAAAACCTAAGTGTTTTCAATGTCTTAAAACACTTTTCCACAAGTTTTTTCTCTACTACTAGTTCTACTAAAAAATTTTGATTTATTTATATATACATAGATTTTTTCTGTGTTTCTGAAAGGAGACGCCAATATGAAGTTTACATGCGAAAAACATCTTCTGCAGGCAGCCTGCAATATAGCATCCAGAGCAACCGCAGCAAAAAGCCCTATTCCCGCACTGGAAGGCCTGCTTATAAGTGCCGATGAAAAGCTCACCGTAAAGGGCTATGACCTGAGAAAGGCAATTTACACCAGCATAGAAGCTGATATTATCCAGCGCGGCAGCATTGTTGTAGGCGCAAGACTTTTCGGTGAAATGATCCGTCGCCTGCCTGACGGTATTGTTACCATCAGTGTTGATGAAAAGGACAATGTTCTGGTTTCCTGCGGTAAGTCCAAGTTCAATATTCTGGGCATCAGCGCCGAGGATTATCCCGAGCTTCCCAGATTCGACAGCGAAAATAACATCTCTCTGCCCCAGAAGACTCTCAAGAGCATGATCAACCAGAGTCTGTTTGCAGTCTCTCAGGATGAGATACGTCCTATCTACACCGGTTCTCTCTTTGAGGTTGAAGCAGAGACTCTCACCATTGTCTCTGTTGACGGTTATCGCCTTGCAAAGCGTGTTGAGAAGATTGAAGGCGCCAACATGAAGCCCTGCTCCTTTGTTGTGCCCGGCAATACTCTCAGCGACATTGAGAAGATTTGCCAGGATGGCGAAGAGATGGTTGATATTGCTGTTGGTGCAAAGCACATCAGCTTCAATCTGGGTGATACTGTTGTTGTCTCCCGTCGCCTTGAGGGTGAGTTCCTAAATTACAGAAAGTCCATCCCCGAAAACTTCAAGTTTGAGCTTAAGCTTGAAAAGAGCGAACTTCTCTCTTCTATTGACCGCGTTTCTCTTATTGTAAGCGATAAAAATACCAGCCCTGTCCGCATGACCATAGGTGACGGCAGCATTGACTGTCTCTGCGTAACTCCCATCGGCCGTGCTGAGGACGTCTGCACCTGTGAAGGTGACGGCGAGGGTATGCAGATTGGCTTTAACGACAGATATATGAAGGATGCTCTTAAGGCAGCTTCCAGTGATGAGCTTCTGCTTTGCCTCAACACTCCTTCTTCTCCCTGCATTATAAAGTCTGCAGACGGCAGCAAGAACTTTGAATACATGATTCTGCCTGTAAGACTTCACGCCTGATAATTGGACCTAAGATTGGAATTTGATAAAAATGGAAAAAATAGCTATTGATACCGAATATATAAAGCTGGACTCTATGCTTAAGTTTGCTGCTGCCGTTGGAACTGGCGGCGAGGCAAAGTTTGTAATTTCCGAAGGCATGGTAACTGTAAACGGCGAAGTTTGCACCATGCGCGGCAAGAAGCTCCGCCCCGGTGATGTGGTGGATTTTCAGGGCATGGAGTTTGAAATTGTCCAGGCATGAGGGTAAAGAAAATTGCCCTAAACGGCTTTCGCAACTACGACTTTGCTGTTGCGGAGTTTGACGAAGGCACCAATGTAATCTGCGGCAGAAATGCCCAGGGCAAGACAAATCTTCTGGAGGCAGTATATATGCTATCCTGCGGCAGAAGCTTCAGAACCAGATTTGACAAGGAACTTATCGGTTTTGAATATTCCGGCGCGGACATACTTGCAGATGTATACAGCCATGAGCGGGATCAGACCGTAAATATCCAGCTTCGCCAGGGACATGCAAAGAAAATCATGGTCAACGCCTCAAAGCGTTCAGCCTCTGAGCTTGCGGATGTTGTGAATGTTGTCTTGTTCTGTCCGGATGATCTGAACCTTATTAAAGAAGGCGCCGCCATAAGACGTAAGCTTATGGACAATGCCATCTGCCAGATAAGGCCAAAGTACGCGGAAATTCTCTCCGACTTTAACAGGCTTTATGAGCATAAGACCCGCATACTGAAGGATTGGCACGAAAAGCCCAGCCTTTTGGATACGCTGGATGAATTTTCTGATGGTATGGCAAGAGCTTCTGCTCAGATGATCCGCTACAGGGCAGCTTTTGCTGAGCGTCTTAAAAAAGCAGCAGCTCCTATACACAGGGATTTTTCCAATGAGCTGGAAGAGCTTAACATGGTTTATAAAACCGTAAGCACAGTTACAGATCCCTTTGCCAGTGCAAAAGAGATCTACTATGAAATCTGTGACCATCAGGAGAAGCACAGGTCCGCAGAGCTTGAAAGCTGCCAGTGTCTCACAGGTGTACACAAGGATGATCTGGAAATATACATAAATGGCAGGCCCGCACGAAACTATGCCTCCCAGGGCCAGACCAGAACAGCGGCGCTCAGCCTGAAGCTTGCAGAGCGTGAGATTTTCCTTGCGGAAACCGGGGAATATCCCATACTTTTGCTGGATGATGTTCTCTCTGAGCTTGATGTAAGGCGTCAGGAATTTGTGCTCAACCGTATCGGCGGCGGCCAGACACTTATAAGCTGCTGTGAGGATGAAGGAATTTCCAGCCGGACCGGCGGAAAAGTGCTCTTTGTAGAAAAAGGCAGGATTAGCTGATGTATCTGCATCTGGGAAAAGGCACGGTCATAAACAAGGATGAGATTATTGCAATATTCGACCTTGACCAGACCAGCCAATCACACATTACAAGAAAATATCTGGCGGCAGCTGAAAAGGCTGGAGAGGTCATCAATGCCGCTGAGGACATACCAAAGTCCTTTGTTGTCTGCGCCGATAAAAAAGGCAGAAGGCTGTATCTGAGCCAGATGGCTCCGGCCACACTCTTAAAGCGCGCAGAGAATGAAATAATTTAAGACAAGAAAAAACTGATTTCTGAACGTATAAATCCATTACCAAGCACTAAGCGATTGGAGAAATTTATGTCTGAGAATATAGAAAAAGTAACACAGGAATATGACGCTTCGCAGATACAGGTGCTGGAGGGTCTGGAGGCAGTGCGCAAACGCCCCGGTATGTATATCGGCTCCACCTCTTCTTCAGGTCTTCACCACCTTGTCTATGAAATTGTGGATAACTCCATAGACGAGGCACTGGCAGGCTACTGCACCGGTATTGAAGTTGTCATTGAAGAGGGCAACATTATCCGCGTCAGCGACAATGGCCGCGGTATTCCTGTTGATATACAGGAGCAGACCGGCAAAAGCGCTCTTGAGGTTGTTTTCACCGTTCTGCACGCCGGCGGCAAGTTCGGCGGAGGAGGATACAAGGTATCCGGCGGTCTGCACGGTGTTGGTGCATCTGTTGTAAACGCCCTTTCTGAGTGGCTTGAGGTTCAGGTACACAAGGACGGCAAAATACACGAGATGAAGTTTTCCCGCGGTGAAATTACCCAGCCTATCACCATTGTAGGCGAGGCTTACCGCACCGGAACTACAGTACGCTTTAAGCCAGACCCTGAAATGTTTGATGATACCGTTTATGAGTATGACATTCTTCATACCCGTATGCGTGAGCAGGCATTTCTCAACGGCGGTCTGACAATTGCCATTCGTGATGAGCGCGAAGGCAAGGAGCAGGAGAATATCCACTGCTATGAAGGCGGTATCAGGGAGTATGTAACTTATCTCAACCGTCACAAGACCCCTATACACAATGATGTTATCTATATCTCCGGCAGCAAGGATGAGGCAGTGGCAGAAATTGCCCTGCAGTATAATGATGGTTATAACGAGACGATAGTCTCCTTTGCAAACGACATTAACACACCTGAAGGCGGTATGCACGAGACAGGTTTCAAAACTGCGCTCACCCGCGTAATCAACGCCTACGGTCAGAAGAACAATATCATCAAGGGTGATGATAAAGTCAGCGGCGACGACGTGCGCGAAGGTATATGCGCTGTTATCTCCGTAAAGCTGCCTGAGGCCCAGTTTGAAGGACAGACCAAGCAGAAGCTGGGTAACGCCTATATCAGAACTCTGGTTGACGGCCTTGTCACAGAGCAGCTGGCAACCTATTTTGAGGAGCATCCCCAGGCTGCAAAAATCATTCTTGAAAAAGCAATGATGGCAAACCGCGCAAGGGAAGCCGCCAGAAAAGCCCGCGAATCCGTAAGACGCAAGACCGGACTTGAAAGCGGCCAGATGCCTGACAAGCTGCAGGACTGCCATGAGCGTGACCCGGGACTGTGCGAAATCTATATCGTCGAGGGTGACTCCGCTGCAGGCTCTGCCATCCAGGGCAGAGACTCCAGATTCCAGGCAATCCTCGCCATGTGGGGCAAGATGCTCAACGTTGAAAAAGCCCGTGCAGATAAGATTTACGGTAATGATAAACTCTATCCCCTGATTGTTGCTCTGGGTGCCGGCATCGGTGACGAGTTCAACATTGAAAAGCTGCGCTACCACAAGATAATCATCATGGCGGATGCTGACGTTGACGGCAGCCACATCAGAACCCTGCTGCTGACCTTCTTCTTCCGCTACATGCGTCCTCTTATTGAGCACGGCTATGTCTATTCCGCAGTTCCTCCTCTTTATAAGCTGACCCGCGGTAAGACCCAACGCGTTGCCTTCTCCGATGAGGAACGCGACAGAGTCAGCGCTGAGATGCGTGCAGACAATCCCAATGCCAAAGTTGAAATAAACCGCTTCAAGGGCCTTGGTGAAATGGATCCCCATGAGCTGTGGGAGACCACCATGGACCCCGAAAAGCGTACCCTGCGCCGCATTACCCTCAAGGATGCTATCCAGGCCGACCAGATTTTCACCGTGCTTATGGGTGAAGAGGTAGAGCCCAGACGCGACTGGATTGAGCAGAACGCAAAATACGTTGTAAACCTCGATATTTAACTCCGGTTTGATTTATAGGAGATTTTATGGCACATAAAAGAGATTATAAGCCTGAAGATATATTGTTCCCAAATCAGGTGATAACTGAATCGGAACTGGTAGACGAGATGCAGACCAGCTACATCGACTATGCCATGTCCGTTATTGTAGGCCGCGCCCTGCCCGATGTGCGCGACGGTCTTAAGCCTGTTCACCGCCGCATACTCTATACCCTGTATGAAGACGGTCTGACAAGTGATAAAAACTTCAAGAAGTCCGCCACCTGCGTTGGTGACGTTCTCGGTAGATACCACCCCCATGGTGACGCTTCTGTTTACGATGCAATGGTGCGTCTTGCCCAGAACTTCTCCATGCGCTATATGCTGGTGGATGGTCACGGTAACTTCGGTTCCGTGGACGGTGACCCCCCTGCAGCCTACCGTTATACCGAGGCCAGACTTTCAAAGCTCTCAAACGAGATGCTGCGCGATATCGACAAGGACACTGTGGATTGGGATCCTAACTTTGACGAAAGCCGTAAGGAGCCCCGTGTTCTGCCCAGCCGCTTCCCCAATCTGCTGGTAAACGGTTCCTCCGGTATTGCTGTCGGTATGGCTACCAATATTCCTCCTCACAATCTGAAGGAGGTTATTGATGCCTGTGTCTGCGTGCTGGATAATCCTGAGGCCGAACTTGCTGATCTTATGCAGTATGTAAAAGGTCCCGATTTCCCCACCAAGGGCATTATCATGGGCCGCAGCGGCATCCGCCAGGCCTATGCCACCGGCCGCGGCAAGGTCATTGTCCGCGCCCGTACTGAGTTTGAGGAGTTCAAGGGCCGCAACAGAATTATCGTTTCTGAGCTGCCTTATCAGGTAAATAAGCGCCAGCTTATAAAGAATATTGCCGATCAGGTCCGCGAAAAGCGCCTTGAGGGTATCTCAGACCTGCGTGATGAATCTGACCGTAACGGTATGCGTATGGTCATTGAGCTCAAGCGCGATGCAAATCCCCAGGTGGTTCTCAACCGCCTTTTCGCCCAGACTGCAATGCAGTCCAATTTCTCCATCAATATGCTGGCACTGGTCAATAATCAGAGCCAGCCCAAGATCCTCTCCCTGCGCAGCATTCTGGATGAATATCTCAAGTTCCAGGAAGAGCTTATTATCCGCCGCACCAGGTTTGACCTGAAGAAGGCCATGGAGCGGGAGCATCTTCTGCAGGGTCTGCTGATCGCTCAGGACAATATTGATGAGGTTATCCGCATCATCCGCTCCAGCTATGACGATGCTAAGAACAGATTGATGGAAAGATTCAATCTCAGTGATGTTCAGGCTCAGGCTATCTGTGACATGCGTCTTATTGCTCTGCAGGGTCTCAACCGCGAAAAGCTGGAGAATGAGGAAAAAGAACTGCGCGCCAAGATCCAGTACTACAACGAGCTGCTTGCCGATGAGGAAAAGATCAAGGGCGTCCTCAAGGATGAGCTTATTGCCATCCGCGACAAGTACGGCGATAATCGTCTCACCGAGATTCAGGATGTGGCCGATGAGATCGACGTTGAAGATCTTATTGAGGAAGAAGAATGCGTCTTTACCCTGACCCATGGCGGCTATATCAAGCGTCTGCCTGTCAGCGAATACCGCGCACAGGGCCGCGGCGGCAAGGGTATCCGCGCCATGGCCACCAAGGAAGAAGACTATGTGGAGTCTGTATTTACCGCCTCCACCCATGACTTTATTCTCTTCTTTACTACCAAGGGCCGCGTCTTTATAAAGAAGGGCTACAATATTCCCGAGGCAGGCCGCAATGCCCGTGGTACCAACATCATAAATATCATTCCTGTTGAAAACGGTGACGAGCCTGAAAAGGTCAGCGCCATGATCAGAGGCCGCGGCATGGATGAGGAGAGCAGCCTTGTCTTTGTCACCCGCAACGGTACCGTAAAGCGTATGAGCCAGATGGCTCTGCGTAATATCCGCTCCAATGGTCTGCGCGCTATTACTCTGGACGAGGGTGACGAGCTTATCTCTGTCCTGCCCACCGACGGTGATGAGAATATTCTCATTGCCACCCGCAACGGTATGGCTGTCTGCTTCAATGAGCAGGATCTGCGCCAGCTGGGCCGTGTTGCCATGGGTGTTCGCGGCATCAGACTCAAAGAGGGCGACTATGTAATCGGCGCCAGTTCCTCCGGCTCCGGCAGCGAAGTTCTCACCATAACCGAAAAAGGTTACGGTAAGCGTACCGCCATTGATGAATACGCAGTCCACGGCCGCGGCGGCATAGGTATCAAGAACTACAATATCACCGATAAAACCGGCCTTGTTGCCGACATGAAGATTGTCACCGGTGAGGAAGACCTGCTGGTTATCACCGACGATGCAACAATTATCCGCCTGAACGTGGAAAACATTTCACGTCAGGGCCGCGCAACCCAGGGTGTTCGTATTATGCGCCTTGTGGAAGGCAGCCGCGTAATCTCCATTGAGTGCACTGAGAAGGCCCCTGTTGAGGAAGCTGCAGAAGAAATCCCCGCTGAAGAGTAAGTTTTAGGCCCTACGTGATAAACAGGAGGCTGAAAATGAACAACAGAAACAGAGATAAAAAGAAAAACAGCAGTGTATCCGGCGCCATTATTGCCGTGGTGGTGTGGATTATTGTGTCTAATCTGGCAGCTTCTTCCACGGGTTTTGCGCGTAACTTGGTTCTTACTGTAATTATTCTTGCTGTTATTGCTTATGTTCTTGGAAAGCTTATGGCGAAGAAAAAAGGCGGGGCAAAGCATGGCTCAATGTATCATGCCGAGCGCGCCAAGGAAAAAGCCAAACACATTTTCATGCGTGAAGAGTTTGAGGAAGAAGCCATTAAGTGTACCCATCCCAGAGGAAGGGAAAAGTATATCCATCAGCTGGATAATTTTCTCTCAAACGGCATAATTGATAAGTTAGAATATCGGCTACTCAAGGAGCGCTACGATAAGCTGAATATCCCGGAAAATATGCATTGACATCGAATGATGAGGGAGCAGCTGAAGATATTGCTGAAGTCATCGAAAAAGTGTTTTACCTTGGGGATATAAACATGAGCAACGAAAAGAAAAAGAAACTCAGCATTAATAAAAAATATCTTATAGTTTGCTTGATATTAGGTGCAATCTTATACAAGTACGCAAAACCAGTGGATATTTTATTTACTATATTTGCAATTTTATATATTGTTGTTTTAATTTATATTGTTAGTATAGCAATAGCAATATTAAAATATATATCAAATAAAATATCGGAAAAAATAGACTCAATATATCATCCTGAACGCAGTGAAAAAGTTGCAAGTCAGAAATTAATGCGTGAGAAAAATGACCAGGAAAAACAAGCAGTAAAATGTACTCATTCCACGGGAAGGGAAAAATATATTCAGCAATTGGATGAATACCTCGCCAACGGACTTATTGATAAAAATGAGTACCGTATGATGAAAGAGCGTTACGAAAAGCTTGATATTCCCGACAATATGCACTGAGGTCAAAATAATGCTATTTAAAGGCCCCCTTGTGTAAAGGGGGCTGTCAGCGAAGCTGACTGGGGGATTGATTTGAACTTGCATTTCAATCCCTCCGTCACGGCTGCGCCGTGCCACCTCCCTTTGACAAGGGAGGCTTTAATTATGCAGGAGTGAAAAAATGCAAAAAAAAGTAGTAACAATCTATACCGACGGCGCATGCAGCGGTAATCCCGGGCCCGGAGGATGGGGCGCGATTTTGCAGTATAAGGGCGTTGAGAAAGAGCTTTCCGGCGGCGAAAAGCAGACCACCAACAACCGCATGGAACTGACCGCAGTTATCCGCGCATTATCTGCCCTGAAAGAAAGCTGTGTTGTTGAGCTTTACTCCGACTCCAAATACGTCATCGACGCGCTGGAAAAAGGCTGGGCCCTTGGCTGGCGCAAGAAAAACTGGATAAAATCCGACAAGAAACCCGCCCTCAATCCCGATCTCTGGGCTGAACTTCTGGAGCTTTGTGAAAAGCATGAGATGCATTACCACTGGGTAAAGGGCCACGCTGACAATGAATATAACGAACGCTGCGACCGTCTTGCGGTGGCAGAGCGGGATAAATTTGCACTATGAAAAAGATAAACTATAAGGAACATCCTCTTAAAATATTTGCCCATTACATAGCCGGGCACAAAAAGCTTTTCTATATTGATATGGTTTGCGCTGTGATAGTTTCAGCCATTGACCTTATCTTCCCCTATGTCTCCCGCATGAGCATGAATGAGCTGCTGCCCAAGAATATGTTCAGCACTTTCTTTGTGGTAATGGGCATTATGCTGCAGGCCTATCTGATAAAGGCAGCGCTTTACTATGTGATCACCGTGGTGGGTCACCGCATGGGCGTGCTGGTAGAGTCTGACATGCGTAAGGATCTTTTCAACCATATGCAGGAGCTGAGCTTTTCCTTTTACGATCAGAACCGCACCGGCGTGCTTTTGAGCCGCATTACCTCCGACCTTTTTGACATTACTGAGCTTGCCCATCACGGCCCGGAGAATGTTCTTATCTGCGGCCTTACCCTTATCGGTTCACTTATTGTGATGTTCTCCATCAACTGGCAGCTGGGCCTTGTGCTGATTATTGCCCTGCCTATCTGCATTGCCTTTACTCTGGTGCAGCGCGTCAGGATGAAGAATGCAAATATGGAGGTCAAGAAAAAGACCGCCGAGATTTATGCCGCCATTGAAAGCAGCATTTCCGGCATCCGCACCGCCAAGGCATTTGCCAATGAGGAGAAGGAAAACGAAAAGTTTGAGGATGCAAACGCCATGTTCCGCGCCTCCAAGGTGGGTTATTACCGCACCATGGGCCTGTTTATGAGCGGCATGGAGTTTACCGGCTCTGTTTCTCAGGTGCTGATAATCGGCGTTGGCGGCATGCTTCTTATGCAGGGGAATATTACCCTTGTTGACCTTATCACCTTCAGCCTCTATGTTTCTACCTTTGTAAATCCCATCCGCAAGCTTGCACAGTTTTCCGAAATGTATATGCAGGGTATGGCGGGCTTTAGCCGCTTCCTTGAAATAATGAACACCCAGCCTGTGGTTACCGACAGGGAAGATGCCGAGGAGCTTAAAGAGGTCAGGGGCGAGGTTGAGTATAAAAAGGTATCATTTGCCTACTCCAACGATGTTCCTGTGCTGGAGGATATTGACCTGCATATAAAGCCGGGCGAGACTCTGGCGGTTGTTGGCCCCTCCGGCGGCGGCAAGACCACGCTGTGCCAGCTTTTGCCCAGATTTTACGATGTATGCTCCGGCAGTATTGAAATTGACGGCCGGGATATCAGGGATTTCACCCAGCAGAGCCTGAGACGCCATGTGGGTATAATCCAGCAGGATGTGTTCATGTTTGCCGGAACAATAAAGGACAATATCCGCTATGGTAAGCCCGAGGCTACTGATGAGGAAATTGTGGAAGCCGCAGTCCGGGCTGAGATACATAAGGAAATAATGGAAATGCCCAACGGCTATGACAGCTATATCGGCGAGCGGGGTGTAATGCTCTCCGGCGGTCAGAAGCAGCGTTTGTCAATTGCCAGAGTATTTCTCAAAAACCCCAGAATTCTGGTGCTGGACGAGGCGACCTCTGCCCTCGACACCGTTACAGAGCAGCGCATCCAGCAGAGTCTTGATGAGCTTAGTCAGGGCAGAACCAGCATAATAATTGCCCACCGCCTCTCCACCGTTAAAAACGCAGACCAGATTGCCGTGGTAGAGAATGAGCATATTGTTGAGCTTGGCTCCCACCATCAGCTGATGGAGAAGAACGGCGTCTACGCCCAGCTTGTCCGGGCCCAGAGCCTGAGCGAAGAATGAAAATAAAGAGCCTCCCTTGTTAAAGGGAGGTGGCTCGCCGCAAGGCGAGACGGAGGGATTCATAATCCCCCAGTCTGCTTCGCAGCCAGCCCCCTTTACAAGGGGGCCTTTTTTATCCCTTTTCTTAAACAAATCTTAAGCTTTAAGCTACTTGGTTATTAATATTAATTGGGCTACAATAAGGCCGAGGTGAGAAAGAATGCATAGGATTCTTATCTGTGACGATGAAAGGGACATAGTCTCTGCCCTGAAAATTTATCTTGAGGCTGAGGGCTATGACTGCCTTTGCAGCTACGGCGGGGAGGAAGCCCTGCAGCTGCTGGATGAAAACGATGTGCAGCTTGTGCTGCTGGATATAATGATGCCCGGCATGGACGGGATTGAAGTGATAAACCGGATAAGGGCAAGTTCAAATGTGCCGGTTATTTTCCTCTCTGCAAAGGCGGAGGACACGGATAAAATACTGGGCTTGAACTTGGGCGCAGATGATTATGTGACAAAGCCCTTCAACCCGGTGGAGCTTATGGCCAGGGTTAGAAGCCAGCTCAGGCGCTATACAATGCTTGGTGCCTCCATGCCAAAAGAGAACGAGCTTCGCGCCGGCGGAATCCTGATGGACGATAGGGAAAAGACTGTGTTTCTGGACGGTGAGCCGGTAAAGCTGACACCCACGGAGTATGATATTCTGCACCTGCTGCTTAAAAACCCCGGCAAGGTTTTCAGGCCCGATGATATATACCGCAGGGTACGCAATGAGGAGCCCTATGGCGCAGAGAGCAGTATCGCCGTGCATATCCGCCATCTGCGCGAAAAGCTTGAAATCAATCCCGCAGAGCCCAGATATATCAAAGCCGTCTGGGGTCAGGGCTATAAGCTTGAAAGGGGGAAAGAGTGATGAAAAAACTTAAAAAGAGTCTTGCAGCCAAGATAATTGCGCTTATATTGTTCTGCATATTCACGCTGACGCTGGCGGCATCGGCGGTGCTTTCCCTGCTGCTTGAAGGCTGGGGAGCATATTCCGCGGACAGGGAGCAGACCAAACTCAACGCCATGCAGGAGCTTGCATGGTCCCATCTCTACGCCGCCCACGACATGCTGGAATCCGGCGTGGACGGAAAGTATATTCTCAGAGACACAAACTTCCGCTTCTCCGTTGCGGACAATACTGGCAAAAAGCTCTTTTCAAACTACAAGAGCGAGGAAATAATCTGCCGGGTGATCACGGACATTGAGCCCAGGTATCATATCCAGGCAACTGTGGATGCGGGCATAGCCACGGCAGAGGCAGAAAACTCCGTGCCGGTGTACAAAATCGTGCGCAACGACACCGGTGAGGTTTTGGAAATTCCAGCAGGCGAGGAGCTGGAAAAGTGGGTGGAGGAAAACTCTCTCCACATGACAGGCTACGTGCTAAAGGACATGAGTGTGAAGGATAACTACTACTGGCGCAGCCAGGTGGTGGACAGGCTCTATCCCTACAAGTATGAGCTTATTATCGGCGCGGCGGTGAGCGCGGTGTTGATGTTCATTGTGCTGGCCTTCCTCATGGCAGCAGCGGGACACAGAAAGGACAGCGAGGAGATTGTTTTAAGCCCTGTGGACAAAATCCCGCTGGACATATTTGCCGTGTGCGCGGTGGCCGCCATTGGCATACCCATAAGCATAATGTCGGAAATGAATATTCAGCCTGACATGTACGGCTTTACGGTAATTTCCATGTTTTTGATCTGGATAGTGGCAACAGCGCTCATCAGCCTTGCAAGCCTTGCAGTGAGGGTGAAGACCCGGACGCTTATCAAAAACTGCCTGTGCATCAAGATCCTGTTTTGGTGCTGGAATCTTCTGAAAAAACTCATTATCTTCGCTTTTGCCATGATAAAAAGTATCAGCATGAACAAGCGATTTGTGCTGTTTGCAGCGCTGGTATTGTTTATGGAGCTCTGCCTTATGGTGCTCAGTGGGCTGGATGCAGCGATGAGTTTTTTCCTTTGGGTTCTGAACATTGCGGCAGCGCTGGTATTCTTTGCCTACATTGTCTACTGCTTTACAAAGCTCCGCGCCGGGGCAAAGGAGCTGGCAGCCGGCAGTCTCACATGCAGCATTGACACAAAGTATATGCGCGGCGAGTTTCTTGAGCATGCCAATGATATGATGAATATCCGCAGCGGCCTGACCCGGGCTGTCAATGAGCGCATGAAGTCTGAGCGCTTCCAGTCAGAGCTTATAACCAATGTGTCCCATGACATAAAAACGCCCCTCACTTCCATCATAAACTACGTTGACCTGCTGGATAAAGAGGAGCTAAACAATGGGAAGGCAAGGGAATACGTGGACGTGCTCTCCCGCCAGTCGGCAAAGCTGAAAAAGCTGCTGGGTGATCTTATTGAAGCTTCCAAGGCTTCCACCGGCGTGCTTGCGGTGAATGCAGAGCGCTGTGAATTGGGTGTGCTTCTTGACCAGTGTGCCGGTGAATACTCCGAGCGTCTGCAGAAGGCAAATTTGAGGCTGCTGGTTTCAAAGCCGGAAACTCCGATTACCATTATGGCTGACGGACGGCATATGTGGCGTATTCTTGATAACCTGATGGGAAATGTGCTCAAATACGCCCAGCCTGGTACAAGGGTTTATCTCAACCTTGAGCAGGATGCTGAGCGGGCCAGAATCTCCCTGCGGAATATTTCCCGGGACGAGCTGAACATCAGTGGTGAAGAACTGATGGAGCGTTTTGTCCGGGGTGACAGCTCCCGCTCCACTGAGGGCAGCGGCCTTGGCCTTGCCATCGCCAGAAGTCTCTGCACCCTGCAGGGCGGCGAAATGAGCCTGAATGTAGACGGAGATCTGTTTAAAATAATCATCACGTTCAACACCATAAAATAATAAAAAGCACCACATTTGTGGTGCTTTTTTAGTGTTTTACTTGATATAAGAAATAAGATCGGGAGTTTCGAAGCCTTCTGCGTATTCAACAACAGAAGTGTCCATGTACTGTTCAAGCTCCTCGCCCAGCTTCTGCTGTGCGTAGATCCATGCTGCAGGAACAAGAGACCCGTTGCCATCGTTGAGCATATTGTCAGCGCCCAGAGGCATGCGGATGATAACATGCCAGCCGAAACTGGACTTTACAGGCTCAGACAGCTCGTAGGCTTCCATGGAGGTCACGGCATCCTCAAACTCGCTGACCATGGTGCCGGGAGTAAAGGTGTAGCCGTCGGGGTAATTTACCTTGCCAGTGTCCTCGTCAAACTCCTCCTTGAGCTCCTTGAAGCGGGCAAGGCGCTCTTCAACATCTTCAATGGCTGCAAGCTCTGCGTAGATTTCATCGGCTTTCACCTTCTTTTCTGCGGCGGTGGCTTCGTCAACTTCTGTGCCGGTGGCCTTGTCGTTGGTCATAAGCAGGATGTGGTTTGCAGCAAGGTAGCCCTGTTCTTCAAGCCAAGCGCCGGCTTCTTCGTCAGTAACCTTCTCGCCATCTTTGCCAAATTCAGCGGCCAGAATGTCACCATAGAGGAAGTTTGCGCGGCTGATGCGCTTGTAGGTATCAAGGCTCATGTGCATTTCATCCAGGGCGCTCAAAAACTCATCCATGCTTGCGCCTTCACCAAGTGCGGCATCTGCCAGAGCCTGATCTTCCAGCTCGGCTATAGATTCCTCGCTCAGTTCAACACCCTTGTCGGCGGCCATCTTTTCAATGGCAGTGATGCGAAGCAGGGTTTCCTCAGCGGCGGCGGTGGGCAGCTGGGCATAGATCATGCCGCTTCCGTCACCAACGGAGCCTTCCCAGTCAGCGGCCAGACCGTAGTACATAGTCATCTGATTAAAGAAAGCTTCAACCTGCTGGCCGTTCATGTAAAGCCATGCATAGTATTCTTCCCAAGTAATGTCCTGACCGTAAATATTCATTACGACCTCGTCATTTGCATGGAGAGCGGCGATAGTCTCATAGTCCAGACTGCGTACCTGAGCAGCTGCGGCATCTTCGGTCATGGCTCCGTCATATGCGGGAGCTTCATTATTGGTAAGGGCCATGTGGGAATCAGGCTGGTAGCTCAGCCAGGTCAGAAAACCGGCAAAAGCCAGCACGATAACCACAAGCAAAATAACAAATTTCTTCATTTTATCTTCTCCTAAAGCATAAAATAGCTGTTTAGTACTATAACATCTATAGTATAAGGCTACAAGTTAATTTTTTGGAAACGAACTCCAATCACTGACAAAG
This sequence comes from Oscillospiraceae bacterium, assembly GCA_017410425.1. Taxonomy (GTDB): domain Bacteria; phylum Bacillota; class Clostridia; order Oscillospirales; family Oscillospiraceae; genus Limivicinus. Next base: position 20,729 of record JAFQQV010000032.1, read on the forward strand.
CGTCTGGCCTCATCAATGACTCTTGCCTTATTGCTTATCTTGAGACTTACACAGGGTGTGGAGCCCGCCTCAATGCGCAGCTTACCCTTGTATTCATCCCGGGCGTAGAGGGCGGAGACCTTCTCCATGTCAAAGTCATTGAGCATGAAGCGAAGCCTGCCCTGCTTCTGGGAGATGTCGTTTATGCCGGCCTTGCCCGCCTCGCCGCGCAGCAGCGCCACATGGATAAGGGCGTTTACGCCGGGAGGAGTGTCGCCAAAGCGGTCGATAAGCTCGTCGGTCAGGTCGTCGGCCTCTTCTTCAGTGCGGATCAGGGCAATGCGCCTGTAGATATCCATGCGCTGCTCAGAGGAGGGTATGTACTGTTCAGGAATATTTGCAGCTACTGCAAGGTCAGCCGAACACTCAGCCCGCTGGGGAACTTCAATGCCCCTTGCTTCAAGCACGGCTTCATTGAGAAGTTTCATGTACATGTCATAGCCCACGTCTATCATGTGGCCTGACTGCTCTGCACCCAGGAGATTACCGGCACCGCGGATTTCAAGGTCACGCATTGCGATCTTGAAGCCGGAGCCGAACTGGGCAAAGTCCCGGATTGCGTTGAGTCGCTTTTCTGCAATCTCCGTCAGCACCTTATCCCTTCGGAATGTGAGGTAGGCGCTGGCGCTTCTGGTGGAGCGGCCTACGCGGCCTCTTATCTGGTGCAGCTGGGCAAGACCAAGCTTGTCAGCGTCCTCGATAATAAGGGTGTTAACGTTGGGAATATCTATACCAGTCTCAATTATGGTGGTGCACACCAGCACCTGTGTTTCGCCGGAGGAGACGGACTCCATAACATTTGAAAGCATATTTTTGTCCATCTTTCCGTGGGCCACGGCAATGCTGACATCCTCCAGCAAATCCCGGAGCTTTCCTGCAGTGCGCTCAATATCCTCAACCCGGTTGTGCAGGTAATAAACCTGACCGCCGCGCTGAAGCTCGCGGCGTATTGCATCGGCGAGTACTCCCCAATCGTGCTCCATAACAAAGGTCTGCACCGGCAGCCTGTCCTCTGGCGGCTCTTCCAGCGTGGACATATCGCGGATACCGGAGAGTGCCATGTTCAGTGTTCTGGGTATGGGTGTTGCAGAGAGAGTCAGCACATCCACACCACGGCTCATGGCCTTGATGTGTTCCTTATGGGTAACGCCGAAACGCTGTTCCTCGTCCACAACCAAAAGGCCCAGATCCTTGAATTTTACATCCTTGCCAAGCAGCTTGTGGGTTCCGATAACAAGGTCGCATTTGCCGGTGGCAAGATCGGTCAGCAGCTTCTGACTCTGGGCTGCAGTGCGGAAGCGGGAGAAAACGCCGATATTAATCGGAAAACCGAAAAAGCGCTGCAGTGCGGTCTGATAATGTTGCTGGGCAAGAACCGTGGTGGGCACAAGAATGGCGGCCTGCTTGCCGTCCAGCACACATTTCATAACAGCACGCAGTGCAACCTCTGTCTTGCCAAAGCCAACATCGCCGCAGAGCAGTCTGTCCATAGGCACAGAGGATTCCATATCCCGCTTTATCTCGGCCACACAGCGCAGCTGGTCGTCTGTTTCAACATAGCCGAAGTTTTCCTCAAACTCTGTCTGCCATTCGGAGTCCGGAGCAAAGGCATAGCCCGGCAGACGCTGGCGCTGAGCGTAGATGTCTATAAGCTTTTTTGCCATGTCCTTGGCGGAGCTTCTGGCCCGGCTGCGGGTCTTCTGCCAGTCTGTGCCGCCCATTTTGCTCAGCTTAACGGGCTTGTCTTCTCCTACACCCGTGTACTTGGACACCATGTCCAGTTGGGTGGCGGGCACATAGAGGGAGTCGGTACCGGCGTAGTTTAACTTTATATAGTCCTTTTCAAAGCCGTCCACCTGCATTTTCACAATGCCGGCAAAGCGGCCTATGCCGTGGTTTTCATGGACAACAAGATCTCCCACGGAGAGGTCGGAATAGCTTTCAATCCGCTGCCTGTTGGGGGGCAGTTTTTTAGTACTTTTTTGCTTTTTGCCCCGGCCGCGGATAAGCAGGGAGTCGGTAAGCACAGTGAGGCGCAGCGCGGGATATTCAATACCTGCAGAAATTGCACCAATGGCAATGGCGCAGCGGCCCGGCTCCGGCAGTTTTTTAAGCTCCCGGTATATAAGAGTCTCAATACCTTTATCAAGGAAGAAGTCCTGTAGCACCTTGGCGCGGCGTTCGTCCGCTGCAAATACCAGTACGGCGTAGTTTTGTTTTATATATGCCGCCACATCGTCTGCCGCGGTCTGGGCACTGCCGCCATAGGCGGGCAGCTGCTTTGCCATGATGCTGGTGAGAGTCTTGGGTGCAACAGGACTGCGGCCCACAGTGAAGGCATCCGCCATGTAAAGGGGGTAGTCCGGCAGGCGCTTGAAAAGCCTGTCGCCGGAAAGGCGGAAGCCGTCCGCGCTCATGGCGATGCGTGCACGGCGGCGCTGCTCTTCCACGTCATCGCTCAGCTGCTTTTCATAGTCCTTTGCCCGCTCGGCGCAGCGGTTGGGCTGGTCGAGGAAAACAAAGGCATCCTCGGGGATGTAGTCCAAGCCGCAGGCTTCCGGATACAGAACCGGCAAATAACGGTCACAGTCGTTGAGCGTTACGCCCTCCAGTATGCGCTCGGCATCAGCGCGGAGATTTGCCGCCAGAGTAGCAGCGCTTTCACTGCTGCGCTTTTTGGCGTAGTTTGCGGCAAAACGTTCTATTTCCCGGCAGAGTGCAGGAATGCCGCTGGGGCTTAAACCGGGCAGGCTCTCCATCGCCGGCAGAATAAGGCATCGGTCCATGTGTTCTGTGCGGCGCTGGGTACCGATGTCAAAGTGGGACATGGAATCAATATCGTCGCCCCAGAATTCAATTCGTACAGGCTCGATATCGCCGGGGGAATAGAAGTCCAATATGCCACCGCGGCGGGCAAACTGGCCGGGGCCCTCTACTTGCTCCGTGCGGGAGTAGCCGCAGCGGATAAGCGCCTCTTCCACTTCCTCAGGAGCTTGACTTGCGCCGTCTTCAATCTCATATGCCGCATGCAGCAATATTCCGGGCGGCATGCAGCGCTGCATAAGGCCGGAGATGGAAGCAACCGTAATTTCGCTTTCGCCCTTGGCTAATTTGTATAATGCTGCAATTCGCTTCTGCTCTGCGCCGCGGGATACGGCCTCTGCGTTATGAAAGCAGAAGTCGCGCATCAGCAGGCTGTTGACTTCCTTGCCAAGCATGGCCCGAAGGTCCATGGCAAAGCTCTCTGCTGCTGTATCATCAGGGCAGATTACAAAAAGGGGCATGCCCAGCTGTGACTTGAGTGCCGCAGCCAGATTTGCCCTGTGAACCGGCGCCAGGCCGGAAATGAGCGCAGGAAGTCCTCCGCTCTCCATCAGCTGGGGGAGGGCGGCAGCTTCCTTGTGCGCGAGTATTTGATTGATAAATATTTCCATAGTGGGCATATTATAGCATTTTGAGCCCGCGGATTCAATTGAATTATATCCGCTTCTTTTCCTTTCCTATTATATAAATAAGAGGCAGGAACAAAAAAGCAAAGCTCAGATTTGCTGCCGGTATGATATATGCCGACCACAGCTCAAGACTCAAAGCATCGGGGGCAAGCTTCATGGCGAAAGTTGTCACCGCTAGGGCAGACAGCCAAATTATCCAGCGCCCTCCGCCAAAGTCAAATATTCTGTTGCTGTGGTATCCTGCATTGAAGCCCAGCAGAAGCCGCAGCGAGTATTGTCCCGCCCATAAGAATACCGAGGTCAGCAGAAAGTCAGGGAACAGCCACAACATTACAACCAGAGCCTCTACCCGCTCCACGGTGCGGAAAAATACCATGTTTTTTACCAGCACGAAGAAAGGCCGGGTAAGCACTGCAGACAGCTCTGCGCCAAAACTGCCAACAATCGCTATGCCCAGCAAAGTCAAAAGCAGTAAGGCCTCCGCAGTCCAGAGGCAAAGATGGCTAAAGACCCCGTCCTGCTTCCGCACCGCGCCCAGAATAATGCACATTGCAACTGCCGAGCAGCTGACAATGTCTATACTCACCGCAGAGCCCATTAGTGTTGGAATGATGTCTGCGCTTGTGATGGGGATGAGGTTTTGTGCTTCGATCGAAAAACAGGCGAATACAAACAGGAGCAGCAGCACACCAAGCACTACCGGACGCACCATCCTGGCTAAGCGTACCAAAGCCCTGGGCTGACCAAGTGCAGCCACAAGAGCCAGAAAGCCCATTACCAGGGTAAAGCTTGTAGGCGAGGTGTTAGGATAAGTGGTTACAATCAGCCGATCTACCCCGGAGCGGAGCACGAAGCCGCTATAAATGAGCATCCATAGGCTCATCAAAGCCAGGGCCACTTTGCCCACTTTATCTCCAAGAGCGCGCAGAGTAAGATCCTGAAAGTTTTCACCCTCCTCCCTACAGGCCATAAGCTTTGTAAGAAAGTGCATATATCCAATGAGTATGGGCGCTGCCGCCAGCGGACAAAGCCATGTGGCACGGCCGGCTATGGCGGCAGTTTCTGCCGGAAAGATGCGCAGTGCCGGGGCCAGCATTATTATTGTGCCCAGGCTCAGAAGCTGCCTGCGCTCAAAACTGTAGTTCGTGTTCAAATCATGAATCCCTCATGTCATTTGTGTGTCTGAGCTGACCACGTACAGTAACTTTCAGCTCAAGACTTGGCAGGAGCTCGGGAAAGCTCTGCTCCATCATTCTGAAATATTCTCCGTTGGAACGCTCAACAGAGGAAGCAAGACCCAGAAAATCCGCCTTAAGATCTTTGGATGCCTGCAGAGTTTCTTTTACATATCCGGAAATCAGCGCTTCAAGCTGTGCCGTCAGATGGTCACTATATTCTGCGCTGCCCAATTCTCCACCACCGCTTACCTCAATCACCGAGGCCTGTACCTGAACCTGCACGTCCAGTGCCTTCAGCTCTCCCGGACCGGCCCAAACAGGCTTTATTCTGCTGCCGCCGCCGTCAATTTCCAGCACAACCTGATCGCCGCGCCTGTCATTTACCTGAACGTCGCTTATACCAACGTTGTTTCGCAGAAAGCCCACGGCGATGGCCTGCTCCCTTGTCAGGTAGCGGCACAGCTTACCCTCGCGGATTATGGCAAAGCCCTGTGCTGCGGCAGTAAGATGGGGCTGATCCTCGCTGCCGGGGGAGCTATTGCCCCCTCCGGAGTCCGGAGTTTCGGAGGACTCGCTGCATTCCAGCGCGCAGATCAGTGCGCTGCCCCAGCGCATGGTGTCGCGCAGAATATCCGCAGCTGTATAAATACCGCTATCTCCTCGTCGGCGGGAGCTGACTTCCACTGTTTCCAGTATTTCGGATATGCCGCGGGTACCGTCGCCCACCTGCATCACTGCATCCAGCGCAGTGCCATCGCGAACAATAAACATTGGCATATCCAGCCGCATCTCCGGTGTTCGGCTGATATAGGCCAGATAATCATCCAGCCCACGCTCTGCCGCCTGCTCGCCGATAATGACCTGGCCCACGTGGCTGAGAAAAAGCTGATCTTCGTAAGAATAATTGTATATACGCTCCATAGCAGTGGTGATGGATTCACCGGTGGCGGAGAGTCTTTTAGCCTGTCCCTTGCTGCCGGCGGCCGAAGCCAGGGACAGGAGAACCGCGCCGCCCTGCGTGTCAAGCCCCATGGTCTGTACCACCAGCAGCTGTTCAATTTCTTTATAATTATTATAGATAGTTTTGCAGCCCGAGAGCGGCAGGCATAAAATTATTATATATATAATAAGAAGGCGTTTCATTTTTGCCTCCTTTTGTCCTTGCTGTTAAGGTTTGGATCCCGGAACTTCAGCAAGGGCTTTGGCTTTTTTACCAGCAGGCGAATAAGGGGAAAAGGCTCGCCGTCACTGAGCGGGGCAGTGTAGTTCACACCGAAGGAGTCCAGCTTGGCCAGGTGCAGCAGCAAAAGGCAAAGTCCTGCGCCTACTCCAAATAAGCCACCTAATACAGCTGCCAGCACCAGCGCAATCCGCAGCAGCCTTACCGCCGCACCCAGATCCTGACTTGGCAGAATGTAGCCTGCGATCTCCGCGAAAGCCACAACGATTATCGCGATAGGGGAGACAACCCTGGCTTCTACCGCACTCTGTCCCACGATCAGTGCGCCGATGATGCTAACCGTATCGCCGATGGGGTTAGGCAGACGTAAGCCCGCCTCCTGCAATAGCTCAAAGCTTATAAGCATGCCGAGAACTTCCAAGGCCGTGGAGAAGGGAACATCCTGCTTTGCGTCGATTATGCTCAGCAGCATTTTTGTGGGAATCATTTCCTGGTGGTACATGGCAGTAGCCACATAAAAAGCCGGCAGGAGAATACTCAGCATAAGCGCCAGATAGCGCAGCACAGTCAAGGCAGTGGCGACAAGGTAATGGTTATAGTAATCACCTGTTACCTTCATAAACTCCGCCAGAGTTACCGGCGCCACGAGACCCAGAGGCAGACCATCCACCAAAAGCCCGATACGTCCCTCAAGCAGATAATTTGCAAATCTGTCCGGCCGCTCAGTGTGCAGCAGCTGAGGGAATACAGAGCGGGGGTAGTCCACAATATATTCTTCAAGAGTCCCTGTAGCCAGCAATCCATCCACATCCAGTGCATCAAGCCTTTTTGCAAGCTCATTTACAGTTTCAGGGGAAGCAAGCCCCTCCACAAACATCATGGAGACCCGGGTTCTGCTTTTTCTGCCTACTGTACTCTCCACGAGCTTCAGCTTTGGGCTGGATATTCTGCGGCGAACCAAGGCGGTATTAACTCGCAGCACTTCTACGAAAGAATCCTTGCCGCCTTTGATGGACTTTTCCAGTGTGGGCTCGGAAACAGAGCGGCTGCTGGTGTTTCGCACCTCAAATGACAGCGCCTGGTTGATACCTTCAAATATCACAACGCAAAAACCATGGCAAAGATCATTCACCACATCGTCCATCAATTCCCTGTGGCGAACGCTGCAGCGGTATACAGCGCCGGACTTTATAAGTGAGAGGCTTTGCTGCTCATCTTCAGCCGGAAGGGAACGAAGAACTTCTGTAAGGGGGCGTAAAACAGCGCCGGAAATATCCTGGCTTGATACCGTTCCGTCCAGCCAGAATAAAATAAGCTTCTTATTATGATCAAGACCGTAAAAGATCTCTCTTGTTTCTAAATCAGTGCAATTGCAAAAAATCTCTTTTAAATTATTTGAAGAGATTAACATTTTGAATTCGGGCAGCAAAAGCTGGTGTGCCGAATCTGGTAGAATCTGTTTATTGTAGTACATATTGTATATTATTTCACAGAAGCTCCACAATATTTAGAAATACGAAAAAAATCTAAAAAAACTCGAAAAAAATTAAAAAAAGAGTTGACATTTATGAATCTAAATGGTATTATATCCAAGCGCTCGAGAGAGCGGCTTGAAAACTCAAAAAGAACGAAAAAAATTCAAAAGAATTTGAAAAAAGTTCTTGACAAAGCGAAACAGTTGTGCTAGAATAAACAAGCTGTCGCCGAGAGGGACAAGCACCGAGTACCTTGAAAATTGAACAATGTAAGAAAACA
>JAFQQV010000033.1 GCA_017410425.1 Oscillospiraceae bacterium
TAGAAGGAGCGGACAAAATTTGCAATGGTGGGAGAGCCGCCGCCAAAGCCCATGCCGAACAGAGCCATGCCCACAAAAAGCAGGGCGTGGTTTTCAAAGCGGATGGCGGGCAGCAGGCAGGCCATGCTCATAAGGAGCAGAACGGAGATCATGCCCATCTCCCAACGGCCGCCCTTCTCGTCAAAGACCTTGCCGGAGATTATGCGGCTAAGACCATTGCCCACAGAGACGATGCTGACAGCAAAGGAAGCCGCCACATCGTTTATGCCGATGTAGCTTGCAATCATAAAGACCTGATTTATACCGGAATAACCCACAATGGCCACTGCAATGGCCCATGTCAGCAGTATCCAGAAGCTTGGTCTTCTGAGCATCTGGGCCGTTGTGTACTCCACGCCAAAGGAAACGCACTCCTTTTTCTTCGGTGCAGGGCAGTGATAGTCCTCCGGCGGCATACAGATAAATTTACCGCAGGCTGCAGCCACCAGAGCAAAGGCAATGCCAAGGTAAAGGAAGGTGCGGCTCCAGCCGATGGCAGCAAGCAGGTAATTGTCCAGCGGAGCAAAAATTAAGCTGCCACAGCCAAAGGCCATCATCAGTATGCCGGTGATGGTGCCGGGTTTATCCGCAAACCAGGTGCTGCCGGTAGTGACGATACAGTTATAGGCCATGCCTACGGAAATGCCCATGCATACGCCGTAGGCAATGTTAAGCTGCCAGGGAGCGCTCACGCGGCTGGCCATGAAAAGCCCGGCAAAGGCTATCAGGCCTGCGCACCACACAATGCACGGGTGCCTGAAGCGCTTCCCTGCCTGGGCTGCAATGATATTGCCCAGGGTAAAGCATATCATGCAAATCATAAATGGCCAGGACAACTCACTGTCGTCCCAGCCAAAGGCCCCCTGGAGCGGTTTCTTGAACACGCTCCAGGAGAAGATCGAGCCGAGGAGAAGCATGAGTATGCATCCGCCTATCAGCATCTGCATTTTGCGGCTGCGGTGGTTCATGCTTCTTTACCTCACTTTCGTATTGTGTTTCTCAGAGAACTTCCAGAGTACGCATGAAGCTGAGCTTGCAGTTGGTGGGGTCAAGCTCATCCAGCTTTGCAAGGCAGCGTGCACACTCTGCCTCGTCGCCCAGACCCTTTGCAGCCTGAGCCTTCAGCAGGTATGCGGAGATGGAGTTCATGCGCACGATGTCCTGCTCATAGGGCAGGGGTGCGGACATACCAACGCCAAAGTAGCCGTGGATATGGGCCTTTGCCAGCTGCTCGTTGCCGGCGGCGGCAAGACGCAGGTAAATTTCCTTTGCCTTTTCCACATTGCCCAGCTTCTCCTCAGCAAGGCCGGAGAAGAAGAGCACGTCGCTTATATGGTCAGGCTGGGCAGCAGCGGTCTCAAAGGCGGCCTTTGCGCCCTCGCTGTCACCCATGGCCTGGCAGAGCAGACCGGTGCAGTAGTAGATGTTGGGCTCCTGAGCGCTGTAGTGGCGGCCTTCGCCGTAGTCGGCGGGATAAACGAGAGCTTCCTTATACCAGTGCATGGCTTCTTCGTAATTGCCGGCCTTGAACTCTCTGTAGCCCAGCAGGCTGTACTGCCAGCCGTGATGACGGGTCAGCTTGCCCTCGCCGCCTTCGTAGATGTTGAAGCGCTTGGACAGCAGCTTTTCTCTGGCTTTTTCGTACTGAGCGTCCTGAGTGAGCAGAATGATCCATTCGAGGAAGCAGTCATCGCGTTCCTTTGCCAGAGCCTCGTTCTCCTCAAGGAAAGCAAGGCGCTCCTGAACGCTGACATTGGTGTTTTTGTAAAGCTGCAGCAGCTCATAGACTATGCGGGCGTTATCGGGTGCCAGCTCGTGTGCCTTTTCAAGCAGAGCACGGCTCAGCTCGGGCTTAGACAGATGGTCAAAGTATGCAGTGGCGAGATTGCGCCAGGTGAAGGCATAGCCGGGATCCAGAGCGCGGGACTTCTCCCAGGCCTCGGCAGCTGCGGCGTAGTTCATGCGGTCATAGTAGACACAGCCCAGCAGATACTGTGCACGCCACTCGTCAACAGAGAGCACAGCGATGTCGTCCAGTCTGTTGGGGAAGCACAGGTACATACTCTCCTCTGCAGCCTTTTCACCGCTGAGGGCGGCAATGTGGTAAGCCACCAGCTGATTGGGTGCGGTGCAGGCCTTCAGTGCGGCGATGGCCTCGTCCTTCAGGCCGGCGCGCTTGAAGTCAAGGGCGATGTCGATCATATCTTCGGGACGGCCCAGAACATAGGCCTCCATCTCTCTGCCCGTGAGAAGCTTGAGCGCGAAGCGGGCAAAGCTATCCTGAGGAGCCTCGCACATGAGCTGCTGGAGAGCGGCCACGTCCTTTGTGAGATAGGCAAGCAGTGTGCGGGCAGCGAAGAACTTGATGTTGGTTTCAAGAGCCAGCTTCAGGTGACGCACTGCGGCGGCCCTGTCGCCCCTGCTGCACTCAATGCAGGCGATTTCATAATAGCTCTGGCTGCGCCACTGATACTGCCATGCGGCAGCATGGTAGAGGTCAAGAGCCTTGTCGCTGTTTCCCATGAGCTTCTGCAGGCGGGCCATCATGTAGATAGCTTCGGTATCGGAGGGGTTATCGTTGCGCATACGGATGCGGTCGATAGCCTTCTGCAGATACTCCTCGGCCTCGGCGAAAGCGCCCTGCTCCATACGCTGCTTACCCATTGCCAGGTTGCAGCGGTAGTCCTTGGGATCGCGGCGGAGAGCTTCCAGATAATAGTCGATGGGGTCATAGGTGTGGTGCTTGTACTGCTCCAGATGAGAGCCGTGGAGATAAAGCTCTTCAACGGACTCAATGTCCTTGGGCTCGGGAGCTATGGGTCTTGCAGCGGGTGCAGGCTTGATGCCGTGCACAGGCTGGGTGAAGCTGACAAGCTCAAGCCCCTCTGCAGAGCAGACAGTGAGAGTGATGTCGGTATATGCGGCGCCTGCGGGTGCGGCGGTCTCATCCACAAAGCAGTGGTCGGGGTCAATGTCCACGGTCTTTTCGTAGAACTTTTCGCCCTTATAGCTCAGGCTGACAACAGCGCCATTGCGCTTCATGGTGGGCACTGCGCCCAGCTTCAGCATGCCGTTTTCAAGGCTGAGGGACACAGCGGCTTCTGCGCTTGCATTGCAGACCTCGCCGATGCCTCTGACAGGATACCACATCTGGGTGAATTCCTTGGTCTCGCCGGGCATGACATAGGTGAAGTCAGGCTGGTTGTCGGTGTAGACACCGGTCATCAGCTCAATATAACGGTCACCGTTGTCGGTGAGGTTGTTCTGCCAGGCGTTGCCGAAGGGGCCGTCGCCCCAGGTCCACATCTTTTTACCGACGGAGATGTGGTGGTCAGCGACGGTAACGGTGCCTGCGTTTGCAGCGTAGTCATAGCCGGAGAGGAAGTCCATCTCAGACTGGCCGCGCATGACCATAACGGAGGTGGGCAGCTTTATGTTGGTAAACCAGCTGGCATCCACGCCCTCGCCGTAGTCAAAGGGTCTTGCGCTGTGGTAGATGCCCTTCATCACAGGGAAGGAGACCACGGCTCTGCGGTCATGGTCGTTGCCCCATTCAACATCTCTGGGGAAGCCGGCCTTGTACTGGTCATGTACTCTTACAGCCAGGTTGTTCCAGAACATAAAGGGCAGGGGTCTGTCGGAGCGGTTGTACATAATGACCTTGGCTTCAACAACGGAACGCTCGGGGTAGACGGTGACGCCTACGCTGCCGCGCATACGGTTGAAGGGCTCAGCCTCACCCATCCAGCAGGTGACGGAGCCATCCTCATTGTTGACCATGGTGGCCTCAAGAGGCATGAATGTGGTGGGACGGTGGTGCTGGGGCCAGTTGAACTCAACGCCGCCGGAGACCCAGGGGCCTGCAATACCGACCATGGCAGGCTTTATGACAATGTTCTTGTAGATGAACTCGTAGCCGTCTGCCTTTGCGGTGGCGCCGTGGATCTTGCCGCCCAGCTCGGGCAGAAGCTCCACCTCTATGTAATCGTTCTCCAGCTTGATAAGGTCATAGTCCTTATCCTGGATGTTGTTGTTTATCTTATCAACAAAGGGGACTGGGTAAATGCGGCCGGTGGCGCCCTGATAGGGCTTCTTCTCCAGGAAGAAGGGCATATCATTGGGCTTGCCGGGAATGTAGCTGGGGATATTGGTCTGTTCGCGTTTGACTTTGACTGCCATAACGGCACCCTCCTGAAAAATCTTTATGTAAAAAAGCGACTAACCGGATTTGTAATCTTCAGATTCAGAGTTTTGTTTTGGTTTTTTCGTAGCGAAGCGAGCTGAGCTTCTGCATTGCACCGGGGCGGGTCCAGGCAAGGCCTGTTTTCTCTGCCACCAGTTTTTTAAGACCCTCCTCATCAGGCTTGGCGGAGCTGCGCTCAAGCATATAGGCGGAGCGGTTCTGGATGAAAATGTAAAGATATTTGCTGTCCTGAGCAAGCTGCAGGATCTCTTTGTACTCGAGCACTCCGGTGTCGGCGCCCGTGAGCTGAACGGACTTTTCACCGAAGCGGTACTCCATGGAAGGGAAGTTTCCTTTAAGGTTGTTTATGACCTGTTTTGCAAGCTGTTTCGGCGGGGAGCCAAGACCCACGACCGTAAAGCAGCCGACCACGATCATCAGGGTTTTGACGCCCTGCGGTATGGCGGAGACAAAAACTGACAGGGCAAGAAGCACAATGGCAAAAACCAGCATAACATAATAGCTCTTTGACCGGAAGCACTCATACTGGGCTTTGGCCATAGCCTTTATTGTATCCTCGCTGTGTTTGATCTTTGCGGTGTAAACTGTCATTGTATGCCTCTTTTCCTTTGGGTTTTACAGTTTCGGGCGGCAAAAGCCGCCCGAAATCCGAATTATACTGTTTGTAAATCAGCCAGCGATGAGTGCCAGAGTCTGGTCGAGCAGCTCCATGTAGTCACCGGCGGTTGCGTTCTCGCTCCAGTAGGGAGTGAACAGGTCAACGAGTTCCTGGCGGTTCTCGAAGGAGGTGATGTTGCAGCCTTCAGCAACGAGCTTTTCCTGGTAGCCGGTCTCGTTGTTGATAACTTCTGCGTTCTGCTCCTCAAGGCACTCCTGCCATGTCTCGACGAGAACCTGCTGGGTTGCCTCGTTCATGGCGTTCCACTTATCAACAGTGATTGCAGGGCCGATGATGGAGAGCATGTGGCGGCTCAGGCAGATGTTCTTGCCCATTGCGTAGAAGCCCTGGGTGTAGAAGGCTTCCAGACCGGACTCAACACCGTCAACAACGCCGGACTGCATTGCGGTGTAAGCTTCGGACCAGGAGATGGGGTTGGGGCTCATGCCCAGAGTGTTGAAGGTATCCATGTAGATGTCGGAGCCGGGGGAGCGCAGCTTGTAGCCCTTGCAGTCTTCAACGGAAGCGATGGGGTCAACAGTGCACATGTTGCGGAAGCCGTTCCAGGTCCAGCCCAGGGGCTTGACACCCAGATTGTCGATCATCATCTGGTCGATAGTCTGGCCGATCTCACCGTAAACAACCTCTGCTGCAGCTTCGTAGCTGTCGAACATGAAGGGCAGGGAGAACAGTGCGTATGCGGGGACGTCAGTGCTCATGAGGGAGGTGTCCAGCAGAGCCATGTCCAGGGTGCCCATCTGGATAGCATCCTGAGCATCGCCGGAGGTGTACAGGGAAGCTGCGGGGTAGATGTCGATGGTGACAGCGCCGTTGGTTCTCTCAGAAACCAGGTTGACCCACTTCTCAAATGCGATGTGGATGGGCTGGTCAACAGCGTTGTGGTGGCTCAGCTGCAGAGTGATTTCGGTGTACTCTACGGCTTCTTCTGCGGGGGCTGCTTCTTCTGCAGGTGCTGCGGGTGCTGCAGGAGCTGCGGGGGCGGGAGCTGCCTCTTCCTTTGCGCCGCATGCGCAAAGAGCAAAGCACATAACCAGTGCCAGAAGCAGAGCGATGATTTTCTTCATTTCAGTTCCTCCATTTTTATTTTTTGTTTAATCCGGATCAGTATCCGTGATTTACGGGGTTTGGGCCGGGCTCAGATCAGACGAGACCGGAGATGGTGGGCAGCCACATAACGATGGCGGGGATGAAGATTACAAGCAGGGTGACGCCGTAGTTGACGACGATGAACTGCCAAATATTCTTGACAACCCTGCCCAGGGGGGTATTGGTAACGTTTGCGGACAGGTACATCAGCAGACCGACAGGGGGAGACATACCGCCCATGTCCAGAGTCAGGATGCAGACCATTGCAAAGTGCAGGGGGTGGAAGCCGTACTGGCCGATCAGGGGAGCGAAGATGGGGATGAGCATCAGCATTGCGGCATTGGAGTCGATAAACATACCGGCAATGAAGAGCACGATGCTGACGAAGATCAGAACCACGGTGGGGCTGCTGGTGATAGCGGTGGTCAGGCCAAGGATGACCTTGGACATGTTGTAGTTGGTGACAAGCATGCCGAAAAGACCGGCAAAAGCAATGATTATCATGGAGTTGGTGGTTGCATTAACTGCATCCATGACACAGCGCTTGAGCTTCTCAATGTTGAGAGTGCGGCAGCACAGACCGTAAATTACACTGTAGGTGCAGGCCAGAACGCCGGACTCGGTAGCGGTGACGACACCGGAGAGAATGCCGCCGATGATGATAAGGGGCATGATCAGCGCGGGAATGGCATGGATAGTGTCATGGACAACAGCTTTCCAGCCAACGAATTTTGTCCGCTTGATGCCTGTTCTCTTGGCGTACATATAGTTCACTACCATGTAGCCCAGTGCGGTGAGAATGCCGGGCAGGAAGCCTGCCATGAACAGAGCGCCGATGGCGATGGAAGTAACGCCGGAGTAGATAACCATCATGATGCTGGGAGGGATGATGGGGCCCAGAGCGCCGCAGCCGGAAACCAGAGCACAGGAGTAGCCGGCGTCATAGCCTTCATCCTTCAGTGCGGGGACAAGGAGACTTGCGATAGCAACAGTATCGGCATTGGCAGAGCCGGAAACACCTGCCATCAGAACGCCGGTAACGATGGTGGCATGGCCCAGACCGCCGGTGAAATGACCGACAATGGAGCGGGCAAACTCAACCAGCTTCTTGGTAATGCCGCACTGCTCCATCAGGGAGCCGGCCAGCATGAAGAAGGGAATGGCCATGAGAGAGAAGGAGTCCATTGCGGTGAACATCTTCTGGGGAATGATCAGGCCGGGAAGGGAGCTGTCGAAGAAAAGAGTGACAACTGCGGAAATACTCATTGCATAGGCAACGGGCATGCCCATAAACAGGAAGACAAGGAAAATTGCAAACAGAATACCGAGCATCATGATTCAACTTCCTCCTTCTCCTGATTTTTCATTTCAATAATGCGGTTGATCAGAAGCTCAATGCAGAAGAGGCAAAGAATACCTGCACCGACAATCTGAGCGGAATAGACCCAGTTTGCTTTGATACCAAGACCGACAAGAACCTTTTTGGAGAACTTGATGCAAAGCTGAATGCTGTAGTAGCAGTAAAGACCTGCAAAACCAGCGATAAGAGCCTCGCAGATGAGCCAGAAAATATCCTGAGCTCTTGCAGACATTCTGCCGATGATAAGGTCGAAGCCCAGGTTGTTGCCGCGGCGCATAAGCACTGGCATGTAGAGCATCAGCATCCAGATGAACAGGTATCTGGCCAGCTGCTCGCTCCATGACAGAGGCATGGAAAACACGTAGCGCATTACAACCTGAACGAGAGTGAGCAGTGTAAAAGTGACCAGCAGTGCGCCGCTGAGAGCACACAGCACTTTTTCAACTGCGTCAAAAACTTTCCCAACAGTTTTCACTAAAAACTCCCTTTCTTATAGTTGTTTATAAATAGATATAATTGAAAAAATTATATTTACTTAGCAAGTTAAAATTTATAAAAGCTGTACTTTCTTGTCCATTCCATGCTCTCACCCGGCTGAAGGCTTATTTTTATAAAGCTTTCGGGGCAGAGGGCATCCTTGTTGTTCCAGCTGTAGAAGCGGCAGAGGGGGAAGTCCTCCTCAATGAGAACGCCGGTGCGTGTCTCATCATGCTCCAGCTTCATCCAGTGGGAACTGAGTCCTTCATAGCCTTCCAGCCAGAAGGCTGTGGAGGCGGTGGGGGCATCAAAGGCAGCCATACGCAAGGCATCGCGCTCCAGCAAAATCTGACCTCTGCGCATGCGGGGGAGAATGGTATAGGGGAAGCTGAGACGATATTTATCGTCGATGGGCTTGTTGTTGAACTTAAAGAAATTGTGGCAGAACTCGGTAGCTTCCACCTGAGTGGAGCCCACATTCTTCAGGCTGCTTGTCATGACAAGGCTTTTGCCCTCCAGTGACCAGCGTCTGTACTGCTCCACTGCGGTGCCATGGCAGAGGTGGGGCAGGCTGTGAACCTCAGCGCAGCTCTCACTGAGGCTCACAACATGTTCAAAGGGAATGACGGGATAGTCTCTTGTAAAGAGGAAGGGAGAAGTATCTGTACGTTTGAGAAGGCCCACACCGATCTGGGGAAACATATCCGCAATAGCGGTCTTGTCGTGCAGGCTGCTGTCTGCCCATTCGTAACAGCAGGCAAGGCCTACACCGCCCAAGCCGTATCCATCGCCGATAAGCTCCCGGGACAGGAAGGTGTTTCCATCCAGCGTAAGCTGCTCCACCATGCCGGAATGGTCATAGCGTGAGCGGCTGTAGCTGCCGGGCAGGAGAAGCTCCAGCTCGAGCTCTCCGTTTCTCAGTACTGCTCTTTTTTCTTCCATATCTTTTCTCCCTGATCTTCCTTTGCAAACATGCAGTCCTGTATCCGGTTACCATTTTTATTTTAGGGTATAGGCAGGACTACTTCAATGCATTATCCGAAACACTTGGACAAAACGAAACAACAAAATCTACTGCTGTTTTTTGACATATTCTACAAAAAACTCTTATTAAACGCTTTACACCCAAAAAGCATTATGCCATAATGCTTATAAATAAGCCTTGCTTTGCTTCGAATTTCATGGACTCTGCAAAACTCTCCAGACAAATCGCAACCGAAAAGGAGGGAGCCATTGTGGCAGAATCAGGTTTTCTGATAGACAGCATTTTTCTTGCACACAAATACCACGCGCCCAGACTCTGGTACAGCTCGGAATACGCCCGGGAGCGCCCGCGCCATGGTATTATCTACGTCCTTGAGGGAAGCGCCGTGTATGAGATGAACGACGGCAACAGCTTCACCGCTGTGAAGGACGATATTCTGTACATACCTAAGGGTGAGACCTATCTGACCCACTGCCCTGAAGAGGCCTTCCTCCACATGACGATAAACTTCACCATGCAGGGCCGCCTTGCCCTGCCCCGCAGGCGACACTGCGAAAGCAATGAAAAAACCAAGGCGGAAATAAGCCGTATAGTATCGGAATGGAACAGCAGAGCCCCAAACTACAGAGAGCGCTGCATAGGGCTTTTGTATCTGCTGCTATGCTCACAACTGGACATAAACCACAGGGATATGAGTCAGAAGCCTCTGCTCAGCCGGGCCATGGAGATCCTTGCCGAGGACTATTCACAGAATGTCTCCATCTCTTCGCTGGCTGAAAGCTGCGGCATATCGGAGACTTATTTCAGAAAGCTTTTTGCAAGGGTCTACGGCTCATCGCCCATGGATTACATCACAAACCAACGCATCAGCTATGCCCGTGAGCTATTGACCAACACGAACCTCAGTGTTGAAAATGTGGGCTATCAGAGCGGCTACAGGGATCCAGCCTATTTTTGCCGTATCTTCAAAAAGACCACCGGCATGTCACCCAGTGAATACCGGGCGGAGGCCATATCCACTTCGGTCTGATGCAATCAGAACCAGTTCTTGCTGTTTTCGGTGCGGATCTCGGTCAGGCGGCCGTCATAGTGACGCAGGCTGACAGGCTTGAAGGGGTGTGCATCAAAGGCTTCCTTGTGCAGCTCAATGCCGATGCCGGGGGCATCGCTGAGGCAAAGCAGGCCGTCCTTCATATAGCAGGTCTCAGTGACAACGTCCTTGCGCCAGTCAACATCGTTGACCATGGTCTCAAGGTAGGTGAAGTTCATGCAGGTGTTCATAACGTGCATGGTGGCTGCATTTGCGCCGGCGCCCATGGGGTTGTGGGGGGAGACGTTTATGTAGTTCATCTCTGCAGCGGAGGCTACCTTCTTCAGAGAGGTAATGCCGCCCACATGGCAGATGTCGGGCTGAATGACATCGACGGCGCCGCTCTCAATAAGGCTGCAGGCCTCGTGGCGGCTGTAGCAGCGTTCACCGGCTGCGATGGGGATATTGATCTGATCCTTAAGGCGCTTGTAAAGGTCAATGCGGCCCACGTGCAGAGGCTCCTCGATAAAGGCCACATCCAGCCCTTCAAGGGCGCGGGCAATCTTTACGGAGGTGGTCATATTGAAACGACCGTGGCACTCGATAAGCAGGTCAACACCGTTGCCCACAGCCTCGCGGATGGCGGCAACTCTGTCAATGGAGTCCACCAGCTCCTGCTTTGTAAGGTTAAGGTATGCGCTGCCGAAGGGGTCCCATTTGAGGGCTCGGAAGCCCTTGGCCACGGTTTCCTTTGCCTTTTCCACAAATTCAGGGGTGGTCTTGGCACCGGCAAACCAGGCGTTTACATAGATGGGCAAACCTTCACGTACCTTGCCGCCCAGCAGCTGGTACACAGGTGCGCCGTAATACTTGCCCTTGATATCCCAGAGGGCAATGTCGATACCGCTCAGTGCGCTGGACAGCACAGGGCCGTAGCGCCAGTAGGTGTCGCGTTCAAGGTGCATCTGGATAAGCTCAGTATCCAGGGGGTCCTTGCCGATAAGGAATTCACGCCAGTCCTGTATTGCCTGAACAACGGCCTGTTCTCTGTATTCCAGAGTTGCCTCGCCAACGCCGGTGATACCCTCGTCGGTCTCTATCTCGAGAAAGACGAAGTTTGCCCGGTACATGTCGACTACGTATGTTTTGACATCTGTTATCTTCATATCTTTTCTCCTGTCTTATACTTGAAATTACCTCATATATAAACCGCCATTGACATCAATGGTGGCGCCGGTGATGAAGTTTGCTTCTTCGGAGGCGAGGAATACAGCGGCATAGCCTATATCCTCACAGGTACCTATCCTTCCGAGGGGAGTTCTTTCAATGGTGCTGTCCATACGATGCGGGTCGGAGTTTACAAGAATGTCCCGCAGCGTATCAGTCATGTGTACACCGGGTGCAATGCAGTTGACTGTGATACCGTCAGCTGCCACAGTGCGGGCCAGGGTCTTTGCAAAAGATACCTGTCCACCTTTGGTGGAGGAATAGTGGACCTGTCCAAAGAGTGCGCCCTGCTGACCGGTGAGGGATGCCATCATGATGATGCGGCCCCAGCTATTCTTCTTCATATAGGGAATTGCATACTTGCTGCAGAGGAAACCGCTGAGCATGTTGTTTCTGAAAATGCGCTCAAACTCTGCAGCTTCCATGTCGTAGATATTAAAGTTGCTGTTGACACCGGCATTGTTGACCAGAATGTCCACGCCGCCAAGCTCCTTGTTCATCTCTGCCATAAGGCGCTTTACCTCTTCTTCCACACTCACATCGGCGCGGATGGCAACAGCCTTGCGGCCCATGGCGCGTATAGCTTCAACCACGCTGTCTGCAGCTTCGGCAGAACGCTCAGACACATAGTTTACGCAGACATCTGCTCCGGCCTCAGCCAGACACAGCGCCACAGCCTTGCCCAGGCCCCTGGCAGAACCGGTTACCAGAGCTTTCTTACCATTCAGATTGAACATCTTCCATTGTTCCTTTCTTTACAGTTTCCTATATTACACATTGCACATTATACATTATACACGATTTTGGATTACGAGAAGCTACCCTCGCGGGCAGCTCTCTATTTTTTAACTCAGATATTATTTTTATGCTGGGAGAAGAAGCTTCTTTCGGCACCTTTTCCGTGGGCATCCGTGGCCAGCTTGAGGGCCAGAACGTCCTTTTTCTCCAGCGCCTCAAGGAGGGCTTTATGTTCCTCACAGGCTTCCTTTATGCGGGAATACTCCGGCATATAGCCTGCCTTCCTGATGGCCACAATCATTTTGTGATAGTTGTCATACAGTTCCAGCGCAGGCTTGTTGGAGCTCATTTGACCGATGCTGTTGTGGAAAAGCCGGTCAAGTTCCATAAAGCGGAGCCTGTCCTCACGCTCATCGCTCAGCGCGGCAATCTTTTCATTTATGCTGCGGATGTAAGCGAGCTTTTCCTCGGAAAGGGCCGGCAGAGCCGTTTCATATATAAGCAGCTGCAGGGTGTGGAGAATTTCATATATATCGGAGATATATTTTTCATCCAGCTGGAGAATGGTCGCGCCCTTATATGCGCTTATCTCCACCAGTTTTTCGCTCTCCAGAGTGCGCAGAGCTTCGCGCACCGGGACATTGCTGACACCGTAGCGCTCGCAGATCTCCTTGATGGTGATGCGGCTGCCGGGCTCAAAAACCTTGTTTATAATATCCGCTCTCAGACGCTCGGTAACACGTGTGGCCTTGGTCTGGTCTTCAATCATTAAAGCGCTCAAATAATCAATCCTCACAAATTTCTATTATGATACTAAACCCATTTTTTCCACCGGTCAACAGAAATTCCGCCCCCAAAATGCATTTCTACTTTGTGCCTAATCGGAAGAATCTAAGATTGTGTATAATGTACAATCATCATGCTTCTTTTTCTTTTTTTGTTTACAGCGGGAAATTCCTACTATATAATTTCATAAAAAACAAGGGAGTGAGCACATGACTATAACATGGCTTGGTCAGGCAGGTTTTCTTGTGGAAAGCAGCGCCGGAACCAAAATTATGATTGATCCCTATCTTTCCGACAGTCTCCATGAACTCAACGGCGATGACTTTATTCGGCAGGTACCGATTGATGAGCGCTATCTGGATATGCGGCCGGATGCGCTGATACTAAGCCACTGCCATGCAGACCACACAGACCCTGCTACGCTGCAGCGGCTGCTGAAGGACAAGGAGCCCTTCTGTGTTCTGGCTCCGCTGAACACATGGCGTGATGTGCGCTCGCGCTTTGGCGGTGAGCATAATTACATCCAGTTTGACCGGGGTGTACAGTGGACACTTAATGATGTCACCCTTAAAGCGGTTTTTGCCCTGCATACTGATGAGTACGCAATAGGTATTATAATAGAAGCAGATGGCAAAAGCCTGTACCATACCGGCGATACCCTGTACCATAGGGACCTGCCCAAGTGGCTGGATGCTCCTGTTGATACCCTTGTTCTGCCTATAAACGGCAAGGGCTGCAATATGAACGCTGTGGATGCATACAAACTGACAAAGCTGATTGCTCCTAAAAAAGTTCTCCCCATGCACCACGACATGTTCAAAAAAGCGGGCTGCGATGTGAAGGACTTTACTTCACTTTTTACGGAGCAGGACGGCGTGGAAATCCTGCTGCCGGAGCACTACTGCCCTGTTGAGATTTGACGGATAAAAAAAGAGCCAGACAATGTCTGGCTCTTTATAATGTACCCGGTTTGCGGTGCTTGCTGTTTGACCGGATTGCGCCGAAAGTGAATCTGTGATATTGTAAGCATATGTAAAAAACTGAACACCACATGGAGGCGGCGGACTATGACAGCGAATTGGGAAAAATGTGTGGATTTCCATGGACATTCCTGCGGAGGACTCTGCATTGGATATAAGGTTTCGCTCTATGCAAGGGAGCTTCTGGACATTGAATACTCCGCGGATGAGGAAATAGTGTGCATAGCGGAAAACGATGCCTGCGGTATTGATGCAATACAGGTGATGCTGGGCTGCAGTGCGGGCAAGGGCAATCTTCTTTTCCATCTGAGGGGAAAGCAGGCTTTCAACTTTTATAACAGGAAGAATGGTAAGGCTGTGCGTCTTGTTCTCAAGCCCAAGCCCAGAATAATGACAAGGGAAGAGTCCTTTGAGTATTACATGAACAGCGAGCCCGCTGCGCTGTTTGAAGTTAAGGAAGCTGTCCTGCCCCTGCCGGAGAGCGCAGCCATATTCAACTCCTATTTCTGCGACTGCTGCGGCGAGCTTACAGCCGAGAAATGGATACGCCTCTCAGGCGACAAAAAGCTGTGTCTGGATTGCTACAGCGCATTTGACCGTTTCAACGTATAAACAAAAATCTCCCCTGCAAGATAAATTGCAGAGGAGATTTTTTCTTTATCTGATTTTCAGCTTGCGGAGAGTTTTTTCAGTGGGAATGCCGTTTTTGTCCCAGCCGCGGGCTTTGTAATAGACGGTTTTCATTTCCTCCAGTGGAACCACGGTGCGCTTGTCGCCCTTGTCCTGGGGCTCATGGGTGAGACGCTTGGGGAGCTTGTCATTCTCGGCACTGATGCCAAAACGGCAGTTTATGCTCCGCTCCAGATTATAGCCACGCTCACCAAGGCGGAGGAACTTGCCGAAGTTCATGTCCATACCCAAAGCATATTTGAACATCCTTGTGTGGTGCACCATGGGCAGATGAAAGGCCAGAAGCAGCGGATATTTGTTTATTATCCGCATGGCCCAGCCCAGATGGGGAATGAGCCGGTTGACCGCGCCCACAAGCAGACCGTCCGGCTTTTTAAGCAGGATAGCCGGGAAAAAGCCATAGGACGTAAATATGCACTGGCCGGCGGCGGAAAGGGCCTCCAGCACATTTTGCAGCAGCATGGTGATGTCGGCCTTGCCACGGGGTGTCTGGGGGTCTGCGTTCAGGCCAAGGCCCTCCACAATGACTGCATAGCCGCCGTTTATGTGGCAGCCGCCACGGTTGGAGACGGCATAACCCAAGCCCTGACCCACGGCACGTCTCGGCTCATAGGCTGCAAGCTCCAGACCCTTGGAGTGGATGGCAAAGTCGCGTCCGCCGTATTTTTCGCTCAGGCGCTTTGAACCCTCGGCAAGCTCAGCACCGATGCCCCGGCGATGGGCGATGTCCTCAAAAACGGCAGAAAGCATGTCAGTGCTGCCAAACTCAAGGCCGTTATTCCAAAGCCCCTTTTCTTTTGCCTCCATTGCCCATGAAATGGTGTTGGCGGTGGAGATGGTGTCCATGCCCAGCTCATCCAGAAGCCAGTTCCATTCCAGCACCTTCTGCAAGTCATTGTTCATAAGGTTGGAGCTGAGAAGCACCAGACTTTCAAGCTCCGGACCCTTGAGCTCCCGCCCATCAAGGCTGACAGTGCGGGCGCAGCGAATTGGGCAGCTTATGCAGCCCTTGTTCTTGATGTTGAAGCACTCTGCCAGCTTTTCTCCGCTGACCTGCTCATAATCATCAAAGCGCCCGGCAGAGTAATTGCGGGTTGTGAGCAGACCGTGCAGATGCATGGGTTTGACCAGATTTGCCGTTCCAAAGCGGGGCATGGTATCGCCGGTAAGCGGGTGTGCGCGGAGATATTTGGTCCAGTTTTTTATCCATGCGGAAGTCTTTTCCTTATTATATATGGGAGTAAGCTGCTTGCCGCAGGCAGTGATGGCCTTGATGTTTTTCCAGCCCAGCACAGCACCAAGGCCGGTGCGGCCTGCAGAGCGCTCATCCGAGACTATGCCGGCATAGCGCACAAGATTTTCTCCGGCGGGGCCGATGCAGAGCCTGCCGAAGTTCTTCTCCGGCAAGAGCTCTGAGAGCTTCTGCTGACACTGGGAGGTTTTCATGCCTTTCAGCTCATCTGCATTGTGGAAGAAAAAGCCGTCCTCCCGGATTTCCAGCCAGCTGAGCTCCTTGCAGCAGCCTTTGAGGATGATGGCATCATAGCCGGCCTTTTTAAGATAAATGCCGAAGCTGCCGCCGCAGTTGGAGGAGGCCAGTATTCCCGTAAGGGGAGAGAGGCCGGAGACATTGAAGCGGGCGGAGCTGGGCGCACCTGTGCCGGTCATGGGTCCGGTGGATATGATAAGCCAGTTTTCTTCGCTGAAGGCATCTTCCTTGCCAGTCAGATGCCGCTCGAGTATGGCGGCGGCCATTATCTTGCCGCCCACGAAAAGCTCCCTGTCCTCATCTGTCCAGGGGTATTCCTCCGCGCGTTCTGTATTCAGGTCAATGAGCATCACTTTTCCCATGTATCCGCCGTACTTGCTTGCCATAGTCTTCTCCTTGGGGATTAATAATTGTGCTATTATACAACAAAAAACCGCTGTCAGCAATGACAGCGGTTTTGATGTTATATCAGATTTCCAAAGTACTCAGCGTACAGGCTCTGCATTTTTTCATTCATTGCCTTTTCAAATTCAGTGTAGGCTTCAAGAATTTTGCGGCCTTTTTCCGTAAGCTCACTGCCGCTGCCGCTGCGCCCGCCCTGATTGCGTTTGACAAGGGGGTAGCCCAGCTCATCCTCGGCGGCGTTTAAAAGATTCCATGCAATGGAGTAGCTTATGCCGCACATCTCACAGGCATCCCGGACGCTGCGCAGATTCTTTACCAGCCCCAGCAGGCGCATGAGCCGCGGGTCAAGTATCATACGCTCTCCGGAGACGGAGATTTCCAGCAGGGGGCGTGTAAGGGCGTCCTGATGCTCCTCCACATCGGCCTTGCTCTGGGCGGCCTTGCGCGCGGTGGTGAAAAGACCGGAATCCCGGCTTTCGACCAGCGTCTTTTTATAGCCCAGATTTTCGAGCACGGTAAAAAGATTTTCACCGGAGGTGTCGGCGCAGAAGGCTTCGGCAGCCTCCATGCTCAGAAGGCAGAAAGCGCTCTCTCTGCTCTTGCTGCCAAGCACCGCAATATCGGCCTTTGTAGCGAGCAGCTTATTGAGTGTCTCCGGCATGACAATGGGTCTGTCAGCCCGGCAGAGCAGCACCCGGTCATAGTGCTGGGGAAGACCCACGATGGCCTGCTTTGCACATTCCAGAGCGTTACCGGCAGTTCTTATGAAGAAAGCGCCGGAGGAATTGAGCTGCTTTTCAAGCTTCTTTGTGGCCTCGTCCACCGCCAGAAACACCGCGGAGACACCGGCTTTTTGAATTGATGCGATTACATGTTGTGCGGAAGTGACTGTGCCGACCTTGAACATGGCGGCAGGGACGCTGTCATACTTCGGCAAACCGGCAGCTACAATAACCGCCGCAGTGTTCATGCACTCACACTCCTTATATTTCAAACCAGATCGATGGTTTCAAATTCCATATTCAGCAAATCAAAATATTTAAGAGAAGAATTTTTAATCTCTCTGCCGCAGAGCAAGCGCGTTGCAAGAGCGCACTGCATTGCAGCGCAGAGAGCCGGAGTAAAGGCAAGGGCGCTCTTGTCCCTTATCTCAACACCGTCGGGATAAAGCTTTTCAATAAAATCATCACCGGGCAGGGATATGGCGGCCTGCGCCACCCAACCGGAGATTGCGCCATAGACCATGGGCACACCGAGCTTTTCACAATAGCGGGCGAGGATACGTCTGCTGTCAATATTATCCAGCGCATCCATCACCAGATCGCAGCCGGAGATAAGCTTTTCGGCGTTTGTCTCGTCAAAAAAGGCGTAGTGAGCCTCAGCCTTCACATCGGGGTTGACCTGACTTATCCTTGCCACGGCCGCCACCGCTTTGGAGACACCTAAAAGTTCGGGCGAGGACAAAAGCTGACGGTTGAGGTTGCTTTCCTCAAAGCGGTCGCCGTCCACAGCCCTTATTGCACCCACTCCGATGCGCGTGAGCATTTCGATTATATATCCGCCAAGGCCGCCGCAGCCCACCACAAGGATGCGCTTGGAGCGCAGCAGGCGGCACTCACCCTCGGTGAGGGCGGAGAGATTTCTCAGATAGCGCTCATCCATATCAGCCGCCTCCCACCGCGGGAAACAGGGAGACAACGTCCCCATCCTTCAGCTCAAACTCAGGCTTCTGGTGAAAGCCGTTGACAAGAAGGATGTTCACCTCTTCCCGGCGAATGGAAAAATGGGCCATAACGTCCAGCACTGTGTTCACAGAGCCGGTTTCAAGTTCAAAAACCTTGCCACGGCCTTCACGCAGACCGGCAAACAAGCGTACTTCGATCATAAGTAATTACTCCCGGATATTAAAATCGGGGAGGGGATATACCCCTCCCCAGTTTAATATTAATTACTTACCAACGCACTCGTCAAGACCGAGTCTCTTCAGAGTCTCATCAGTGGGGAATGCATTGACCCAGCCGCGTACTTCGTAGTACTGGGGCAGAGTGATGTCCAGCTTGGAGACCAGACCCTTGGAAGGACCATCGGGGATGGGCTCGGTGAGCAGACGCTTGGGCAGTCTGTCATCCTCGGGCTTCATGCCGGCAGCCTTGTTGAACATACGCTCGATGTTGTAGATACGCTCGCCGATCTCCAGAACCTGCTCGGGAGTGTACTCAGTGCCGCAGCATGCGTTGAGCAGAGCGGTGTACTCGGGTGCGCCCAGAGCGAAGGAGGTGAACAGGCACAGACCCATGGAGTCGATGACGGAGGTCAGATCCTGGAAGGTCTTGGACCAGAATGCCTTCTCGTCGGTTACGGTACGGTCAAGCTGTACGGGCAGGCCGACAACTTCGGGAGCGATGGTGTAGCCACGGACATGGCAGCCGCCGCGGTTGGAGGTAGCGTAGGTGATGCCGATACCCTGAACGCCACGGGCGTCGTATGCGGGCATCTCCTGCTTCTTGACGGACATGGA
>JAFQQV010000034.1 GCA_017410425.1 Oscillospiraceae bacterium
AAATAATGCAAAAATAATTCTCTTGCACATGATAATGCAAGAGAATTATTAATTTCTGCGATTTTATCTCGAATATCCTTTGGCAAAACTGCTATGCACCTGAAAAGCCGTATTTTGCGGCAGATGCGCGGCACAGACGCGTAGGAATACTTGTGTGTATTTCAAGCGGCTGTAACAATGCAGATGCCCAAAATACGCCTTTCTCAGGCATATGTTTTCTTATGTGGAGGCTCCTTTTCTCCGCTGCTTTTTTAGTCTCCTATTATATTCTGCCTGAGCATTTCCATTCTTGAGTCAAGCTCCGCACTGAGCTCGGCACAGCGCTTCAGCTCTCTCTCCGTATTCTGAGTAAGGCAGAATTCTTTTTTATATCTGAGCTGATGCTCCAGACTTGCCCATGAATCCATGGCGATAGTGCGTATCTGCAGCTCCACCTTTACAAGCCGTTTACCGCCCGAAAGGAAAATCGGTACCGCAACCACAAGGTGCAGACTGCGATAGCCATTGGACTTGGGCTTTTTTATGTAGTCCTTGCGCTTGACAAGCGTAATATCATCCTGTTCCAGCAGCGCCCGCTCCAGATCGTAAACATCGTCAAGGAAAGGGCAAATGACCCGGATACCGGCAATGTCATAAATATGCTCCTCCATATTCTCAAGGCTGATCTCCAGGCTCTTACGGCGCATCTTTTCAAAAATGCTCTTGCCATCCTTGAGCCGGCTGTACACACCGGAGATGGGATTGCGGTCAAAGCGCAGGGAAAACTCCTCGTTGAGCACCTCTATCTTGGTCTGCACTTCCTTCATTGCGCAGCGATAATAGAGCATGCGCAGCCTGAACTGATCAAAAAACTCCTTGGCTTGACCTGGCTCCGGTCGGCAGCCGCCGAATATGGCCTCAATCTGTTTTTCAAAACTATCCAGATCCGTGGAAACTTTTGTGTCCATTATAGCTCCTTATTTAAGTGTATGATTTAATAATTATACATACAATATTTTTCTACAAAAAGAATATATTGTGAACAATTATCGAAACATTTTATGAGTTCTTGACATATGCCACAAACCCTGTTATATTCTGATTATCGACATATGCCACAAACAAAGGAGTTTTCCCATGGCCAGACCGAGAAAATGCAGAAAAGTCTGTCACCTGCCGGTAGAAAAAGAGTTTCGCCCACTGGGTGGTTCTGATAAGAGCATTACGCTTAGCGTGGATGAATATGAGGCAATACGCCTCATAGACTATCAGGGCTTCTCTCAGGAGGAGTGCGCGGGCTACATGCATGTAGCCCGTACTACGGCTCAGCAGATATACAACTCTGCCCGAGGCAAAATTGCGAGGGCGCTGGTGGCCGGCATGACACTGCGCATAGAAGGCGGGGACTATACTCTTTGTGACGGGCAGGAGGATTTCTGTGCTTGCGGCGGCTGTCACAAACACCGCAGAGCAGCAGGGATGAACATTGATTGAATTTTTAAGGAGATATCAGTTATGAAAATCGCAGTAGCTTATGAAAACGGCAACATCTTCCAGCATTTCGGTCACACTGAGCAGTTCAAGCTCTACCATGTTGAGGGCGAAAAAATTCTCTCTTCCGAAGTGGTTGACACCAACGGCAGTGGACACGGTGCTCTGGCAGGCCTGCTCTCCTCTCTGGGCGTAGATGTCCTCATCTGCGGCGGTATTGGAGCCGGTGCACAGAATGCACTGAAAGAAGCCGGTATCAAACTTTACGGCGGCGTCAGCGGCAATGCAGACGGCGCAGTTGAAAGCCTTATCTACGGTATGCTCAGCTATGATCCCAATGTCAGCTGCAACCACCACGATCACGGCGAAGACCATGTCTGCGGCTCCCACGGCTGCGGCAGCCACAGTTGCCACTGATATACCAAAAAAAGGACACGACTTGAGGTCGTGTCCTTTTTGCTATTTAACTCAGGCTTCCTGACCCTCGGTGAGGCAGAGCAGCTGACGCATAGCGCCGTTTACGGTGTGGTCGTACTTGGTGACAAAGGCGGCCTTCTCCTTGATGGCGGGAGAAGCATTCTTCATGGCGTAGGAGTACTTTGCCACGGAGAACATGGGCACGTCATTTTCATTGTCACCGAAGACAGCAACTTCGTCAGGGCCGATGCCCAGATGTTCCATAAAGAGCTTGACGGCCATGGACTTGTTGTAGCCCTTTTCCATGATGCCGATCCAGCCGTAGCCTTCGCCCAGCACATCGCACTTATCAGCCAGAACAGCAAGGGGGCCCTCAATTATTTTGCGTGCACCTTCGTCTCCGCCGGGGGTAACGCAGTGGATACGGCAGATATTCTCAGTACCGTCCAGCTCGTGGGCATCTTCCCTGCGGTAGCGTCTGCCGTTCCAGTAGCCCATCAGCTGCAGGCTGTGCCAGTCCCAGAAAGACTCCCCCTCAATAGTGGAGAACATAACTGCAAGGTCATTTCTGTTCTTGATAGTGTCATAGATTTCATTTATCAGATCCCAGGACATGGTGTGGGCCTTAATAAGCTGCTTGCCCTGGTAGAAGAGGTTGCCATCCTCACCGCAGATGAGCATGCTGTCGGGGGCGGCGTGGAACAGGTAGAGCAGGGAGTCGGCAGGACGGCCGCTGGCGATGGCAACGGTGACGCCGCGCTTGGTAAGAATGTCCACATTTTTATAAAAATCTCTGGGCAGGCGGCTATTGGCATCCAGCAGAGTTTTATCAAGGTCAAATACGCCAAGTTTTATCATTTCTTTTCCTCACTTCTTAAGATTTCTTCTTCCTTATAACAATACCTTAAAACGAAACGCCCGTCAATGGCGTGTTGAGATAAGAAAACACAGGGCTTTCTTGTCTCACCGCGCCTAAGACGGGCGTTTTCGTTTTAGTATTTTCCTATAGGCGGCATGGTGTAGTCCGGCAGAGGACAGACATATTTTCCGCCGTTTTTCTTTTTAAGCTCGGCCTTGGCTTTTTCGATAAGCTCGGGCTGCTGCATGGTTTTAATGCAGGCGAGAGTCATAACCTCGGCGGCACGGAGCATGCCCTTCATGCCTATGCCGGAGCAGGAGAAGGAAGTATTCTGCCAGGTATGGTCCACATTGCCGAGGCAGGCAGTGCTCATGTACAGCATGACGGTAGGTGTGGCATAGCCCACATCGCCTACATCAGTTGAGCCGGACTCATAGCGGAACTCTTTGGGATTGAAGGGGTGCACATCCTGGTCCAGAGGTTTTTCAAGTATGTCCGTAATGTCCTCCCGGTCGAAGTATTCTTTCAGACTCTCCTTGATATTGGTAAGAGTATTCTTGTTATAGCTGCGGAGCATTCTGGCCGCCATGTCAAAGTCTGCCTCATCCCACTCGGGTGCGCCCACTTCGCTGAGACATTCATCCATCACCGCAGCCAGGGTCTTGTTGGGGGTATAGTCAGAGAAGGCCATGGTGATCTCAAAGCTCATCTTTGTCCCGGTCATAAGGGCTGCACCCTTTGCAATATCCACAACCCGGGCAAAAAGCTCCTGCACCTGGCTGACCTTAGGCGCACGGACTTCGTACTTTATAACAGCATGGCTCTGCACCACATTGGGCGCTGTGCCGCCGGCATCGGAGTAGGCATAGTGGACGCGGGCGGCATCAATCATATGCTCGCGCAGATAGTTTACGCCCACGTTCATAAGTTCGATGGCGTCCAGCGCAGAGCGGCCCAAATGGGGCGAGCCGCCGGCGTGGGAGGATATGCCGTCGAAGGTGAAGTTTGCACCCATAATGGCCACACTGCCCTTGGAGGCCACCTCGTTGAAGGTGGAGGGGTGCCAGGTGTAGGCAAAGTCCACATCGTCAAAGTATCCGGCCCTGGCGATAAACTGCTTGGAGCCGGCGCCCTCCTCAGCGGGACAGCCGAAAAAGACCACGCTGCCGTCCAGATTATTCTCCACAAGATAGTCCTTCAGCGCAACAGCAGCAGAGTAGCAGCCGGCGCCCAGAAGATTATGGCCGCAGCCATGGCCTGAGCCGCCGGGGACGACAGGCTCAGGCTCAGTAAGTCCCGCCTTCTGGCTCAGGCCGTCCAGCGCGTCATATTCTGCCAGAAGAGCCATAACCGGTCTGCCGCTGCCCACTTTGTATGTGGCGGTGAAGGCTGTAGGTATGCCGGCGATGCCATCGTCAATAACGAAGCCCTCATTCACCAGCGCTTCCTTCAAAACAGCTGCAGATTTATACTCTTCATAGCTGAGCTCGGCAAAGCTCCATATATCTTTTGCAAGGCGGATTGTGTCTTCAGCCTTGGCATTTACAAGTCTTTTAACGGTATCTTTCAAAATTCAACACTCCTTTACAGTACCATGCTGAGAAATCGGATGGTGCTGGGGTCACGGGGACAGGTGAAGATGGATTCGGGGCTGCCTTCTTCCTTGATTACGCCATCGGAAATGAACAGCACCCGGTCAGAGATGTTACGGGCAAAGCCCATCTCATGGGTGACGATGACAGTGGTCATGCCACTTTTGGTAAGGTCAGAGATAACATTCAGAACTTCCTTGACCATCTCCGGGTCAAGGGCGGAAGTGGGCTCATCAAAGAGCATTACCTCCGGCTGCATGGCAAGGGCGCGGACGATGGACAAGCGCTGTTTCTGGCCGCCGGAGAGCTTGCGGGGATATTCATCCGCCTTATCAGTAAGCCCAACTCTGGCAAGCAGAGCCATGGCCTCGTCTCTGGCCTGCTCTTTGGGTATTTTCTTTTCAAGCACGGGCGCAAGGGTGATATTTTCAAGTACCGTCATATTGGGGAAAACATTGAAATTCTGGAACACCATGCCCATCTGCTGGCGGTATTTGCAGACATCTATCTTCTTTCCGGTGATCTCCTCACCTTTGAAGAATATCCTGCCCTCGGTGGGTTCTTCCAGCAGATTCAGGCAGCGGAGGAAGGTGGATTTGCCGCCGCCGGAGGGGCCAATAACAGAAACAACCTCGCCCTTGCTGATGCTGGTACTGATGCCCTTGAGCACTTCAAGCTTGCCAAAATTTTTCTTCAGGCCTTCCACTCTGAGTATTTCATTAGTCACTGAGCATCAGCCTCCTTTCAAGCAGCTTGAGCAGTTTGGAAAGAACAAAATTCAAAATGAAATAGATTATACCGACAATGGTAAGGGACTGGAGTGCAAGGAAGGTAGCAGACTGGACAGTTTTGAAGCTGGTCATCAGCTCACCCACGAAGAAGACAGAGGCAAGGGACGTGCCCTTGACGGTGGATATAAACTCATTGCACAAAGCAGGTAGAATATTCTTTACTGCCTGGGGCATGATGACGCGGGCCATCATGTTCTTATTGCTGAGGCCAAGGCTCTTTGCAGCCTCCCACTGGCCCTTGTCCACGGCGTTTATACCGGCGCGGATAATCTCGGATATGTAGGCGGAGCTGTTTACCACCAGCGCAGTTACAATGCAGGCGGTGTCGCTGAGCTCAAAGGGCATGATCTTGGGCAGGCCGATCCAGAAAAAGTAAAGCTGGAGCAGGATAGGGGTGCCGCGGAGGATCTCTATGTATGCATCGGCAAGAATATTGAGCACTTTGCTCTTACCCATGCGCATAAGGGCGATAAGCATGCCAAGCATGGTGCCCAGCACCACCGTCACCGCGGAAATCCACAGCGTGCCCAAAAGGCCGGAGAGAAACACGTTATCATATTTTATCCACAGCTTTATAATCTTTTCCATAAGCCCGGACTCCTAAGAATTTATCTTTTTCGCTTCAGCAGACGCTGAAGGGAGGACTGATCTTCAGCGTCTGCTCTGGTAATTATCCACTTATAATCGTTTTGTTTTTATTCGATGCCAAGGGTAGAAGCATACTCGGCGTATTCATCAAACCACTGAACCAGCTGGCCGTATTCAAGCAGCTCATCAATGCACTCGTTGACAAGTTCCATCAGGCTCTCGGTGCCTTCCTTGCAGGCAGTAACACGGGTGGAGTTCATCTCAGGATCAACATCAAAGAAGAAGTCGGGAATTGCCAGACCGCCGTTTGCCTCGGCATAGAGGGCGGCAGAGCCGGTGGAGCAGATGCAGACATCAGCCTTACCCTCGGCAACAGCCAGATAGCCGTCAGTCATGGCAGAGACAAGCTTGAACTCCTTGCACTCGGGAACATTCTCATTGTAGATAGCTTCCTGTACGGAGCCGGACTGGGTAATGACAACTGCGTCCTTCAGATCCTCAACGCTGGTGTACTTGTCCACATCCTCGGCGCGGCAGAGGAAACCGTATTCGTTATCCTCAAAGTAGTAGCCCTTGCTCATTGCCATGTTCTCTTCTCTTGCGGGAGAGTAGGCAATAGCAGAGATTGCCAGGTCATACTTGCCGTCGATAACACCGGCCTGAACTGCGGTAAACTCCAGAGGAACGATCTTAAGCTCAACACCGATTTTATCAGCAATGTACTTTGCAAGCTCGATATCCATGCCCTGATACTGCTCATCACCGCTCTTGTTGGGGTCAACAAACTCGTAAGGAGCAAAATAAGGCTCGGTAGTGACCTCAATGTAGCCCTTCTCCTTTATCTGAGCGAGGCGGTCCTTGGCTTCGGTTTTGCCTCCGCCGCAGGCACACAGGGTCAGAACCATTGTTGCAATCATAATTAAGGAAATAAGTCTTTTCATTGTGTTGAACCTCGATTCATTCAGTTGATGATTGGATAATAGCACTACAGTCTGCATTTGTCAATACGCTAAAGCGCTAATGTGGTAGCGTGATAAAAATATTTTTCTGCCATCAGTCAAGACCACCCGCATAGCGGGTGGCTTGCACTGGCCCTATAAGGGCTTAAAACTGGCTAGGCCTTAAGGCTTACGAATAATTTTTCTTTTGCATACACAGCCCACTGCCAACATAGTTGGCGACGGTGTCTTTTATTGGCCCCCTCTGACGAGGGGGCTGTCGAGCGCTTGCGTGAGACTGGGGGAGAGAAATTCCTTTAA
>JAFQQV010000035.1 GCA_017410425.1 Oscillospiraceae bacterium
AGGGATTTGAACCCTCGCGGCGTTTTATAGACACCCTACTCCCTTAGCAGGGGAGCCCCTTCGGCCTCTTGGGTACTTCTGCACGCCGATGTTGCTAAAACATATTAGCACAAGACAATGAGCTTGTCAATAGAAAAAATGCGGCAAAAAACCTTGGTACTTAAATTCATACATGATATAATAAAATACAAAAAAGCAGGAGGTGAGCGGATGGACAGCGTACAGAAAGACAGGAACATGGCCCTTGAAATTGCAAGGCTGGTGGATCGCCGGGGCGGAAACTGTTATTATGTGGGCGGCCTGGTCCGCGACACGCTCATGCAGCGCGAGTGCAAGGACATCGACATCGAAGTCCACGGCATTGCCCCGGCGGAGCTGGAAAAAATCCTGGACAGCTTGGGTGAGCGCATCTCCATCGGTGAGAGCTTTGGTATCTACAATATCAAGGGTTACTCTCTGGACATCGCCATGCCCAGAAAAGAGGAAAACCGGGGCCGGGGTCACAAAGATTTTGATGTTTTTGTTGACCCTTTCATCGGTACGGAGGCTGCCTGCCGGCGGCGGGATTTCACCTTCAACGCCATGCTGCAGCATGTTATCAGCGGTGAGATTGTTGACCATTTTGGCGGCAGAGAGGATCTTGAAAAAGGCATTTTGCGCCATGTAAACGATTCAAGCTTTGCGGAGGATCCGCTGCGCGTACTGCGGGGAGCCCAGTTTGCGGCAAGGATGAAGCTTGAGATTGCGGATGAAACTGTGAAGCTTTGCCGGGGGATGGATTTAAGCGCTCTGCCCAAGGAGCGCATATTCCTTGAGCTTGAAAAGGCCCTGCTGAAAGCGGAGCAGCCTTCCATATTCTTTGAGGTTTTGCGGAATATGAATCAGCTGGGACACTGGTTCCCTGAGCTGGAGGCGCTTATCGGCGTGGAGCAGAGCCCGCGCTACCATGCGGAGGGCGATGTATGGACCCACACCATGATGGTCATTGACGAGGCGGCAAAGCTGCGCCATAAGGCCCGACAGCCACTGGCCTTCATGCTGGTAGCGGTCTGCCACGACATGGGCAAGGCTATCTGCAGCGAGGAAAAGGACGGCGTCATCCACGCCTACGGCCATGAGACAAAAGGTCTGCCGCTGATAGAAAGCTTCATGCAGCGTATTAGCAACGAAACTGAGCTTATAAAATATGTGCTGAATCTGAGTAAGCTGCACATGCAGCCTTTGACCAAGGCCAGAGCCCACGCATCAATCAAGTCCACAAACAAAATGTTTGATCAGGCCATTGATCCGGAGGGACTTATCTGCATCGGCCTTGCGGACGACAGGGGCC
Source organism: Oscillospiraceae bacterium (assembly GCA_017410425.1). GTDB lineage: Bacteria > Bacillota > Clostridia > Oscillospirales > Oscillospiraceae > Limivicinus. Next base: position 1,331 of record JAFQQV010000035.1, read on the forward strand.
GCATTACCGCAGAGCCCAAGGAGCCGGGAGAGGACTTCCTCTATGAACGGCTGGAGCTATACAGAGAATACATGGCCCGGCCCTATGTTATGGGCAGGGATCTTATAGAAGCAGGGCTTAAACCCGGCAGGGAATTCACCGAAATTCTCGGCTATGCCCACAAGCTGCGCCTTGCCGGTGTGGACAAGGAAACTGCCATGAAGCAGGTTCTGGGCTTTGCAAGGAAATTGAAATAAAAAACGCCCCCAGTCGTGTTGACTAGGGGGCTGTTGCTTTATCTGAACTTTTCTGCTTCCTTTGCAGTGTTGGCAAGGTACTTGATTACCTCCACCGGGTATTTACCCACAGCGGTTTCGCCGGTAACCATGACAGATGAGCAGCCGTCATACACGGCGTTGAAAATATCGCTGACCTCCGCCCTTGTGGGGACGGGGGATTTTTCCATGCTCCAGAGCATCTGGGTCACAACCATGAAGTTTTTGCCGGCCTTGCGGCACTTTTCGCTTATCCGCTTCTGTACGGCGGGCAGCTCCCACAGGGGCATGGCGTTGCCAAGATCACCCCGGGCAATGACTATCTCGTCAGACCAGGGCAGAAGCTCCTCAAGATGCTCAACCCCGTCCATGTTCTCAATCTTTGCAAAGAGGGCAATGTCCTCAGCTCCGGCGGCGTCCAGTGCGGCGCGGACGGCCTTGAGATCCTCAGCATCTCTTACAAAGGGCTGCATCACGCCGGTGACACCGAAAGCCCTGGCATCGGCAATGTTCTGCAAATCTTCGGTTGTCATGGTGGGAGGATGAATCTTTGAGCCGGGCAGGGCAATGCTCTTGCGGGACTTGAGCAGACCGCCGCGGACCACCTTGGCGCGGCGAGTGTCCAGCATTTCCAGCAGAAGCCTGCCGTCGTCCAGGAGCACCTGCTGACCCGGAACAAGCCAGGGCAGCACAATCTCCGGCATGGGGATGCCGCCCTCGCCGAGGACGACAGTTTCGCCTTCGATAAGCTCAGGCTCAATATCAAATGTGGGCAGCCGCAGCTCCGGACCCTGCATGTCGATAAGCAGCTTTGCCTTTATGCCGCATTTTGCCGCGGCTTTGTGCAGAGCCTCTACCTGATCGGCGGCACGGCGAAGCGTCACATGGCTGAGATTGAGGCGTATGTCGCTCATGCCGGCGGCGAACATTTTTTCCAGTGTTTCCACATCGGCACAGGCCGGGCCCAGGGTGCCGTATATATCTGTAGTCATGGGATTAATTCCTCCGAAAAGTTCTCGGCGCCCTCTCCCCTTGCCTCTCCCAAGGGGAGGGGCAAGGGGCAGGAGCAATTCTTGGCTCTACCTATGGGAGAGCTGGCAGCCGTAAGGCTGACTGAGAGGGGGTCATTTATAAACTCTCGGTACGCGCTTTGAAACCGCGCAGAGGAATTCGTATGGGATGGTGCCGGCGGCTTCACTGAGAGCGCGGATGTCGTTCTTCTCGCCGAAGATCTCCACCTCACTGCCCACGTCCACCTCGGGAAGATGGCTGATGTCAATCATGCACATATCCATGCAGATGCGGCCGCGCTGAGGGGCCTTGCCTCCGCGGGCTTCAAAGCTGCACTTGTCGGAAAGACAGCGGAAAAGCCCGTCTGCATAGCCAATGGCCAGAACGCCCATGCGTGTGCGCTCCTCAGTACGGTAGTGCCTGCCGTAGCTTACTGAGGTGCCGGGCTCATAGAACTTGATGGTGCTGACGGTGGTGACAAGGCGCATGCAGGGGAGAAGACCCAGCTTGTTTTTATCATCGCCGTAGCCGTAGAGCAGAAGGCCGGGGCGCACCATGTCCAGCATCATTTCCGGATAGTTTACAACGGCGCCGGTATTGGCGCAGTGGCGTATCTCAAACTTAAGACCCTGCTTTTCAAGCGCTTCCACCATATCCATAAAGAGCCTGAACTGGCCCCGGGTGTAGGCCTCATTATCTTCGCCGGCTTCATCGGAAACGGCGAAATGGGTGTAGATGCCCTCCGGCTCAAGACCGGGGAGGCAGCAGGACTCCATAACATTCTGCACGCCCTCATCAAACTGGCCACCGGAGCAGAGAAAGCCAAGACGACTCATGCCGGTGTCCAGCTTTATATGTATCTTAAGCGTGCCGCCCAGGGCGGAGGCTGCGGCGGAATACTCCAGCGCCTTTGCAAGGCAGCTTACTGTCTGGGTCAGATGATTGTCAAGAAGCATATTGGTATACTCCGGCGGTGTATGGCCCAGTATCAGAATGGGCATGAATATGCCGCCGCGCCTCAGCTCCAGCGCCTCGTCCAGACAGCTTACGGCCAGATAATCGGCCCCGGCTTCCTGCAGCAGCGTTGACACGCGCACCGCGCCGTGACCATAGGCATCGGCCTTCACTACGCCAAGAAATTTGCAGCCCTCAGGCAGGGCGGCGCGGATGGCGCGGTAGTTGTGGCGGATATTGTCAAGGCTTATTTCAGCCCAGGTTCTCTTTTGCAGATCCTTCATATTTTTATCCTTCGTTCCAGTCGCTGATTTCTATGTATACTGTCACCCTGTCGCCGGAGGCAATCTCAGCGCGCAGGGGAATCATACTTTCTGATTCAAACCAGACTGTGCATTTAAGCTGATCCTCAGGCTCAAGCTGCAAAACGCTCATACCGTCCTCCTCCCAGAAACTGTCCAGATGGGCGGCCTTCAAAGCCTGCAGCAGCACCGGCAATGAGGAAAGGGGAGAGAGCCCGAAATTATCCAGCGAGCCCGTATCCAGCACCACGCTGTCATACTGCAGCTGGGTGCCTCCGGGACCCACATGGGCCTTGATGCCCTTTATAAGCTCCGGCGCCAGCACCGTCACGGTGCCGCCCTCGGCATTTTCCTCATAGCCCAGGGTGAAGCGGGCGGTCTTGTCCTCATACTCGGCCCGGACATTGGCGGTGAAGCTGAGGCTGCCGCTCTCAGCCAGCCTTGAGGAGAGGGCTTCAAACTCGGCTTGTATATCACGTCTCTGGCAGCCTGTCAGCATAAGGCACAGGCAAAGCAGCAATGGGTATAATCTTCTCATGGCATCCTCCATAAAAGTCTTGTACCCAAGCATATGCCGCTTTCTCAATTATAATCACAAAGCTGAGGAGTGTCAATTTGCTCTTGCAAAATACACAGCAATGTGTTAAATTACCAATGTTATTGCTTTGAACGGGAAAATAACGTTTATTGTTCCTGACAGAGAACGGGGGTCGCGGCTGTAAGCCCCCGGCAGGTGCAGGCGTTTGGTTCGCCCGGGAGCTCCGGCCAATCACCGGCGTGTGGTGCGCGTTAAGCATCGTGAGTGCGGCTGCATTATATCGCGGCCGAAACCGGGTGGTACCGCGGAACTTTTTGCTTTCGTCCCTGTTGTGGGATGGAAGCTTTTATTATTTTACAGGAGAAATATTTTACAGGAGTAGTGAGTATGAAAGAACAGATGCAGGGACTCAGAGAGTCCTCCGTCAAGGCCATTCTGGCCTGCCAGAGCATTGAAGAACTGGAAGCCCTCAGAGTCAAGTACCTGGGCAAGAAGGGCGAGCTGACCGCCATCCTCAAGCAGATGGGCAAGCTCTCCGCTGAGGAGCGCCCTGTCATGGGCCAGCTGGCAAACCAGCTGCGCGCCGAGGTTGAAGGCGCCCTTGAAAAGCGCAAGGAAGAGCTGGGCCGCGAGATGATGGAGAAGAAGCTTGTTGACGAAGCTATCGACGTCACTCTGCCCGGCGTAAAGCAGACCGTAGGTCACAAGCACCCCATGTACAATGTTCTCGACCAGATCAAGGACATCTTTATCGGCATGGGCTTTGATATAGTTGACGGCCCCGAGGTTGAACTGGCTGAGTATAACTTCACCAAGCTCAACATTGAGGAAAGCCACCCCTCCCGCGACTGGACCGACACCTTCTACTTCACCGAAGATGCCAAGATCCTGCTTCGCACCCAGACCTCTCCCATGCAGATTCACGCAATGGAGTCCAGAGAGCTGCCTATCCGCATCATCGCCCCCGGCCGTGTTTACCGTAAGGACGAGGTTGACGCTACCCATTCCCCCATGTTCCACCAGATCGAGGGTATGGTTATCGACAAGGGCATTACCATGGCTGACCTGAAGGCCACGCTGAATCTGGTCGTTGAGAAGATCTACGGCGAGGGTACCGTTACCCGCTTCCGTCCCCACCACTTCCCCTTCACCGAGCCCAGCTGCGAAATGGACATCCAGTGCCACAAGTGCGGCGGCAAGGGCTGCCCCACCTGCAAGGGCGAGGGCTGGATCGAAGTTCTGGGCGCCGGTATGGTACACCCCAAGGTTCTCTCCGGCTGCGGCATCGATCCGGACGAATACTCCGGGTGGGCCTTTGGTATGGGCCTTGAGCGTCTCGCAATGGGCGAGTACAAGATCAGCGACCTGCGTCTGATATTCGAAAACGATGTCAGATTCCTCGAACAGTTCTAAGGGAGGTAAGAAGAAATGATACTGTCCAGAAAATGGCTCAATGAGTTTGTTGACCTGAGCCTTGAAGAATACGGCGACAGAGCCTTCGCCGAGGCCATGACCATCTCCGGCTCCAAGGTGGAAGTCACCGAGGATCTCAGCCAGACCATGAAGAACGTCAAGGTCGGCCGCATCGTCTCCCTTGAAAAGCACCCCAACTCCGACCATATGCTGGTCTGCCAGCTGGATGTGGGCGCTGAGGAGCTGGTTCAGATCTGCACCGGCGCATGGAATGTCCATGTGGGCGATCTGGTTCCCGTTGCTCTGCACAACTCCCTGCTGCCCGGCGGCGTGAAGATCACCCGCGGCAAGCTGCGCGGCCTGCCCTCCGAAGGTATGCTCTGCTCCCTGAAGGAACTCAACTGCACCACCCATGACTTCCCCTACGGTGAAATCGTGGCTGCTGCTCTTCTCAATAACTATCACCCCATCGACCCCGAAAAGCCCTCTATTTCCGCTGACATCAAGGCCGGTGACAAGATCTTCGGCAAGGTTGTTGCAGCAGACGTAAAGGCTGTTGAAAACGCAGGCCTGAACCTGTGGAAGGTATCTCTGGATGCTGGCGCTGATGCCGAAGTCGTCACCAAGTGCCAGAATATCCATGAGGGTGACATGGTGGCATACGACACCCAGAAGAACGCTGTCCTTACTCTCGCTGAGCTCCACGCAGAGCAGAAGGAATTCCCCAACTGCATCGCTGACGGCATTCTCATCCTCCATGAGGACTGCAAGGTGGGCGACGATGTGGCAGTGATGCTGGGTCTTGACGACCACGTGGTTGAGATGGAAATCACCCCCAACCGCCCCGACTGCCTGTGCATGATCGGTCTTGCCCGCGAGGCCGCAGTTACCTTCAACAAGGAACTGAAGCTGCACGAGCCTGTTGTCAAGGCCACCGCCGGCGGCGACATCAATGAGCTTGCAAAGATCGTCATTGAAGATCCTGAGCTCTGCCCCCGCTACACCGCACGCATGGTCAAGAACGTGAAGATCGAGCCCTCTCCCGCATGGATGCGTGAGCGTATCCGCAACGCCGGTATGCGCCCCATCAACAACGTTGTTGATATTACAAACTACGTCATGCTGGAGTATGGTCAGCCCATGCACGCCTTCGACTTCAGCTGCGTTGACGAGCATGAGATCCATGTCCGCCGCGCAAAGGAAGGCGAGACTATCCAGACCCTCGACGGCAATGAGCGCAAGCTCTCCACCGATATGCTCTGCATCTGCGATACACACAAGCCCGTGGGCGTAGCCGGTGTTATGGGCGGCGCAAACTCCGAAATCGTGGGCGACACCGCCATGGTTCTCTTTGAGAGCGCAAACTTCAACGGCGCATCCATCCGCCGCACCGCCACCGCTCTTGGTATGCGTACCGACGCTTCTTCCCGCTATGAGAAGGGTCTTGACCCCCAGAACACCTATAAGGCAGTTCAGCGCGCCTGTGAGCTGATTGAGCTGCTGGGTGCAGGCGAGGTCGTTGAAGGCATTATTGACGTTGTTCCCGGTGAGATCAAGCAGACCACCATCAAGCTGGAGCCTCAGAAGATCAACGCCCTGCTGGGTACCGACATCGACGAGGCCACAATGCGCGACATTCTCCTCCGCCTTGGCTTCACCCTCGATGGCGACACCATCTACGTTCCCTCCTGGCGCGGCGACGTTGAGCACTACTCTGACATTGCAGAGGAAGTTGCCCGCTTCTTCGGCTACAACGAGATTCCCACTGAGTTTGCCGGCGGTATCACCACCTGCGGCGGCTTCACCCCCCTGCAGAACTGTGAGCGCCAGATCGGCCAGTGCTGCCGCAGCATGGGTCTGGATGAGATCATCACCTACTCCTTCATCAGCCCCAGCTACTACGATAAGATAAGAATGCCTGTTGATTCTCCTCTGAGAGATTCTCTGCGCATCCTCAATCCTCTGGGCGAGGATACCTCCATCATGCGTACCAGCATTCTCCCCTCCATGCTGGAGATTCTGACCCGCAACTACAACTACCGCAACAAGGAAGCCCGTCTCTACGAGATCGGCAAGATCTACCTCAAGCGTGATGACGGCATGGCTGACGAGCCCAAAATCGTCTCCATCGGCGCCTACGGCCCTGAGATGAATTTCTTCGTGCTCAAGGGCTGGGTCGAGAATCTGCTGGCCGATCTGGATGCTCCCAAGCTGAAGTTCGTTGCAGAGAAGGAAAATGCATCCTACCATCCCGGCCGCTGCGCCAAGGTCTATGCCGGTGACACTTACATCGGTGTCATGGGCCAGATTCATCCCGCAGTTGCAGCAAACTACGGCGTGGATGCTGAGTTCTACTGCGCTGAGCTGAGCTTCGAGGCTCTCTACGCTGTCAAGGGTGGCCTGCCTGTATACCAGCCTCTGCCCAAGTTCCCCTCCGTCACCCGTGACATTGCTGTTGTCTGTGACGCTGCCATTCCCGTTGGCGATCTGAACGACTGCATCATGGCTGCCGGCGGCAAGTACCTCAAGGGCTGCGCCCTCTTCGACGTATATCAGGGCAGCCACATTGCCGAGGGCAAGAAGTCCGTTGCATTCTCCCTGACCATGCGCTCCGATGAGCAGACCCTCACCGATGAGCACGCCGAGGAGACTATAAAGAATGTCCTCACCGCACTGGAGAAGGAATACTCTGCTGTTATGCGTTAAGCGCAGATTGGGTAAATCTTTGCTGAAAATTAATATTTTCTAAATAATTTTCGACTTGTTTTTACTTTACTTGACTTTGATTTCTGTTATAATATAGCCATAAACAGAAATTGCTAAGGAGGGAAAGCTCATGGAAGACGCCACCAGAAAGTTTGCTGCACTGGACAGCAAAGCCGAGATGAAGGAGATTTTGTCCTCGGTTTATAATTCACTGATGGTAAAGGGCTATAATCCTATCAACCAGATTGTGGGCTATATCCTCTCTGAGGACCCCACCTACATCACCAATTACAACAATGCCCGCACTCTCATCTGCCGCATCGACAGGGATGAGCTGATGCAGGAACTGCTCAAGTGCTATCTTGACAAATGACAAAATAAAAAATCCGCTTCAATCGAAGCGGATTTTTTATTTAAAGCCTTCCCCCTTTGGGGGAAGGTGGCAGCCGGAGGCTGACGGATGAGGGGAGTGCTTTTACTTGAACACGCCTTTAGCCTCAAGAGCTGCGTAGTCAAGGCCCAGCTTGGCTATGACTTCCTCAGTGTGGTAGCCGATGGGGTAGCCTGCGTGCTTATACTCGCAGGGGCACTCGGAGAGCTTGATGGAAGTTGCAAGTTGCTTTACCTTCACGCCGGGATAGGTGGGAAGCTCCACATCCACCACCATTTCGCGCACCTTCACCTGCTCGTCCTCGAGGAGGGCTTCCTTCAAATCAAGCACAGGCTGGACGCAGGCGTCATAGTGGGAGAATACCTCAACCCACTCATCTCTGGTTTTGGTCTTGAAAATGCCGCGTATCTCGGCCTTGACCTCGGCCACGTTCTCGGGCATTACGGTGCCATCAATAAGATCCTCGCGGCCGATGGCCTTGCAGAAGCTGGCCCAGAACTGAGGCTCCAGGGAGCCGACAGACATATAGCCGCCGTCCTTGCACTTGTAGTAATCGTACATGCAGCCGCCGTTGAGACGCTCACCCTCGCGTTTGGGCTGGATGCCGGAGACCAGGAAGCTTGCACCGTCAAGGCTGTTGAAGGGGACGCAGCCGTCCATCATGGCAACATCCACATACTGACCCATACCGGTGTTGCGGCGGTGGTTCACCGCGGCGAGAATGCCGATGACGGAGTTGAGAGAGCCGACAGCAATGTCTGCAATCTGGAAGTTCATCAGGCTGGGGCCTTCCTCCTCGCGGCCTGCGTGGGAGATGATGCCGGAGCGGGAGATGTAGTTTATGTCATGGCCGGCGGCGTTGCGCAGAGGGCCGGTCTGACCGTAGCCGGTGAGGGAGCAGTAGATCACGCCGGGGTTGATGGCCTTGAGAGTCTCATAGCCCAGACCCAGCTTGTCCATGACGCCGGGGCGAAACTGTTCCAGAACAATGTCGTATTCCTTGACCAGTTCCTTGACGATCTCAACGGCCTCAGGGGTCTTGAGATTCAGGCTCATGGTCTTTTTGTTGCGGCCCAGCCAGGCCTGGCAGGCGGAAATGTCGGTGCCTTCAATAAAGGGGGGATAGTCCAGAACAATGTCCGGCTTGGACTTGGAGCTGATTTTGAGAACCTCCGCGCCCATGTCGGCCAGCATCAGAGAAGCAAAGGGGCCGGGAAGCAGAGTGGAAAAGTCCAGTATTTTAAGTCCGTCAAGAGAGCCCATGGGGGTACCTCCTAAAAATTATTATAAAGATATTTTATAATAAAAAAACTTTCGATGCAATATTTAAAGGCTCCCTCTGATGAGGGAGCTGTCGAGCGGAGCGAGACTGAGGGAGAGAAAACTACCCCTCAGTCACTTCGTGACAGCTCCCCTGACAAGGGGAGCCTTTGGATATTGCGGGTTTTCTTACTCGATGCCCAGAACTTCGTAACCCTTATCAACAACGGCGGCGGTGAGGGCGGCATCGTCCAGAGCCACGCCGGTGACGACGGCGGTGCCGGCAACGTGGCTGACCTCAGCGACTTCAACGCTGTCCATGGCCTCGAGAGCCTTCTTTACGTTTGCCTCGCAGTGGGGGCACATCATGCCGGAAATCTTCATGGTCTTGGTCATAGTAGTATTCTCCTGTTCTATAATATTTTCTTCTTTATGCTTATGCTTTATCTTGCGGTCCCTTGAGGGATCGTGGATATTCTTGAAATTCAGTCTCAGCGCGTTGGACACAACGCAGAAGCTGGAAAGGCTCATGGCGGCGGCGCCCAGCATGGGGTTGAGGGTGATGCCGATGCCGGAGAACAGGCCGGCTGCCACGGGGATGCCCAGCGTGTTATAGAAGAAGGCCCAGAAAAGATTTTCGTGGATATTCTTCAAAGTTGCGCGGCTGAGACGGATGGCGGCGCTGACGTCCTTTAGTGAACCGTTCATCAGCACCACGTCGGCTGCATCCACGGCGATGTCTGCACCGGCGCCGATGGCGATACCCACGTCGGCCCGGGTCAGGGCCGGGGCATCGTTTATTCCGTCGCCCACCATGGCGGTGCTGCCCTGAGCGGAGAATTTCCGCACCACGGCCTCCTTGCCGTCGGGCAGGACACCGGCAATGACCTCATCCACGCCCACCTGACGGCCTATAGCCTCAGCGGTGCGCTGATTATCGCCGGTTAACATAACCACATGGATGCCCATGTTTTTCAGCTCGGTAATAGCCTCGCTGCTGTCGGGCTTGATTACGTCAGCCACGGCAATGATGCCAAGAAGCTTATCGTCACGGGAGAAGAAAAGGGGAGTTTTGCCGGCGTTTGAGAGTTCTTCTGATTTGCGGCGGAAATCTTCACTGATGGGGCAGCGGACGGAGACGGTTTTGAGATTGCCGCCCAGCGCCTTTACGCCGTCAACAACAGCGCTGACACCGCTGCCGGGCAGGGCGGTGAAACTCTCTGCAGTGCCGCGGATTATGCCGCGGAATATGTTGCGGCTTTCGGCGCCGCGGATAATGGCCTTGGCAAGGGGATGCTCGCTCCGGCTTTCCAGGGCAGCTGCAAAGCTGAGAAGTTCATTTTCACTCACACCCGGGACGGGGATGATGTCGGTAATTTCAGGGGTGCCGGCGGTGATGGTGCCGGTCTTGTCCAGCACAACAGTTTCAAGCTTGCCGGCAGCCTCCATGGAGACAGCGGTTTTGAAGAGTATGCCGTGCTTTGCACCCATGCCGTTACCCACCATGATGGCAACTGGCGTGGCAAGACCCAGCGCGCAGGGGCAGCTGATGACCAGCACGGAGATTGCACGGGCGATTGCAAAGCCAAAGCTTTCTCCCAGCAGCAGCCAGACGATGAGGGTCAGCACGGCGATGGACATGACCACCGGCACAAACACACCGGAGACCTTGTCGGCAATTTTGGCAATGGGGGCCTTGGTGGCGGAGGCCTCAGACACCATGCGGATGATCTGGCTGAGGGTGGTGTCCTCACCTACCCGCAGGGCGCGGCAGCGGAGATAGCCCTCGTGGTTTACGGTGGCGGCGGAAACTCTGTCGCCCACGGTCTTGTCCACAGGCAGGCTTTCACCGGTAAGGGCGGACTCGTCAACGGAGCTTGTGCCCTCGATGATGATGCCGTCTACGGGGAAGCTTTCGCCGGGGCGGACGGCGAAAATGTCGTCCTTCTTAAGCTCCTCAATGGGAATGATGCGTTCAATCTCGTTCTCCACAATAGTTGCGGTCTGGGGCGCCAGCTTCATAAGCCCGCGCAGAGCGTCGGTGGTCTTGCCCTTGGCTCTGGCCTCCAGCATCTTGCCCACGGTAATGAGGGTGAGGATCATGGCGGCGGATTCAAAATACAGCTCATGGCGCAGATGGTTTGCCTCGGCAAAGCTTTCAAGCGCCGTCATCTGGAACATGGCGTAGCAGCTGTAAACGAAGGCGGCGGCAGAACCCAGGGCCACCAGCGTGTCCATATTGGGCGCCCTGTGCAGCAGGCTCTTGAAGCCGGAGATAAAAAACTTCTGGTTTATTACCATCACGATGCCGGCCAGCAGCAGCTGGCTCAGGGCAAAGGCGCTGGGGCTTTTATCCAGCAGGGGCAGCTGGGGCAGGCCCACCATATGGCCCATGGAGATATACATCAGCACCGCAAGAAAGCCCAGAGAATACACCAGCCTGCGCTTGAGCACAGGGGTTTCATGGTCGGCAAGGGCATCTTCTTCGTTTTGGTGGCTGGCTTTTGCAGCGCCCTTGGGGGCAGCGCCGTAGCCCGCGGCAGTGACGGCGGCAACAATCTCAGCCTCAGAGACACTGCCTTCCACGGCCATGGAATTTGTCAGCAGGTTTACGCTGCAGCTTTCTATACCCGGCAGTGCAGACACGGCCTTTTCAACTCTGGCAGAGCAGGCGGCGCAGCTCATGCCGCTAATGTCATAAGTTTGCATGGAGCCTCCTTTCTTATTTCATCAGCTTGTGTAAAAGAGCAACAAGCTCATCAATGGTTTCGTTCTTGCCGCTTCTGATGTCATCAGCAACGCAAGTGTGTATATGGTTTGAAAGCAGCTCACGGCTGAAGGCGTTGAGAGCCGCCTGAATGGCGCTGACCTGGGTGAGAATATCGGTGCAGTACGCGTCAGACTCTATCATCTTTCTGACACCCCTGACCTGACCTTCTATACGGCTCAGGCGATTGGTAAGCGCTTTGAACTCCTCCGCAGAGCGCTGCTTTGTCTTATGGGAACAGCAAGTAATTTCTTCCATATTGTCCTCCTATACCCCTTGGGGGTATGTTTAGTATATACCCCCTTGGGGTATATGTCAAGATGGGCTTGAATTAATTTACACAAAATGCTTGTGTTTATCGCTTATTCTGATAAAATTAAAATGTACAATTATGAGCAAAAATGCCATGAGGTATGATTATGGACAAGTCTCAAAAGAAAAAAGCGGCTGTATCCGCAGTTGCGGCGGTGACGGCGGCAGGCGTGCTGGTGGGCGGAACCTTCAACTCTCCGGCGGAGCTGCTGGACGATGCCCCTGATGCGCTGGTGCAGACCCTTGATATGGATATGGACAGCCAGACCGATGCCGGCGATGACAGCGGCGACGGTGAGGAGGAAGAGGCACGCAGCAAGCCCGGCTCTGCAGTGAGGCGGCTTGTGATGCAGATTCCCACGCCTCTGCGCGCTGTGGTGGCGCTGCCCCTATGGCTTCTGGGTACGCTGCTTATTAATCTGGGCTCCACGCTCTGGGGCGCGCTCTTGTCCCCGGTGTTCTCGGCTGTGCTCAGTTGGCTCGCTGTGGCTGTGATGGTGCTGATCACCTTCCTGCTGGCAGCCAAGACTATTGCGCCGGATCTGCCGATAAGGAAGATCTTGAACAAGCGCTCGTTGCTGGGAATCCTGGGGCTTTGCCTTTGCTTCGGTCTGCTTGACAGTCTGCTGCCTTTGGTCTGGGATGAATACCTCAGATTCAGCCAGATGGTGAAGGCTATCGGCTCCTGCATTTGCACGGCGGTGCCTATCGCCTTTTTCCTCAGATGGAACAGCCGCAGGCTCAGGAAAATGGAAGAGGAGCTGGCAGAGGCTGAGGAAGAACTCAGCTATGAGGCGCGGGAGAAGGCCGCCCGTGAGCTTATCCTTGAGCTGGCTGACAGCGTAAGCCGCCGCTATTAATTATTCGCTTCGGAGAAAAAAGTGATCAGAAAATATAAAAAAATTATAATTGGACTGCTTGCGCTGTGGATTTTGTTCTGCCTTGCCTACGGCGGAATGATATGGCGTGAAATGCTTATTTTCAACAGGGGCTCTGAGCTTATGTCCCAGGGGGACTACGCTTCGGCAAAGCTGGAGTTTGAGAAGATAGGCGAGACGGAGAAAATAGCCCAGTGCGACAGCGAGCTTAAGCGCGCCGCAGCCTATGCCGCCGCGCTGGAACGCCTGGATAGAGCCAGGGCATACATGGAAGAGGGAAAGCTGGAGGAAGCCAAGGCAGAGCTTATAATCCTGGGCGACTTTGAAGACGCGCCGGAGCTTGTTACAGAGTGCGAATACCGCATGGCCCTGAAGCTTCGTGACGAGGGCGAGCTTACAGAGGCTCTGCTCAAGGCCCAGAAGCTGGGTGAACATGCCGGGGCACTGGAGCTTGCAGCAGAGCTCAGGGAGGAAATTTACCAGCAGGCTCTGAGTCTTGCCTATGAGTGTAGAATAGACGAGGCCATGGCGCTGTTTGAAAAGCTGCTGGACTACCGGGATTCCCAGATGCTGTATCTCAGGTGCAGCGAGAGAAAGGCAAATCTCCAGTCTGAATGGGCAGAGCCTGTGAAGTACTCGGATTATGCCGGCCTGGATGTGGGCAGCGGCAGACTCTACTGGCACAGGATTGGCCTTGTGTATGTGCCCCATGAGGCAGGGTCAGAGACTACGGGCATGATATTCTACCCCGGCGGCTATGACCAGTCCCTTGCCAACGGCTATATGACGGACTATCTCTACGGTTACTACGGTGAGCTGCCAAATGCAATAATGGTCTTCTGCTATGCCAACGGCTTTGGCGGCAGCTATGCCGAAAAGGCTGAGGATTCCTACAATGTGCTGGAGCAGGCTGCCATGGAGAACAATGTCTTTATCCATGATGTGGCCCTGATCGGCGCCAGCAACGGGGCCTATACTGCGGCCCATGCGGCGGTGTGGTTCTATGAGGAAAAGGGTATTGAGGTAAAAAAAGTGCTGACCCTGGATGCAGGACAGCATTGGGAAAGCTTTATGCCGGTGCTTGGCACCGAGGAATGTGACGTGATGGCCCAGACCGGAACAAAGTTCCTGCTGGTGGAGGGTGACGGCGTTGGCATGAACAAGCTTGCCATACAGACTATGGTTGCCCATAAGATGGATGTGACCATCGCCCATGTTGAAAATTATGGCCACTACAGCGTTATCTACGATGCAATGAAATACGGCCTGTTCAATTGGGCTGCCGGAGCTTCAGAGCTGCCGGAGCACGAAAATTACAAATACATTCCTCTGGACAAAAATTCAACATATCCAAACTGAGAACAATAATTGGGAGATAAAGGAGAAAAATTATGTTTGAGGCATTGATGGAGAACTTCAAGTACATGGATGAGAGCACAAAGGCTGGCCTTATGTTTGCCGCCGGTATTGCTGTGTACTATCTGTTCAGCAAGCTTTTCAAGAAGTAATCAAACAAAAAGAAGCGTTCCTCATGTGAGGAACGCTTCTTTATTTAGCAATCAGATTTTCTTCCACTTTACGCCGTGGGGGATGTCGGTAAGCTCAACGCCGGCGGCCTTCAGCTCGTCGCGGATACGGTCAGCCTCGGCAAAGTTCTTTGCCTTCTTGGCATCCTGACGGGCCTGAATGAGGGCCTCGATCTCAGTATCGGCTTCGCCGGACTCGGACACGATGGTGAACTGGCCTGCAACAACGGCCTGCTTCTTAAGCTCTTCGCGCTTTGCTGCTGCCTTTTCGATGAGGTCAAGGCTCAGCACCTTGTCAAACTCGACAAGAACTGCAAGCTTGGTAGCATCGTTGGTCTTGTACTTGAGCACATCGTAAACAGCGGTGACAGCCAGGGAGGAGTTCAGGTCATTGTCCATAGCGGTGCAGAACTTGGCTCTCAGTGCATCGAAGGCCTCCTGCTCAAACTCGCCATCCTCGGGCTTGAGGGCTGCGATCTTATTGATGAGCTTATTGTAGGTGCCCTGTGCATTGTCCAGATTCTCCCAGGAGAAGACAAGGCTCTTGCGGTAATGGCTCTGCAGGCAGAAGAGACGGTAGGCCAGAGGATCATAGCCCTTTTCTTCCAGCAGGGAAACGGTGAGAAACTCGCCGCTGCTCTTGCTCATCTTGCCGCTGTTGGTGTTCAGGTGGAGGACATGCATCCAGAAATTGCACCATTTGTGGCCCAGGAAAGCCTCAGACTGGGCGATTTCGTTGGTGTGGTGGGGGAAAGCGTTATCAATACCACCGCAGTGGATGTCGATGGTTTCACCCAGATGCTTCATGGAAATGCCGGAGCACTCAATGTGCCAGCCGGGGTAGCCAACGCCCCAGGGAGAATCCCATTTCAGGGCCTGGTCTTCAAACTTGGACTTGGTGAACCAGAGAACAAAGTCGTTCTTGTTGCGCTTGTTGGTGTCTTCCTCGACGCCTTCGCGCACACCGACGTTCAGGTCTTCTTCCTTGAAGTCGTTGAAGATGTAGTAGCGATCCAGCTTGGAGGTGTCAAAGTAGATGTTGCCGCCGGCCTGATAGGCATAGCCCTTATCCAGCAGGGTGGAGATGATGTTGATGTAGTCATCAATGCAGTTGGTGGCGGGCTCAACAACATCGGGGGTCTTGATGTTCAGCTTTGCGCAGTCGGCAAAGAAAGCGTCGGTGTAGAACTGGGCGATCTCCATGACGGTCTTCTGCTCGCGCTTTGCGCCTTTGAGCATCTTGTCCTCACCCTCGTCAGCGTCGGAGGTCAGGTGACCCACGTCAGTGATGTTCATAACGCGCTTTACGTTGTAGCCTGCAAAGCGCAGGTACTTCTCAAGAATATCCTCCATGATGTAGGAGCGGAGGTTGCCGATGTGGGCAAAGTGATATACGGTGGGGCCGCAGGTGTACATCTTGACCAGCTCAGGGTCAATGGGAACGAACTCCTGCTTTTTTCTGGTGGCGGAATTATATAAATACATGGTATTCTCCGATCTGCCGCTTATGCGGCTTGAATTTTATGTATCAGTCAGCCTCTTTGAAGACTGCGCGGTTGACGTAGAAATACTCAACACCGGAATAGACGGTGGTGGCAACGATGATGACGGTGCTGACAATGTTGAGCACATTGTTGTTCATCAGCATCATAAGGATTAGGCAGACCATGGTGGAAGCGGTCTTGATCTTGCCGGACCATGCGGCGGCGATAACCTGACCCTGCTCCACAGCCAGCAGCCTCATACCGGAGACGGCAAACTCACGGAAGAGCACAACAGCCACGGCCCAGCCGGCCATCTGACCGTTTTCCACGAAAAAGCACATGGCGGCCAGAACCAGCATCTTGTCAGCCAGGGGGTCCATGAACTTGCCGAAGTTTGAAATCTGGTTGAAGTGTCTTGCAATATAGCCGTCAGCAAAGTCGCTGAGGCAGGCGATGACGTACACAGCCAGGGCTGCCATCATTTTGTCGGAATAGGCGAGCACCAGGAAAACAGGTATAAGGACTATACGCAGCATGGTGATCTTATTTGCAGTGGTTTTGAACATAGGGTCTTTCCTCCGTTAATTTACCATGATACCGAAGAGCAGGCCGTCGGCTGCTTCTTCAATCTCTACCTGCACCATCTCGCCCTCGGTACATCGTCCCTCAAAGAGGACCTGACCGTCAATGTCGGGAGAGTCGGCATAGCAGCGGCCTACGAAAAGCTCAGACTCATTATCATAGCTCTCTACCAGAACGGTGAGCACCTTGCCCACAAAGCTCTCGCAGAACTCGTCCATAATGGGGGCCTGCAGCTGCATTATAAGGTCTGCCCTGCGCTGGGCTTCCTCAAAGTCCACATGCTCCATCTCTGCGGCAGGTGTACCCTCCTCAGGGGAGAAGGGGAAAACGCCGACACGCTCGATGCGGGCTTCCTTAAGGAACTCACACAGCTCCTCAAACTCAGCCTCGCCTTCGCCGGGGAGACCGGCAATCAGGCTTGTGCGCAGCACCAGACCGGGCACGCGCTCCCTGAGCTTCTTGAACAGCACGCGGATATCGTCACCGGTGCCGCGGCGGTTCATGCGCTTGAGAATATGGTTATTGATGTGCTGGATAGGAATATCCAGATATTTTACAATTTTATCGTTATTGGCGATCTCGTCAATAAGCTCATCGTCAAACTGGTCCACATAGAGGTAGTGGAGGCGTATCCACTCAATGCCCTCAATCTCAGCCAGCTTGCGGCAGAGCTCCGCAAGGCAGCGCTTGCCGTAAAGGTCGGTGCCGTAGCGGGTAATGTCCTGAGCGATGACGATGACTTCCTTGATGCCGTGTGCTGCCAGATCACGGGCCTCTTCCAGAATATTCTCCATAGTTCTGGAGCGGTAGCGGCCGCGGATATAAGGGATGGCACAGAAGGCACAGAAGTTGTTGCAGCCCTCGGCGATGCGCAGATATGCCCAACTGGGGCCGGTGGTGATGACACGGGGAGTTTCATCAATGGGGCCGGACTGATCGCCAAAGAGGCTTATGAAGCGGCCCTCGGTGACAGCGTCAGCGGCGCGCACAATATCGGAAAAACTGCCCACGCCCAGCACGGCGTCAATCTCAGGCAGCTCGGACATGATGCTCTCGCGATAGCGCTCACTGAGGCAGCCGGTGACGATGATGCCGCCCAGCAGGCCCGCCTTTTTAAGCTCGGCATTTTCCAGGATAACATCAATGGCCTCGCTCTTTGCAGCGTCAATGAAGCCGCAGGTGTTGATGATAACGAGGTCAGCCCCTTCGCTCTGGGGCACCAGGGTGTAGCCCGCCTCGTCCATCAGGTAGAGCATCTGCTCTGAATTAACAAGGTTCTTGGCACAGCCAAGAGAAATCAGTGAAAAAGTTTTTTCCATTTTATATTTATTCCTCGCAGTCAGCGCTGAATCTTCTCAGCGCCCGGCGTATATCCTCCCAGCTGTGGCCCCGGCGGTAGAGGGCGGCGCTGATTTTCTGCACCTGCGCCCTGTCGCTGGGGTCTGTCAGTCGGGATGAAATGAATTTATCGATTTTGGAAGTGTCATCCGGCAGCTCCTCAAAGGCCGCTTCCCAAAGCTCCCGGGCGATGCCCCGGCGAGAAAGCTCCATGCGGATGCGGCCCGGGCCGTAGCCCTTGGCGGAGTAGTGGCGCACGATGGCGCCGGCATAGCTCTCATCGTCCAGAAAGCGGTTTTCCAGCAGCCAGCTTACGCAGTAGGAGGCGGTATCCTCATCGTAGCCCTTGTCCAGCATTTTGCGCTCCAGCTCCTTACAGCTCATGCGGCGGTGGGAGATATACTCCAGCGCTTTCTCCTTTGCGATGCCACGCTGGGAAAGAGAGCGCAGCTCATTGAGCTGTTCTTCGTCCAGATCTTTCCCGGAGAAAAGCCGCAGGTCGGAGATGACGGTGAGGGTGCTTTTTATCTCACTTTCATCCTCAAAGAGCACTGTGAATCTGCCGGAGGGGCTTTTTTTAATTTCAGTTATAAGCATCAATTATAAATTGAAACTAAAACTCAGTCCTCGTCAAAGTCTGCAGCGCTCACATCTACAGCGGGAGCGGGGGCAGCTGCACGGCCGGAGACCTGTGCTGCCTTCAGCGCCTGGGGAGAGAGCAGCTTGTGGGCATTGTTGCGGATCTCGTTTTCAACCTGCTCGCAGGCCTCGGGGTTCTTGGCAAGGAAGTCCTTCACGCCGTCACGGCCCTGGATGCGGTTGCCGCAGCAGGTGTACCATGCGCCGGCCTTGTCGATGATCTCAAGCTTTACGCCCAGGTCAACGATCTCGCCGATCTTGGAGATGCCTTCGCCGTACATGATGTCAAACTCAGCCTCGCGGAAGGGGGGAGCAACCTTGTTCTTTACAACCTTTGCGCGGGTGCGGTTGCCCACCATTTCGCCGCCCACCTTGAGAGTCTCAATGCGGCGCACGTCGATACGTACAGAGGAGTAGTACTTCAGCGCCAGACCGCCGGGAGTAGTCTCGGGATTACCGTACATGACGCCGATCTTCTGTCTGAGCTGGTTGATAAAGACAACGGTGCAGTTATTCTTGGAGATGGCACCGGCAAGGCGGCGCATTGCCTGGCTCATCAGTCTTGCCAGCGCGCCCACAACCACGTCGCCAACTTCGCCGTCCAGCTCAGCACGGGGGATAAGGGCTGCAACAGAGTCGATTACCAGCACGTCGATAGCGCCGGAGCGGACCAGGGACTCAGCAATGTCCAGAGCCTGTTCGCCGGTGTCGGGCTGGGAGATAAGCAGGCTGTCGATGTCTACGCCCAGAGCTCTTGCATATGCAGGCTCCAGAGCGTGCTCAACGTCAATATAGGCAGCGTCGCCGCCGTTTTTCTGGGCGGAGGCAACAACGTGCAGGGCAAGGGTGGTTTTACCGGAAGCCTCAGGTCCGTAAATCTCAATGATACGGCCCTTGGGAACACCGCCGATACCCAGCGCCAGGTCAAGGGAGAGGGAACCGGTGGAGAGGGCTTCAACGTTTATGGATATATCATCGCCAAGGCGCATGATGGTGCCCTTGCCGTAGTCCTTTTCAATCTTGGCAATGGCGGTTTCAAGGGCCTTCTTCTTATCGCCGCTGGCGGGAGAGGCCACGGCGGGGATTTTTTTCTTTTCTGCCATATTATAATCTCCGTTCTGCTGCCGGGGGCAGCCTGGTATTGTTTATGTCAGTATTATAATAAGTTTTCTGTCCGATAATCAGGATATTTTACCAATAACCACCCTGTCAATACCCTGGGTGTCCTTTCTGGTGGAGACAGATTCAAAGCCGGCGGCCATGAACATATCGCAGACATCCTGGGCCTGATTTTCGCCCACCTCGAAGATGATGCATCCGCCGGGGCGCAGCAGGCTCTTCCAGTACTTGATGATGGCCTTGTAGAATCTCAGACCGTCCTTGCCGCCGTCCAGGGCCCAGATAGGCTCATAGTCCTTGACGGAGACATCCAGCTGCTGGATTTCGTCGCTCTCTATGTAAGGGGGGTTGGAGGCGATGACATCGAAGCTGCCGATACCCATGGGAGGGGAAACGGTGGCATCCGCCTGCAGACAGATGACCCGGGAGTTAAGGCGGTTCATGGCAATATTGTGGCGGCAGATTTCAAGAGCACTGGCGCTCAGGTCAATGGCCACAAGCTTGGTGGCGGGCAGCTCATGGCCCACGGCGCAGGTGATGCAGCCGCTGCCGCAGCAGAGGTCCAGAACCCTGCCGTCCATCTTGTAGCCGGTGAGAAATTCCTTCACCGCGTCCACAAGCACCTCGGTGTCCATTCTGGGGATCAGCACATCGGGAGTGACCTTCATGGGCAGACCGTAGAACTCCCAGCTGCCGGTGATATAGGCCACAGGCTCACCCTTGAGCCTGCGGGCCACATAGTCGGTAACCCTGTCCTCGACCTCCCTGGAGGTGTAGAGGCTCAGATCACGCAGCAGCTGCTGGCTGGTCTTGCCGGCGGCGCAGGCCACAAGAGTTCGGGCCTCCAGCGCATAGGCCTCAATGCCATTGCGCTTGAGCAGGTTTCGGGTTGAAAGATATATGTCGTTATAGGTTTTCAAATCTAACTCAGCTCCCCCAGGCATCGCTGCCCTTTTCCTCAGGAATTACAAGCTCCATTGCACGGATGGCAACTTCGATCATGCCGTCATCCGGCTCATAGGTGGTGATGTGCTGCAGCCATTTGCCCGGTGCGGAAAGGACGGCGGAAAGCCAGTTGTCATGTCTGCCGCACCAGCGGTTGATCTCATAGCTGATGCCCACAACCACGGGCAGAAGCAGCAGGTGTGCGCCCATGCGGGCAAAGCTGTTGTCCAGGCGGACAACGGAGTTTACAAGAATGCTGACCACCACAACAACCAGCAGAAAGCTTGTGCCGCAGCGGGGATGGAAGCGGGACTCCTCCCGGACGTTTTCGACAGTGAGCTCCTTGCCGTGCTCATAGCAGAAGATAGTCTTATGCTCGGCACCGTGGTAGGAGAAGAGGCGCTTTATATCGCTCATGGCGGTGCAGGCCTTCATGTAAACCAGCAGGATAATGACCCTGACTGCACCCTCGGAAAGGTTGCGGATCACATAGTTTGCAGTGAGGGGCTTGATAAGGCCGACGATGAAGGCGGGCAGGAAGATAAAGAGGAAAAGGCTCAGCGCGATGCCCAGCACTACAGCCACATAGATAATGAGCTTTGTGGCCTTATCCTCGGAAAAATGCTCTTTTATCCACTTGTCCAGCTTGTCCTCCTCCTGTTCTTCAAGAGGCACAAGCTCAGCAGAGTACATCAGCGCGCTCATGCCGTTTATCATGGAGGAGAGGAAGATGAAAAGACCTCTTATAAAGGGCCAGCCAAGGATGGGATACTTATCCTTATCTACCTTCAGTTCTTCAACTTTTTCAACAAGACCGTCAGCGGTACGGCAGACAATGGACTGCTTCTTGGGGCCGCGCATGAGGATGCCCTCAATAAGTGCCTGACCGCCGATGGAGGTTTTGAATGCGCAGGATTTGTTTTCTTTCAATGGGGTTCTCCTTTTAGTTCATAGGTAAAGTGATGCTTACGACGCAGCCGCGTCCATCGGGAGCGTTGGCAATGTCAAGGCTGCCCTTGTGGCGGCTGACGATTTCGTCACAGACGGCAAGGCCGATGCCGGTGCCGCGGTTTTTGGAGCTGCCTTTGTAGAACTTCTCCTTGACGTGGGGAAGCTCACCCTTGGGGATGCCGTTGCCATGGTCGCGCACGGTGATGAGTATTTTGCCGTTGTCTTCTTTAAGCGCAACGTCAATCTGTCCGCCTTCGCCGCCGTGCTTCATGGCATTGTCCAGCAGGTTGAGAAATACCTGCTTGAGGCGCTCCGGATCGCCGGGGATGAGGGGAATCTCATTTTCCGGCGCGGTATAGTTTACCTGCATGCCGCCCTGGCGCATAAGCTCACCATAGGTGAAAAGTGCGTCCTCAAGCTCGGCGGCGATGTCTATAAGCTCAAGGCGGAGATTGAATCTGCCGTCCTGAATACGGGTAAACTCCAGCAGTTCCTTGACCATATTGGTCAGGCGCTCTGCCTCTTTTGTGATTATGTTTATACCTCTCAGCGAGTCGCCCTGGACCGCGGGGTCAAAGGCAATGGTCTCAGCCCAGCCGGTGATGGCGGTGAGAGGGGTACGCAGCTCATGGGAGATCTGGGAGATGAACTCCGTACGGTTATTTTCCGCAACTGCGGCCTTTTCGCTCATGCCGTTGATGGCTTCGGCAAGATAGCCGATCTCATCCTCGTCAAACTCTTCAATGTGCACGCCGTAGCTGCCGTTGGCAATGCGGTTTGCATGCTCAGTAAGCCGCTTCAGGGGCATGGAGACGAAGACTATGAACCAGACGTCCACTGCTATAAGAAATACAGCCAGCACCACGAACATGGCAATGCCCCAGCCGGCAAGCCGGTGGCTTACGGCCCAGATGCCCATGGCCAGCATTATCAGCGCCACCGATGTTGCCATCAGCAGCTGGGTTTTAAGATTTCCGAACATTGAAATTACTTCCTGTGTACAAGATTAGAAATTATTCTCAGTAGCCCCACTTATAGCCGTAGCCCCATACGGTGGTGAGGAACTCAGGCTCAGTGGGATCATTTTCAATCTTGATACGCAGGCGGCGGATGTTGACGTCAACAGTCTTCAGCTCGCCATTGAAGTCATTGCCCCAGACGGCGGAGAGAATATCCTCGCGGCTCATAGCCTTGCCGGGGTTTTCCATGAAGAGCTTCATGAGCATATACTCAATCTGGGTCAGCTTCAGGCGCTGGCCGTCCTTCTCCAGAGTGCGGTTGCGGGTGTTGAGCAGGAAGGGGCCGCTCTGAATCTCGGTGGAGGACTTTTCATCATCGTCAATGCCAAGGCGGCGGATAAGCGCGTCAACTCTTGCAGTAAGCTCTGCAGGGGAGAAGGGCTTTGTCACATAGTCGTCAGCGCCGGTCATAAGGCCGGTGACCTTGTCGATCTCCTGGTTCTTGGCGGTGAGCATGATGATGCCCATCTTGGAGCCGGAGGCGCGGATGCGGCGGCAGACCTCAAAACCGTCAATATCGGGCAGCATAACGTCCAGCAGGGCAAGGCAGATGCCGGGGTTGACCTTCAGCTTCTCCAGAGCCTGCTCGCCGGTCTCAGCCTCGATAGGCTCAAAGCCGCTGCGGCGCAGGTTGATGACAACAAAGCTGCGGATATTGGATTCGTCTTCAAGAACAAGAATTTTCTTCATGTATTTTTACCCCTTCATTGTAATAGGTATGAAAGCTGTTAAAAGCAGTATTGCAACAGTTGCAATACTCCGAGTAATTATAACATACAACTTACAAAAATAACAACCAAAGTTTCAGAAAAAATAAATTTTTTCACAGATATAATGCTAAAAGGTTACATAACTCGTGTAAAGCGGATTATTGATACTCAGCCAGCAACAAAGTCCGGACAAAAAAGGGCATAAAAGGCGCAAAAGCTTTTAGCCATTGATTATTCTGTATAAAAATGTTAAAATATTCTTTATGGATAAATATAATAATACGGTACTTGGCATACTGGCCCATGTGGACGCAGGTAAGACCACATTGTCCGAGGCCATGCTGTACCTTTCGGGAAAACTTAAAAAGCTGGGCCGGGTTGACCATCGGGACAGCTTTCTGGATAATCACAGCCTGGAGCGTCAGAGAGGCATAACCATTTTCTCCAAGCAAGCTCAGATGGAGCTGGGAGAGAGAAGCTTTACCCTGCTCGACACCCCGGGCCACGTGGATTTCTCAGCCGAGGCGGAGCGCAGCCTTCAGGTACTGGATTACGCGGTGCTGGTTATCAGCGGCACGGACGGCGTGCAGGCGCACACAGAGACGCTGTGGAAGCTGTTGGAGCGTTACGATGTGCCCAGCTTTGTGTTTGTCACCAAGATGGACCTGCCGGTCTGCGACAGGGCAGAGTTGTTGAAGGACCTGCAGTCAAGACTTTCTGAGCACTGCATTGACTTTGCAGCCGCTGAGGATGAGCTTTTTGAAAATCTCGCCATGTGCGATGAGGCCGTGATGGAGGACTATCTGGACTCAGGCACGGTGGAGGATGGGAGCATTGTGCGCCTTATAAGGCAGCGTAAGGTTTTCCCCTGCTTTTTCGGCTCCGGACTTAAGACAGAGGGCGTGGAGGACTTTCTCTCTGCTCTTAATAAATACGCCCAGCCTCAGGAATACGGCGAGGAATTTTCCGCCCGTGTTTTCAAAATTTCCCGGGACAATCAGGGCCAGAGGCTTACATATCTCAGGCTCCTGGGCGGTAATCTTAAGGTGCGCACAGCCCTTTCATATAAAGATGCCGGGGGCAATGCCCTTGAGGAGAAGATAAATCAGATAAGAATTTACTCCGGCATTAAGTTTGACGCGGTGGAAAGCGCTGCGGCGGGCGATGTTGTGGCGGTGCTGGGCCTTACGGGCACTTATCCCGGCCAGGGTCTTGGCGCTGCGGCAGACTCCGCTTCCCCGGTGCTGGAGCCGGTTATGAGCTACAGGCTTATCCTGCCCCAGGGCACGGACCCGGCGGTGCTGCTGCCAAAGCTCATGCAGCTTGACCAGGAGGATCCCCAGCTGCACATACTCTGGAACGAGGGTCTTAAGGAAATTTCCGTGCAGCTTATGGGCAAAATACAGGCGGAGATATTCAAAAGCCTTGTGTCTGAGCGCTTTGACACCGATGTGGAGCTGGACACCGGACGCATCATGTACCGGGAGACCATCAGCGACACCGTGGAGGGCGTGGGCCATTTTGAGCCTCTGCGCCACTATGCCGAGGTGCACCTTATAATGGAGCCTCTGCCCCAGGGCAGCGGCATAGAGCTGGACAGCATCTGCCCCGAGGATGAGCTGGACCGCAACTGGCAGCGGCTTATCCTCACCCACCTTGCCGAAAGGCAGCATCCGGGCGTGCTCACCGGCTCACCGATAACGGATATGCGTATCCGCCTTGCAGCCGGCAAGGCACATGTAAAGCACACCGAGGGCGGCGATTTTAGACAGGCCACCTACCGGGCCGTGCGTCAGGGCCTGATGCAGGCCAAAAGTGTGCTTCTCGAGCCCTGGTACAGCTTCGTTATGGAAGTGCCGCCGGAGCAGATCGGCCGGGCTATCACCGATGTACGCGCCATGAACGGCAGCTTTTCCTCTCCGGAGGATGCAGGCGAGCTCATGCGCCTTGAGGGCGCGGCCCCTGTCACCGGGCTCAACGGATATATGGAGCAGCTCATTGCCTACACCCACGGCAAGGGCCGTATGAGCCTTACACCCTGCGGCTACAGGCCCTGTGCCGAGCAGCAGAAGATCGTGGAGGCCATTGGCTACGAGCCTGAGCGGGATGAGCTCAACCCCGCGGGCTCCGTATTCTGCTCCCACGGCGCAGGCACCAATATCCCCTGGGACAAGGTGCCGGAGTACATGCATCTTGAAAGCTGTCTCAAGCCCAAGAGGGAAGAAGCGGAACTGATAGTAAGGCCCCGCTACCGCCCTGTCAGCATTGATGAGCGGGAGCTGGAGGCCATAATGGAGCGGGAGTTCGGCCCCATAAAAAGGCCGGAGTACAGGCCGAAGCAGGTCAATGCTGCGCCCACTGCCGTGGTGCAGAGAAAGCTGCCGGACTTTGTGATAGTGGACGGCTATAACTTCATCTTTGCAGAGCCTGAGCTGAAGGCCCTGGCTGCCGACAGGCTTGACCTGGCTCGAGGCCGGCTTATGGATATGCTCTCAAACTACGCGGGCTTTACAAAGGCGAGGACGACTCTGGTCTTTGACGGCTTCCGCACTCCCGGAAACCCCGGCTCCAAAAGCCAGTACCACAATATAAACGTGGCCTTTACAAAGGACGGAGAAACTGCCGACGCTTATATCGAGCGCATTGTCAACGACATCGGCAGAAACTATTCTGTCCGCGTGGTCACAAGCGATAATCTCATACGCCTTTCCGCGCTGCGCTCCGGCGTGCTTCGCACCTCCAGCAAGGAGTTCATGAACGAAATTGAGTTTGTGGAGGAGCAGATTGCGGCGGTGCTGAAGCGGAGCAACGAGGGCGCACACAAGACGAGACTGATAGATGGAAAACAATGAACTGTTAAAAAGGGGCGAGGATCTTGCCCGGCGCTGCGAGAATAAATGCATCGTCACCAATACCGGCTTTTTAAGCCCTGCTGAGCGCTATGCGCTGGAGCATGATGTGAATCTGCGCATGAGCCGCATGATCTTTCGCGGCGGCCATGAGGATGCGGAGCGCACCATGGCCTTCTTCCTGCCGGAATACATGGAGGAAGAGGACTTCGACGAGAGCGAATATATCGCGGCAATAAAAATCAGCGCCGCCTTCGGTCAGCCGGGACACCGGGACTATATGGGTGCGGTGCTGGGCATGGGCGTGGACAGAGCCTGGGTGGGGGACATCATCACCGTGGACTCCGATGCCTATGTGATCTGCCAGCCCAGTGTGCTGCGCCATCTGGAGAGCATCGACAAGGTGGGCAGATACGGGGTGAAGGCAGGAAGCATTGCGCTCTCCGCCATCCCTGTTAAAGAGAAAAAGGTTCAGGAAATGAACTTTACCGTTATGAGTCTGAGGCTGGATGCCCTGTGCTCGGGTATGTTCCGCATTTCCCGCACGGAGGCTGCCCGGCAGATAAATGCCGGCAATGTCAGCTTAAACTACAGCCAGTGTCTCAAGACCGATGCCAATGTCAGGGAGGGGGATATCATCACCCTGCGGGGCAGCGGCAAGGGTAAGCTTGCGGAAATTGGCGGCAATTCAAAAAAAGGGCGACTCTTTGTCAACTGTGAGGTATTCAAATGAGAGCTTACGAAAGATTTATAAAATATGCGGTTCTGGACACCCAGAGCTGTGAAGATGCAAACAAGGTTCCCAGCACAGAAAAGCAGTTCAGGCTGGCAGAGCTTCTGAAAAAGGAGCTGGAGGCGCTGGGGCTTGAGCGTGTTGAGATGAGCGAAAACGCCTATGTCTACGCTTATCTTCCTGCCTCCGAGGGCATGGAGAATGAGCCTGCCATCGGCCTTATTGCCCATCTGGACACCGCTACCGATTTCTCCGGTACAAATGTCCGTCCTCTTATCCACGAGGGCTACAACGGCCGTGACATAAGCCTTGGCTTTTCCGGCCTTGTGCTTTCCGCAAGAGAGTTTCCCGATCTGAAGGACGCTCTGGGCCACAAGCTTATCACCAGTGACGGCACCACTCTGCTGGGCGCTGACGATAAGGCAGGTATCGCCGAGATCATCACCGCCTGCGAGCGCATCATTGAGGAAAAGCTGCCCCACTGTGCGCTGGCCCTGTGCTTTACCCCCGATGAGGAGATAGGCCACGGCGCTGAGCTTCTGGATCTGGAGCGACTGGGTGCAGACTTTGCCTACACCCTTGACGGCGATGCAGTCAATGAATTGAGCTACGAAACCTTCAACGCCGCCTCCGCAAAGCTGGAGATCAAAGGCGTCAACGTCCATCCCGGCAGCGCAAAGAACATCATGGTCAACGCAAGCCTCGTGGCAATGGAGATAAACTCCATGCTGCCCGAGGAGGAGATTCCCGCCGAAACCGAGGGCTATGAGGGCTTCTTCCATCTGATGAGCATACAGGGCAGCGTTGAAAAGGCCAGCATGGAATACATTATCCGCGACCATGACGCCGGCAATCTTGCGCGCCGCTGCCAGCTTATCAAGGGTGCAGCCGAGCTTATGAACTACAAGTACGGCGACGATACCGTCAGCATAGAGATAAAGAGCCAGTACCGCAACATGGCGGAGGTTCTCACCGACAGGATGGACATTGTGGAAAGAGCAAAGGCTGCCATTGAAAAGGCCGGGCTCAAGCCTGTTCTGCGGCCCATCCGCGGCGGCACCGACGGCGCACAGCTTTCCTTCCGCGGCCTGCCCTGCCCCAATCTGGGTACCGGCGGCTTCGGCTTCCACGGCCCTTATGAGCACATCACTGCCGAGAATATGGACAAGGCAGTGGAGATCATACTGAACATTGCCGCCTGCGGCAGATAAAAAGAGCGGGAGCGGGGAAATATGAGCACTAAGCTTGGCGCGAGAAAGTGGATTATCCTTGTGATGGTGGGCCTCTTCGGCCAGTTTGCATGGACCATTGAGAATATGTATTTCAATGTGTTCCTCTACAATACAATAAGCACAGACCCGGACTATATTGCGGCTATGGTGGCGGCTTCCGCTGCGGTGGCAACGCTGACTACCCTTGTTATGGGGCTTGTGTCCGACAGGCTGGGCAGAAGAAAGCTTTTCATCTGCGGCGGCTATCTGCTCTGGGGCCTTTCCACGGCGGCCTTCGGTCTTATAACACCGGAGAATGCAGCCCTGCTTTTCCCCGGCGCCAATGCTGTGGCGGCAGCGGCTATGCTGGTGGTGCTGATGGACTGCGTGATGACTTTCTTCGGCAGCACAGCCAATGACGCGGCCTTCAATGCATACGTCACCGACGTCACGGATAATTCAAACCGCGGCCGGGTCGAGAGTGTGCTGGCAATTTTGCCGCTTATATCCATGCTGCTTATCTTCGGCCTGTTTGACGGGCTTACCCAGCAGGGGCGATGGAAGGAATTTTTCGGCATTTTCGGCCTGATGGTGACTGGAGCAGGCCTTTTGTCCTGCGTCCTTATCAAAGAGGAGAGAGTGGCAAAAAGCTCAGGAGCCTATTTTTCGGACCTGCTTTACGGCTTCAAGCCCGCTGTTATCGGCAAAAATCGGGAACTTTACCTGTCTTTTGCGGCATTTTGCATTTTTTCTGTTGCAGTTCAGGTCTTTTTCCCTTATCTTATAATATATATCCAGAATTATCTGGGCATCACGGACTATGCCATCATCCTGGGCGTGGTGCTTATCCTGGCCTCGGTGGTGAGCGTTGTGTCCGGCAGATTTATCGACAGGCTGGGCAAGCTGCGTTTTGCCTTCCCGGCGGCGGCTGTTATGCTGCTGGGCCTTGGCGGAATGTACTTTGTGCGTAAGGCTTCCGGCGTGATGATCGCCGGTACCGTGATGATGAGCGGATACATGATGATGTCCGCGGCACTGGGGGCCAATATCCGCGACTGGACCCCAAAAGACAGGGCAGGTCATTTCCAGGGCATACGCATGGTGTTTGCGGTGCTGCTGCCCATGCTCATCGGCCCCGCCATTGGCGCGGCAGTTATAAAAAACAGCAACAGTACCTATATTGAACTGGGCCAGGTGAAAACCGTGCCCAGCCCCGAAATATACATTGCGGCAGCGGCAGTGCTGATACTCAGCTTTATCCCCGTGCTGCTTCTGGTCCGGAAAAAAACGGACGACCGCATTTAAGGAGAAGAGAGAAATGAACGACATCAAGGCCATAGCTGCAAAATTCCCCATCGAGGGTAAGCCCCTGGAGTATTCGCAGATCAAGAGCGGCCACATAAATCAGACCTATCTTGTTACCACTGACACCGGTGTCAAGTATATTCTGCAGTGGATAAACCAGTACGTTTTTCCCAACGTCAACGCCATTATGAGCAATATGTCCGCCATCAGCAGCTTCCTCAGAGGTGAGGGCCAGGGCAAGATGGCTATGATAAGCTACATAGACACCCTTGACGGTCACAATTACTATGACGACGGCGAAGGCGGCGCATGGCGTATTTATCGTTTTGTGGATAATTCCGTCTGCCATATGCGTGCAGAGAGCAGCGAGGACTTCTATCAGAGCGCCAAGGCCTTCGGCGGTTTCCAGTATGCGCTGAGAAATTTCCCCGCCGACAGCCTGGAGGAAACCATCAGGGACTTCCACAACACTGTTGACCGCTATGCAAAGTTCCGCGCCGCCATAGAGGCTGACGAGTGCGGACGCCTTGAAAGCGTCAGACCTGAGGTGGAGTTTGCCCTCAAGCGTGAGGAGCAGGCCTGCCGCCTGCACCGTATGCGCGAGGAGGGCCGCCTGCCCGTGCGCGCCACCCACAACGACACCAAGATAAACAATGTCCTGATGGATAAGGACAGCGGCAAGGCCATCTGCGTTATCGACCTTGACACCGTTATGCCTGGCCTTTCTGCCTACGACTTTGGTGATGCTATCCGCTTCGGCGCATCCACTGCTGCCGAGGATGAGACTGAGCTTGACAAGGTGCATCTGGATCTGGAGCTTTTCCGCGTGTTTACCAAGGGCTATCTTGAGGCTTGCCCCAGCCTGGTGGAGAGCGAGGTTGAAGCTCTGGCTCAGGGCGCATACACCATGACCCTTGAGTGCGGCATCCGCTTCCTCACCGACTATCTCATGGGTGACAAGTACTTCTCCATCTCCCGCGAGCAGCATAATCTTGACCGCTGCCGCACCCAGTTCAAGCTGATTGAGGATATGGAAAGCCATTGGGACGAAATGGAAGAGATCGTAAAGCAGGAGGACTCCTGTGTCCACTGTCTGCAGACTCTGGAAAAGTAAAGTGTATAAAGAAATCCCGGAACTCAATGTTCCGGGATGTTTTTGTTGCGGATATTATTAAATAACTTCGTTTATCAGCTTTTCTATATCCGTATCGGTGCTTGCCCAGCTGGTGGCGAAGCGCACAACTGTATGCTCATCATCATATTTTTCCCAGAAACTGAAATCAACATGCTGTGAAAGCCTATCCATCTGTGTATTGCTCAGAATGATAAACAACTGATTGGTTTCAGGTTCAAAAAACAGTCTGTAGCCCTTTGCGGTAAAGGCAGCACTGAGCTTTTGCACAGCGCTGACAGCGGCCTTGCCTATGTTCAGATACAAATCGTCTGTAAAAAGCTCGTCAAACTGGATCCCCAGCAGCCTGCCCTTGGCAAGAAGTGCCCCGTGCTGCTTCATGATGGTGAAAAAGTGGGGTATGAAGCCGGGACGGGGAATTACAACAGCTTCGCCTAAGAGTGCACCGCATTTTGTGCCGCCAATATAGAAAACATCGCAGAGCTTTGCAAGGTCCTCCAGTGAGACATCGTTTACAGGGCTTGCCAGAGCGTAGGCAAGGCGTGCACCGTCCACATAAAGCGGCAGGGAGTATTTCCGGCATACATCGCTTATGCTGCAAAGCTCATCCCGACTATAGAGTGTGCCATATTCTGTAGGCTGAGAAATGTATACCATTCCCGGCATGACCATGTGTTCGTGGTTTCCGTCGGCAAGGTAGTCCCGAATGCAGCTTTCAATTTGCCGGGCGGTGATTTTCCCCAGCGTATGGGGGAGAGCAAGCACCTTGTGTCCGTTGCTCTCAATGGCGCCGGCTTCGTGGACGCTGATATGTCCGCTCTCCGGGGCGATAACCCCCTGATACGATTTTAATAACGCGTCTATTACTGTTGCATTTGTCTGAGTTCCGCCAACGAGAAAAAAGATATCCGCCTCCGGGCAGTTACATGCTGTGCGGAGTTTCCTTTTTGCGGAGTCGGAATATGTATCCAGCCCATAGCCAGCGCTCTTTTGCAGATTGCTCTCCACAAGTCTGGAAAGAATGTTGGGGTGGGCTCCCTCCATGTAGTCGGATGCAAAAGATAATTTGTTCTGTTTCTGCTCCATATTCAAGCTCCTTTTATGTTTGACATCTTTGTGTTCTCATTTTACAATACAAGTATCCATGCCGCAACTTGCAGAAAATTATGATAAAGATGATGAATAATCATGGAAAGGGGCCTGTATGGATATAAGTAAATGCGTAGCCTTTCTTACCGCGGTTGATATGGGCAGCCTGACTTCGGCGGCTGAAATATTGGGATATACCCAGTCCGGTGTTACCAGGATGATCCGCTCACTGGAAGAAGAATTAGGCTTTTCAATATTGGTCAGGAGTAAAAAAGGTGTGGAAATGACCGCCAATGGAAAGCTTATGCTGCCGGCTATCAAAGAGATTGTCCGGGCGCACCGGAATGCTGAGGAGCTTGCCGCAGAGATCAACGGCATGACCAGCGGCAGCCTGACTATAGGCAGCTATTACAGCGTCTCTGCGCTCTGGATGCCCCAGATTCTCAGCCGTTTCCGGGAGAAATATCCAAATGTCAAAGTGAATATGCACGAGGGCGGAAATATGGAGATGACAAAGTGGCTCAATGAGCGCTCAGTGGATTGCTGCTTCTGTGCGGCACCCTCTGTTGAAGCCGACTGTGAATGGATTCCTATTATCCGGGATGAGATGGTGGTATGGCTTCCGCCGGATCATCCCAGGGCAAAGGATAAGGTGTTTCCGGTTAAGGATCTGGAGAAAGAGCCATTTATTATTACATCCCCCAATCACGATACGGATCAGGACAGACTGCTGCTGGAGGAAAAGCTGAAGCCTGATATATGCTTTTCTACAAGGGACGGTTTTACCACCTATAATATGGTGGCGGCAGGCCTGGGAATCAGCTTCAATCAGCGCCTGATTTCACAGAAATGGAACGGAGCCGTAGTGGAAATTCCCTTTGAGCCGCGAAAGGATGTGCTGTTGGGAATCGCGATTCCTTCTATAAAAGATGCATCTCTGGCAACGAAGAAGTTTATTGCATGTGTCAGGGAAGTTCTGTCTGAAATATAAACGGTACACAAAAGCAGCCCCGTAACATTTGCTCCAGGGCTGCTTTTTGCGGTGTGGGGCAGCGGGCGGATAATATCCGCCCCTACAATCGGCTTGTTTTCGTGTAGGGAAGGGATTTATCCCTTCCGCGTAATTCGGCACGGATAAATCACCGCGCCCTACAAATGGGCCGGGAGTTTTATTTCCACGGCGAAGTGATCTTCATCGTTGCATACCGTGAAGCTGCCCTGCATGGCCTGCATAATCTTTTCGCAGGTGCGAAGTCCGATCTTGGTGCTCTCCACCCTGTCCATGGAGCGGGAAATGCGGTTTGAAACGGTGATGATAAGATTATCCCCATTAAGCTCCGACATGAAAACCACAGGCAGGCTTTTGTCTGCATACTTTTTGATGTTGGATACTATATTGTCAAACACGCGCTTGAGATAGGCGGGGTCCGCCTCAATGCTGCACTCACCATCAAACTCCATGTGCTGCATCCTGAAGCCTGCGTCACTCAGGTCAAACTCAGCCTCGCCCAGCATCTGCTCCAGCAGCAGCCTTGCGTCAAAGCTTTCCATGTTGAGCTCCAGCTCAGCCTTGCCGTAGACAAGAAAGTAGCGGAAAAGCTGGTCGGTCAGATCCTTCAGCTCCATGGCCTTGCCATAGGCGGAGGCGGCAAATTGCTTTGCCTGCTCCTCGTTTTCAAGGCCGCCGTCGTTGAGCAGGGCCAGATAGCCGATGAGGGAGGTCATGGGTGTGCGTATATCGTGGGAGATGGCGGTTATAAGCTCGGAGTTTGCCTGCCAGGCCTGGGTTTCCTTGCCCATGCGCTGGATTACCGAGCGGCGCATCTCGTCCATGGATTCTGCCAGCATACCCAGCTCATCGCCGCTGTCCGGCTCAATGTTTCGCCATAGATCGCCGGAGCTTACCAACGCGGCCTCCTTTGAAAGCTGGATTATCCTCCGGGTGAGCCGCTGGGTGTAGAACAGGATAAGCAGCAGGAACGCAAGGCCCGCGCAGCATAGCGCCACCACCTTCAGCAGCATGGCCTGATGAGTATGGGAAGTGTCGGTGATGGCGATGTGGTATATGCCGTCAGAAAAGCGCACGGGATAGAGCCTGCCGTGAACTGCGCTGTCATAGGCAAGGGGCATGTCGTTTGCCAGCGCCTTGCCGCCGGAATAGCTCTGCCGGGCGCGGCCTGTTTCAAAAAGGTAGATGGTTATGTAATCATGCTCTTTTGTCCAGCGGGCCACGGCAGCAGAGTTTCTGCCGCTTAAGTTGCCGGCGCTGACATAGTTTGCAAATTCCCGGTATATCTCCGCCTTGCGCTGGTTTACGGATTCATCGCTCATATAATTATTGCGGATGAAGCTGTTGCCGGCGCTGAGCAGCAGAAGATAGATAATCAAGCTCAGCGCAAGGCCTGCAAAGCTTACAAGCAGGGTCTTGGCGTTGAGATTTACCCTGAGTCTGGCTTTCTTAGTCAATCTGATAGCCCTTTCCCCACACGGTGCGGATTATTTTCGGATTGGATGGATTTTCCTCAATCTTACGGCGCAGGTTCAGAACATGTACCATAACGGTGTTGCCGGAGCCGGAGAGAAACTTCTCCTTCCACACGGACTCATACATGTCCTTTGCGGTGACGGTGACGCCCCGGTTTTTCAGCAGATGCTCAAGTATTGCATACTCCGTGTCTGTGAGCATGACCTCATTGCCGCTGTTTTTCACAGTGTGGGCGCTGAGATCCACCACAAGATTGTCAATGGCAAGGGCAGCCTGGGGCTTGCCCATATACTCCTTATAGCGGCGCAGCAGGGAGCTGACCTTGGCCAGAAACTCCGCCTGGGAGAAGGGCTTGGAGAGGAAATCGTCCCCACCGCTTTTATAGGCGGAGAGCCTGTCATCCTCAGCGGATTTGGCTGTGAGAAAAAGAATGGGCACATTGGAGAAGCTGCGGATTTTGCTGCAGACCTCATAGCCGGACATGCCCGGCATCATCACATCCAGCACCACAAGGTCAGTGTCCGGATTATGCTCCAGCCAGGCGATGGCGGAGGGGCCATCCTGAGCCTGGGAGACATTATATTCATCTTTCAGTAAAAAACTGAGAACTTTTCTTATATCGGGATCGTCATCTACAATAAGGATGCGGGATAAATTTTCCATTGCAGTACTCCTTTCGGCGCTTGGTCTGTAGGGAAGGCATTTATGCCTTCCGCTTTCGGAACGGATAAATCCGTTCCCTACATTATGGAGCTATTCTACCATATTTTTTCCACATGACAAAGGAATCGGCGCGGTTTTAAGAAAGATTAAGAGAATTATTCCCGGCTGTATGATAAAATGATACCATGAAAAAATACTCTCTCAAGGAGGACAATATATGAATTTGAAAAAGATGCTTTGCCTTGTTCTGGCCCTGTGCATGCTTTTAAGCCTTGCGGCCTGCGGCAAGGGCGGCGATGAGCCGGCAAAGAGCGAAGCTCCGGAAGAAACGCCGGAATTTGTGTACACCGCCGAGTATAAGACCCTTGTTGATGGGACGGAAAATTTCCTCAGCTTCCGGGGCTATACCGATGAGGGCTTCTATGTAAGCTCCATGGAGAAGATCGGCGAGAATATTCCCGAGGGTGTTGTGCCCAGATATGAGGGCCAGTACGATGTGTATGGCACCTTCCTCTATTTTGTGGATGAAAGCGGCAAAATGGAAAAGCTGGAGGCATACAGCACCCTGCCGCCCAAGACCGATGAAGAGGGCAGAAGGGAGTTCAGCTCCAGCTCAAATCTCTCCGGCATCTGCTTTACCGATGATGGCTTTGTCACCATTGAGATGGTTTACAGCTCCTGGAACGATGGCGATGCCAATGTGGCAGAGTACAGCGATGAATACTGGGAAAACCAGAAGTACGAGCAGGAATACTACATACGCTGGTTTGACAAGGCCGGCAATGAGCTGAGCAATGCGCCCATCGAGGTTGAGCGCGACAGCTATCTTGACGCCTACCGCATGAAGCTGGACGGCAAGGGCAATGTGCTGGTCACCGCCAACGGCGGTATCAGGGCCATCGCCGCCGACGGCAGCACCGCCTATGAGATAGCCTACGAGGGCTATGTGGACGGTATGGTAAATCTCTCCGACGGCTCTGTTGCCATGTTTGCATGGAACGACAGCCAGGGCAGCTATCTTGTGCATAGGATAGACGGCGAGAGCGGCAGCATTGACGAGGGCAGCCCCGTCACCGGCGATGTCTACAACTCCTGCCAGGGCAGCGGCGAATATGACTTCTACTGCAGCAACGGCAACAATTTCTACGGCTACAAGCTGGGTGAGGCCGAGCCCACCAAGCTCTTCAACTGGATAGGCTGCGATGTCAACGGAAGCACCGTAAATGTTCTTGGCGTCAGCGATGAGGGTGCCGTCACCGGCGTTATCAGCGACTGGAACGATGCCGACGGCAGCACCGCCTATGAGCTTGTCACTGTCAAAAAGGTGCCCTATGACTCCGTGCCCAAGAAGGAAAAGCTGAAGATGGCGGTGCTGTATCTTGACTACAATGTGCAGGACATGATTGTTGACTTCAACCGCAGCAGCAAGGACTACCGGGTTGAGATCGTCAACTATTCCGAACTCACCGGCGATGACTGGGAGGCCGCTGTCAACAAGCTCAACACCGAGATTATGAGCGGCAATGTGCCCGATATCTTCTGCCTCAATGGTCTGAACTACACCCAGCTTGCCTCCAAGGGCCTGCTGGAGGACCTCTACCCCTACATTGACTCCGATCCCGAGCTGGACCGTGGGGATTTCTTTGAGAACGTTCTGAACGCAATGGAGGTGGGCGGCAAGCTCTGCACCACCGTGGCAGGCGTGTACATTAATTCCGTCATCGGCGCCACTTCCATCGTGGGCGATACCCCGGGCTGGAACTATGACGAGTTCAACGAGGCCCTGAGCAATATGCCCGAAGGCTGCACTGCCTTTGACGAGTATGTGACCCGGGATCAGATCCTGCAGAACTGCCTTGCCCTTGATATGGATAGCTTTGTGGACTGGGGCAGCGGTGAGTGCAACTTTAACTCCGCGGAGTTTATCTCCCTGCTTGAGTTTGTAAAGAGCTTCCCCTCAGAGTTTGACTGGGAAAACTACAGCTGGGAAACTGCCGCCAGCACCGAGGACAGACTGGCCTCCGGCCAGCAGATGCTGGTGCAGACCAGTGCATACAGCATTGACGATATCTTCTATAACAACTATACTACCTTTATGGGCAGCCCCATCACCTATATCGGCTACCCCACCTACAGCGGCACCGGAAATATGTTCAACCTCACCGAGGCAGGCTACGCCATGAGCAGCAAGACCGAGCACAAGGATGCTGTCTGGCAGCTGCTGCGCACCTTCTTCACCGAGGATTACCACAAGCAGAATGTCTACTCCCTCTCCAGCCGCATAGACATCTTTGAGGCCAAGGCCAAGGAAGCCACCACCATCCAGTACCAGAAGGATGTTGAGGGCAACAATATTCTGGACGATAAGGGTGAACCCATCCCCATCGTGCGCTACAACATGTGGAACAAGAACACCCAGAAGACTGAGGAGCTCTACTGCCTGACCGAAGAGCAGGTGCAGCAGGTCCGCGATCTGATGGAGAGCACCACCAAGATGGCAGACTATGACGATGCCATTATCAGAATCGTCACCGAGCAGGCCGCACCCTTCTTCGAGGGCCAGAAGTCCGCAGAGGAAGTGGCAAAGCTGGTGCAGAGCAAGGTCAATATTTACGTAAACGAACAGAGATAAAAATAGAGGAGCCCTCTCCGTCAGGGCTGCGCCCTGCCACCTCTCCCAAAGTGAGAGGCAAGTATCTTGGCTCCCCCTCTGGTAAATGAGATTCCAAATCTTTGATTTGGCTAAATCGAATTTACACCTCAGGCGGGGAGCTGGCGAGCGAATGCGAGACTGAGAGGGCAACAATAAATACCATGGACAACAGACGCAGACAAAGAAATAAGACGAAGCGGGAGGACTTTTTCAGAAGCCTCTGCTTTCTCATGCCCAGCCTGCTCGGCGTGGGGGTGTTTTTTATTCTGCCTTTCTTTGTGGTGGTATACTATTCCATGATTGACGGAGTGTCATCGAGGAACTTTGTGTTTCTGGATAATTTCATAAAGCTGCTCGATAATTCTGCGTTCAAGATGGCGGCGAAGAACACGCTGCAGTTTTCCTTCACGGCGGTGCCGCTGGCGGTGGTGCTGGCGATGGGCCTTGCGCTGATGCTGGAATGCCGCATCCCCGGCAAGAGCCGCTTTCGCACCTTTTTCCTCAGCCCCATGATGGTGCCGGTGGCATCGGTGGTGCTTATCTGGCAGGTGCTCTTCGGCTACAACGGAACAATTAATGAGTTTATCATGCTCTTCGGCGCGGACAGGATAGACTGGCTCCAGTCCGACTATTGCCAGATCGTTGTGCTGATACTGTTTTTGTGGAAGAATCTGGGATACAACATGATCCTTTTCATGGCGGGCCTTGCCAATATCCCCAAGGAGCTGCTGGAAGTGGCGGACGTGGAGGGCGCCAGTGAAGCTTACAAGTTCTTTGCCATAAAGCTCCGCTACCTTTCGCCCACGGTGCTATTTGTCACGATTTTGTCCCTTATAAATTCCTTCAAGGTTTTCCGCGAGGTCTATCTCCTCTCGGGAGATTACCCCTATGAAAAGCTCTACATGCTGCAGCATTTCATGAACAATACCTTCCGCTCCCTGGACTATCAGAAGCTGTCCGCCGCGGCAGTGCTGATGGCGCTGTTTATGGTGGGGCTTATCGCTTTTCTCTTCTGGGCGGAGGATAGGTTCGGAAAGGATGTGGAGGGATGAAGAAAAAACGCTATTTCAGCCGAGGCGTAATGTTTCTGCTCTGCCTGATTTTTGCGGTGATGTTCCTCATGCCCACGGTGCTGACCATCACAAACTCCTTCATGTCCGAGGCGGAGATCAACGCAAACTACGGCATGGTCTTTTCCACAACCACGGGCGGCTATGTCTCAAAGACGGTGAACCTGAAGTTCATCCCCGACAAGGTCACCCTCAGCCAGTACATAGACGGCCTGATAAAATCGCCGGAGTATCTGCTCAAGCTCTGGAACAGCATTTTCCTTGTGCTGCCCATAGTTATCTTTCAGCTGGCTATCGCCTCGGTGGCGGCCTATAGCTTTACCCGCTGGCGGGGAAAATTCCGGGCCTTTATATTCTTCTTTTATGTTATACTTATGCTCATGCCCTATCAGGTCACGCTGGTGCCCAACTATCTGGTCAGCGAGTGGCTGGGTATACTCAATACCCGCTGGGCCATTATCCTTCCGGGCATATTCGCTCCCTTCTCGGTGTTTTTGCTGACAAAGTTCATGCGGCGCATCCCCTATGTGCAGATTGAAGCCGCCAAGGTGGACGGAGCCGGGGAGTGGGACATCTTTACAAAAATCTGCCTGCCCCAGTGCAGGTCGGCGCTGTACTCCATTGCAATTCTGGTGTTTATAGACTACTGGAATATGGTGGAGCAGCCCCTTATCCTGCTGGAGGATGCGGAGAGCCAGCCCCTGTCCGTATTCCTGTCCTCGGTGAATACCGGGGAAGTGGGTCTGGCCTTTGCCCTTGCGGTGGTTTATATGATTCCCACGCTGCTGCTGTTTCTGCACGGCGAGGAATACCTCATCGAGGGCATCGCACACTCGGGCTCGGTGAAAGGCTGAGCGGCTTTGCGCTGCCGGGGGCAGATGAAGCAAAGCCGCGAAGACCGCAGCCGCGGCGTTGGCGCAAACGAGAGTGAAGCGGGAACGCCAGAAGCGGCAAGGCGGGGGATATGGCTTTGCGCTGCCGGTGGCAGATGCAGCAAAGCCCTCTCAGTCAGCTTTGCTGACAGCTCTCCCATAGGGAGAGCCAAGAACTTGCCTCCCCCTTTGGGGGAGGTGCCCAGTGCTCACACTGGGCGGAGAGGGCCTCTAATGAATACATAGTTCTAAGGAGTACATCCATGGAAACCAAAACATTGAAACGTGAATGGGTCAAGAATGCGGCGATAATTTTTCTTGCCGTGCTGCTGGTGCTGACCTTTTTCTCAAATACCATACTCAACCGCTCCCTGCCGGAGGCTGCCTCCAAGCAGGTTATCAGCGGCCCCATAGTTGCCAAGGTCCGCGGCAGCGGCACTGTTGAGGCAAACGGCGCCCACGAGGTGAAGATGGGCCAGACCAAGGAGATCCGCTCCGTCATGGTAAAGGTGGGCGACGAGGTCAAGACCGGCGATGTGCTCTTTGTGCTCGGTGCCGGCGACAGCGAGGAGCTGGAGGCCGCCAAGGAAGCCCTGAGCGATCTGCAGTACAGCTATCAGCGCGCGGCCATAGGCATGCCCAATTTTGACTATACCGCACTCAACAGGGCGCTGGACAACGCAAAGATGGATCTGGACGATGCCCAGAAAGAGTATGACGAGGCTGAGCGCGCTTACAACACAATGAAGCAGAGCCTTGAAAGCGATCCGGCCACCAAGGACTCCCTGCAGAAACTGGACGAGGCGGAGAGAGCTATGACCACGGCCTACGAAAACCTTGTTACACTGCAGCAGAACTATGATGTGAGGTATCAGGTGCTGTCCGAAAAAGTCAGCGCATGGCAGAAACGGGTAAATGAGCTGAGCGTTCCGGAGCCCACAGCTGCGCCCACACCAACTACTGTACCCACAGCGACCCCTGCGCCTACTGAGGCTCCCGGCGAGACGCCTGATTCCGGCAGCGGAGTACCGGGCTTTGTGATGCCCACTATGCCGCCCATGCCCACCATGCCCGCATGGCCTGCGGTGAGCTTTGGATTCAGCTCCAGCTCCGCAGACGCTGAGATCAAGCCTGAGGATGTGGATGATCTGGACGAGGCCAAGAAGCATCTTGAGCAGGCCAAGAAGGCTCTGGACGATTTTGTTGCGGACAACAAGCCCTCCCTTGACAACGCAAGGCAGGCCTATGAAAGCGCAAAGGCAAAGTACGATGCCCTTTCCAGATATAACGATGAAATTTTCTATGAGCTTGTGCCCTACAAGGAGGCTCTGGACGCGGCAAACAGAAAACTCATTGACGCACAGGGCCGCTATGACGATGCCTGGGCTGCGCTGTACTACTCCCAGACCAACAATGAAAAGACCCTGTCTCTTGCCGCCCTTGAGCTGCAGCAGATAAGCGAGAAGATCAAGCAGCAGCAGGAGAAGGTGAAGCTGCTCTCCGGCGAGACTGAGGACCAGATTCTTGCCAATGTAAACGGTATTGTCCAGTCCATTTCCGCCACCGCCGGCAACACCGTGGCGGCAGACACCGTTATCTGCACCATTGAGGTGCCGGATATGGGCCACACCATCAGCTTCTCTGTCACCAATGACCAGGCCCGCCGGCTCCGCACCGGCGACACGGCCACCGTTTCAAACTTCTACTGGGGCAACGAGATTGTTGCAACTCTTACCAATATCCGCACCGACCCCAAGAATCCCCAGAACGGCAAGGTGCTGACCTTCCAGCTGGAGGGCGATGTGCAGAGCGGCTCTGAGCTGACCCTGTCCGTAGGCTCCAAGAGCGCAAACTACGACCTTGTGGTGCCCAACTCCGCCATCAAGTCCGACTCCAACGGCAGCTTCGTGCTGCTGGTGGATGCAAAGAATTCACCCCTTGGCAGCCGCTACATAGCAAAGCGCGTGGGCGTTGAGGTGCTGGCCTCCGACGACAATAACTCCGCCATTGTGGCCGAGATCAATCAGGGCGACTTTGTCATCACCACAAGCTCCGCCCCCATCAAGAGCGGCGATCAGGTGAGACTGGCAGATGGCTGATATGAAAACTATTGGAAAGAAATGGCTCTGGCCTCTTGCTCTGGCGGCGCTGCTGATGATAATCTGCGGCCTGTGCCTGCTGGGCTATAAGAGCAGGGCTGATATGCTTCTGTCCCAGCAGGCGGCGGAGCGCTGGCGCGGAGAGAACGAAACTCCCTTCGCCCAGATTTCCTGCTTCATGCCTGTGGGCGGAAGCCTGAGCGAGGAAGAAATCTATAATTTCCGCACTGCCATGGTGACAAAGCTCACCGAGGCAAGCTTTGAAGTCACGGCTGACACGCCCCTTATCCACGACGCATGGTGCGGCTTTGGCAAGGCTACGATCTCCAACGGTCAGCGCCGGGGCGACGTGCAGGTGACGGCGGTGGGAGGAAACTTCTTTGACTTCCACCCCATAAAGCTTGTCAGCGGCAACTATCTCAGCCCCGACGATCTGATGGAAGACCGGGTGCTGCTGGACAGGGAATGCGCATGGCTGCTCTTCGGCGGCGAGGAGCTGACGGGCATGAGCTTTCAGATAAACGGCCAGCCCTACTATGTAGCCGGTGTCATCGAGCGGGAGACGGATAAATTCAGCCAGAAGGCTCTGGGTGATACCATGGGTATCTACATGAGCTGGCAGGGCTGGAAAAAGCTCAGCGAGGATGCCGGCATCAGCTGCTATGAGCTTGTGATGGCGGAGCCTGTGGAGGGTTTTTGCTACAGGGCCGTGACGGAAAAATTCCCCATAGGCCGGGGCGAGATTGTGGACAACACCTATCGCTATGAGCCGGAGCGTATACTCAAAATGCTCAAGGATGGCTCCGACCGCTCCATGCGCCTGAGCGAGGCAAGCTACCCCTATTGGGAGAACGCCGCCAGAGCCGTGGAGGACAGCTGCCTTGTGTGGCTTGTGGCGGCGCTGGTGGCCGGGCTTATGCCGGCGGTACTGCTGCTGTACTTTGCGATAAAGGCTCTGGTCTATTCCAAGGCAAAGCTGGAGGATGAATATGTCCCCAGTGCCAGGGAAAAGCTCAGCGAGGCCTGGCGCGTAAGAGCCCGCAAACGCTGGGAAAAGAAAAATCCCGGGAAAAAATAAAGCTTTGTAGGGACCGCCCTCCCGGGCGGTCCGCAATACAGACAATAAAAAACGGACCGTCAAGGATGACGGTCCCTACAAAAGAACTCCCTCATGTCAGGGAGTTCTTTTCGTCTATATAGTCCAGAATTTTGTCCACATTCTCGTCGGAGTATTCTATCTCTGAGGAGTAAAGCCGGGTGGCTTCATTATCATCTGTAAGCATATCCATGGCGCAGATAAGTCTGGTGCTGAGAAAGGCAAACTGCAGCCTGAGCGCCGCCTCGTATTCATCGGGGGCGCTGGCAAAGTGCCGGTAGATAAAATACTCCGCAAGGCGCAGGTAGCGCATTTTGCTCAATGCCGGCTCCAGCTCCACCGGGGCAAGGGTATTGAGCTTTTTTGTCCAATCCTCGTCCAGCCGCTCAAGGCCGAGGTAGAGCTCTTTAATGGCCTCCACATCAAGGTCCAGCGGCTCCATGCCGAAAATATCCAGCGCCTTTTCCATCCGCGCTGTAAAGCTGAGATCATCCTCGCGCAAGATAGCGAAAATCTCATCCCGAAGCTCCAGCAGCTCATCTTCCACGCCCTCGTCCACGCCATCGGTTACAAGGCTCAGATGCTCCCTGCCCTCCAGCAGCAGCCGGGCGGCCTCCTCACAGCAGAGGCCAAGTCCCGCCTCAATGCGGCCGGGCAGCTCGTTATAGAATCTGGGATGCTCACGGCAGATATGGCAGATGGAGTCCTCGCCTAAGGTCAGAATCATTTTGCACAGACCGTTATCCTGCAAAAAGGGGCAGCGCTCCTCATCAGCCAGCACAAAGTGAGGGCTGGGCTCAAGCTCAATATTGCGGCGCATATATTCGCCGAATTCACCCTCCACCGCCATGAAGCGTCGGAGACTGTCTTCGTCAATATCAATCTCCCAGGCCACGCAGCAGCTGTGGCGGCATTTGTCCGCAATGCATTTGAAATTGTCGTAAAAATCCGGTTTTACAGAGAGCATCTTAAACCTCGTATTCAGTGTGAAATACCTTGTGAATTACGGAAGGGATAAATCCCTTCCCTACGGACGCTGGGCCTGAATCTTTTCGTTCAGCTCGTTGAGATACATCCAGCGCTCCATCTTTTCCTCAAGCTTTGCTTCAAGCTCGGCCTGCTTTTCACCAAGCTCCTGCAGCTTTACATAGTCGGCGCAGAATTCTTCCTGCTGGGCGGCGAGAGCTTCAAGCTCAGCCTCAATGGCGGCAATGTCGTCGTCAATGGTTTCAAACTCACGCTGCTCCTTGAAGGAGAATTTCAGCTTCTTTTCAGCCTTGGGCCGCTCCTGCACGGCCTTGGGCTTTTCAAGTTTTACGGCCTCTTCCTCCCGGCGCTTTGCCTGCCAGTCGGACCAGTTGCCGGTGTAACGCAGTACCTGG
The DNA here is from genome assembly GCA_017410425.1 of Oscillospiraceae bacterium. Lineage (GTDB taxonomy): Bacteria > Bacillota > Clostridia > Oscillospirales > Oscillospiraceae > Limivicinus. Next base: position 45,069 of record JAFQQV010000035.1, read on the forward strand.
CCGTCCCGCACCTCGAAAATCTGTTCGGAGAGCTTGTCCAGCAGAAAACGGTCATGGGACACAACGATGACGGGGCCTGGGAAGGAGTCCAGATAGTCCTCAAGAATACTGAGGGTCATAACGTCCAGATCGTTTGTAGGCTCGTCCAGCAGCAGCACATTGGGCGCCGCCATCAGCACACTCAGAAGATACAGACGCCGGCGCTCACCGCCGGAGAGCTTGCCGATGGGCAGGCCCTGCATGTTCTTGGGGAAGAGAAAACGCTCCATCATCTGGGCGGCGGTAAAGCTGCCCTCCTCGGTGCGGACCTCGGAGGCAATCTCGTGGATAAAGTCAAATACGCGCTGGTTTAAGTCCAGCTCCTGCCCTTCCTGGGAGAAAAGACCCACCTTCACGGTGCTGCCGATGTCCACCTCACCCCTGTCGGGAGGGAGAAGGCCGGCAATCATGTGCAGCAGGGTACTCTTGCCGGCACCGTTGTCGCCCACGATGCCGATGCGGTCATCCCGGAGCAGGCGGTAGGAAAAGTCCCGGATAATGCAGCGCTCATCATAGAACTTGGCGATATTATTAAGCTCGATGAGCTTTCTGCCAAGGCGGCTGGAGGCGGCGGAAATCTGGGCCGTGTCGTCATACTCGGGGGCAGACTGCTCAAGCAGGGCCTCATAGCGCTGTATGCGCTCCTTGGACTTGGTGGAGCGGGCCTTGCAGCCGCGTATTATCCACTCGCGCTCAACGCGCAGTATGCTCTGGCGCTTGCGCTCGGAAGCCTCCGCCATCTCGGCCCGCTGGGCCTTCAGCTCCAGATACTTTGAGTAGTTTGCCTCATAGTGATAGAGCTTGGCGCGCGATAACTCGGTGATATGGTTTACAACGCGCTCAAGAAAATAACGGTCATGGGTCACCATTACTATGCCGCCGCGGAACTTTTTAAGCCAGTCCTCAAGCCATGCGGTCATGGCGGCGTCCAGATGGTTTGTGGGCTCGTCCAGAATCAGCACGTCCGCCGGGTGGATAAGGGCCGCCGCCAGCGCCACGCGCTTTTTCTGACCGCCGGAGAGGCTGCCGATCTTCTGCTCAAAATTCGTAAGACCAAGCTTTGTGAGTATGGTCTTGGCCTCGTACTCGTGCAATTCGCGAAATTCCTCGGGCTGCTGCATGAAGACCTGCTGCAGGACTGTTGCGTTTTCGTCCATCTCCGGGTTCTGGCTGAGCAGGCTCAGCTGCACATTGGGGTCACGGCTGACCTTGCCGCCGTCCGGCTCAAGCCTGCCTGCCAGCACCTTCAGGAAGGTGGATTTGCCGGTGCCGTTTATGCCGATGATGCCCACCCTGTCGCCGGCGTTTAAGTAAAAGCTGACGTCCTCCAGCAGCTGGCGCATACCGAAATTTATTGAGAGATGTTCTGCGGACAGTAACATAGTAAAACTCCTGAAAATATTTGATGAAACATTTTAGCATATTTCTCCCATAATGTACAAGCAGGCTTTGACAAGCGGGGCAAAAGCGTATAGAATAAAATTTACACTAATGTGTAAAAGAAAACTGGAGTTGATCCTATGGTAAAAATCGTTACTGACACATCTGCAAACCTGCCCCGTGAACTGGTGGAAAAGTATGGCATCACGGTACTGCCCTTCCAGTATACTGTGGACGGTGTGCCCGTTGAATACAGTGATGACTGGAATGCCGACGGCAAGCGCTTTTTTGAGGCTATGCGCGCCGGTGCCGTGGTGGACACTTCCCTTGTGAACATGGGCAGATTCATAGATTGCTTTGAGCCTATGCTGCAGGCAGGAAACGATGTGATATACATCGGCATGTCCAGCGGTATCAGCGGCACCTACAATGCCTCCCGCCTTGCTGCCGAGGAGCTGAACGAAAAGTACACTGCCAACAAGGTTATTCCCTATGACACCTATGGCGCGGGCCTTGGCGAGGGCCTGATGGTGCTCAAGGCGGTGGAAATGGCGGAAGCCGGCAAAAGCGTGGATGAAATCAACGAGTATCTGCTCGCCCGCCGCCAGAATCTCTGCCAGTATTTCTCCGTGGGCGACCTTAAATATCTGCAGCGCACAGGCCGTGTGTCCATGGCAACAGCCATTGTGGGCAATATGCTGGGCATCAAGCCCATTCTTGTGGGCGATGAGACCGGCCACATCGTGGCCTACGCCAAGGAGCGCGGGCTCAAGCGGGTGCTGCAGCATCTGGTGGATAAGTTTGAAGAGCTGGTGGAGGATAAGAGTCACTATATCTCCATGTCCCATGCTGACTGCCCTGAGATCACCGATCAGCTGCTGGCTATGCTGCGTGAGCGCGGCTTTACAGGCGAGTGCATAAGCTCCATGTGGGAGCCTGTAACCGGATCCCACGTTGGCCCCGGCTCCATTGCCCTGTTCTTCTGGGGCAAGCGTAAGTGATGACGAATCGTAGGGACCGCCCTCCGGGCGGTCCGAAAGATAAGTACAAAACCTTTGAATAACGGACCGTCGGGGACGCCGGTCCCTACAAAATTAAGTGCTGATCAGAAAGGATACACTACACATGAAAGTTACTTCCACTCCCAATGCTCCTGCCGCCATCGGCCCCTACTCCCAGGCTGTTGCTGTCAACGGCTTCCTCTTTACCTCCGGTCAGATCGCCCTTGACCCTGCCAGCGGCGAGATCGTCGGCAGCGACATTGCCACTCAGGCTCAGCGCTGCTGCGAGAATCTGAAGGCAGTGCTGGAGGCCAATGGTCTGGACTTTGACGCTGTTATCAAGACCACCTGCTTCCTCGCCGACATGGGCGACTTTGCCGCCTTCAACGAGGTCTATGCAAAGTACTTTGTCTCCAAGCCTGCACGCTCCTGCGTGGCTGTCAAGACCCTGCCCAAGAACGTCCTCTGCGAGATCGAGCTTATCGCTCTGTGCAAGTAAAATAAGCAAGGCGGCATCCACGCCCGGATGCCGCCTGCATTTTAAAATCCACTGCGAAAGAAGTGTTAGCAATGCTCCCTGCAATTTTAATGGTTCTTATCATCGCCCTGGCTCCGGCGGGGCTTATGCGCCTTTCCAAAAAAGTGAAGCTGCTTGAAAGTCTGGGCACGGTGTTTCTCTGCTACGCTGTGGGCATAATCCTCAGCTTTCCCATGAAGGCTCTGGGCGCACAGCTGACCCTGGCATCGGATATTTCCTCGGTGCTGGTCTGCGTTGCGATGCCGCTGATTCTGTTTTCGGCTGACCTGCCTGCCCTTCGCAATCTGGCAAAGCCCATGCTGGGCTCCTTTGCCATAAATGCGGTGGCAGTTGTGATTGTTGCAAGCCTCAGCTTCTTTATTTTCCGGGGCGCAGTTAATGAGGCAGCCAAGGTCTCCGGCATGCTGATTGGCACCTACACCGGCGGCACGCCCAATATGTTTGCCATTGGCCACGGTCTGGGCGCTTCTGCCGAGACCATGATGCTGGTGCAGACCTCGGACATGATAGCAGGCGGTATATACTTCTTCCTGCTGGTGTCTGTGCTGCCGGGGCTTCTGAAGCGCTTCATGCCGGAGTATAAGTATGTGGGTGCGCTTCCTCAGGTGGAGGCTTCTGCTGAGCAGGCTGAAAAGCCCAGCATTTACCACTACGCCTTCGGTATCGGCCTTGCGGCCCTCTGCGCGATAGCGGCTATGGGTATCTGCGTGATGATACCCAGCAAGTACGGCAACACAGGGCTTGCAAAGCTGGGTGAGCACACGGCGATAATCATGCTGTTGGTCACCACCTTTGGCATCATCCTCTCCTTTGTGAAGAAGGTGCGTTCCTGCCCCGGCACCTATGAGTCCGGCCAGTACTGCATACTGATGTTCTCGGTGGCCATGGGCCTTTGCTTTGATATTGCCGCGGTCACAGGCGGGGCGCTGCTTATCTTTGTTGCCCTGATGGTGATACAGTTCGGCACCGTCATAGTCCACTATGTCATTGCAAAGCTGGTGGGCATCGACTACCATACCACCATGATAACCTCCACCGCCGGCGTATTCGGGCCTGCCTTTATAATCCCTGTGGCCAAGGCGCTGAAAAATGATGAGATAATTCTGCCGGGCATACTCTGCGGTATTCTGGGCTATGCCATCGGCAACTATCTGGGCATTGGCTTGGGCCAACTGCTGCTGATGATATGAGGTGAAGAATATGAGGATACTTGTAATCGGCGCGGGCGCCATCGGCGGCAGCACCGCAGCATTCATGACAAAGGCAGGGGAGGACGTGACTGTGCTCTGCCGCAGCGAAAAGACGGCGAATGAGCTGAGTAATCCCGGCATGAAGATCACCGGCGTCCGGGGCGAGCATATTGTACCGCTGAAGACCGTATTGGGGCCTGAAAATCTGGAGGGAGAGTTTGAGCTCTGCATAGTCTCCACCAAGGCCTATGACACTATTCCTGCGGTAAAATCCGCCCTGCCCCACATGAGCGAAGATGGCATTGTGCTGGTGCTGCAAAACGGCATCTGCGTGGACGAGCTGCTTGAAGCGGCAGGGGAGAAGCGCTCCGCCTGCGGTGTCACCAGCTTTTCCTCCACCATGGTATCGCCCACGCACATGGAGCTTACCGCCGAGGGTGATTTCAAAATCGGCATGGCGGCAGGCTTCGAGGATCCGCGCCTTGAAAAGGTGCGCGAGGCCATGAGCAAAATGGTGCCCACGGAGATAAAAACGCCGGTACTTTCCTGGATGTACTCAAAGCTTGTCATCAACTCCGGCATCACCTGCGGCGGAGCGCTGACAGGGCAGCTGCTGGGCCCCATGCTCAAAAGCAGCCGCGCCAGAAAGTTCTTTATCGCCCTTGTCAAGGAGGACATTGCTCTGGCTCAGAAGATGGGCATAGATGTGCCTCCCTTCGGCGGCAAGCTGGATTATTATAAATTCGTCTCCGGCAACAGCTTCATTGACGATCTGCGCCGGGATATCATGATCTTCGTGGTGGGGCTTAAGTACAGAAATCTCAAGTCCTCATCCCTGACCTCCCTGCAGCGGGGCAAGCCCACGGAGGTGGATGTGCTCAACGGCTGGATAAGCCGCAAGGGCAAGCAATACGGCGTGGCCACACCGGTGAACGACAAGCTGGTGCAGCTTATAAAAGAGATAGAAGCGGGCAAGCGCCAGATGAGCCCGGACAATCTGAAAGAAATAATCTGAGGAGGCAAACTATGGACAGCACTCTTGAAAGAATATACTCAATGAGCCCTGAGGAAGCTCAGGCAATGAACAAGCATGTTATGCTGGGCTCCGGTGGCCACGGCGTTTGCTTTGAAAAGGGCAAGGGCGTCAATCTCTGGGACATCAGCGGCAAGAAATATATCGACTGCACCTCTCAGGGCTGGGCCATGTATCTGGGCCACGCCAATGAGGAGATTCGCCAGACCGTGTATGAGCATATGGGCAATCTGGGCCACCTGAACCAGAACAGCGACAGCCTGCCCCGCTATGCCCTGGCAAAGAAGCTGCTGGAGCTGGCTCCCGAGGGGATGGACAGGGTGCTTTTCGCCATCGGCGGCAGCTCTGCCATTGAGGCGGCAATGAAGATTGCGGTGAAGAATGTGCCCGGTGCAAGACACTTTATCTCCCTGCAGGACGGCTACCACGGCTCCTCTCTGACTACCGGCGCAGCCTCATGGCTCTCCACCAAGTCCGCCGGCATGTTCACCGGCTTCAACAGCTTTCTCAGCATCCTCAACGATGTGTTTATCCGTGTGCCCAATCCCTTCCTCTACCGCTGGGACGGCTCAGCCAATCCCGAGGACTGCATTGACTACTGCCTGAAGGTCACAAGAGAGACCATCATGCGCTCCACCAGCGGCCCTGTTGCCGGTATCATCGTTGAGCCTCTGCAGGCCAGCGGCGGTCAGATCCCTCTGCCCAAGCGCTATCTGCAGGGCCTGAGAAAGATATGCGACGCCTTCGGCTGCCTGCTGATTTTCGACGAGCTGCAGACCTATTGCCGCATCGGCGACTACTTTGCCGCCAACAAGTACGGCGTTACCCCGGACATCATGTGTCTGGGCAAGGCTCTGGGCGCCGGTCTGCCCATGGCAGCCATCATAGTGCGCGAGGGTCTGGAAGGCTTCGGACCTCTGGGCGAGGAGGTACACACCTTCTCCAATAACTCCATCGCTCAGGTGGCAGCCCTCAAGCAGCTGGATATTATCGAGCGGGACGGCATCCTCGCCAATGTCAACCGGGTGGGCGACTATATCGGCGACAGGCTGCGGGACATCCAGCAGGTCTTCCCCCAGATAGGCGATGTGCGCCAGGTGGGTCTGCATGTGGGCATTGAGTTTGTCCGCGATCCGGAGACCAAGGAGCCGGATATGGAGTTTGCCCAGACCGTCAAGGCCATTGCCCTGATGATGGGCCTTATCCTTGGCGACGCGGGCTACCGCATGAACGTGCTGAAGATCAAGCCGCCCCTTATTATGACCATTGAAGAGGCCGAAGAAGCCCTGCAGATTTTCACCGCTGCTGTGGGCGCTGCTTCCCAGAAGCTGGGAAGATAAATATAAAAAACAAAGCAGACAGGAGGATTCTTAATCCCCCTGTCTCGCTTTAAGGCGAGACACCCCCCTTTAGGCGCGGTGAGACAAGAAAGCATAGGCCTGAAAAAGCGGTCTTTTGCTCCTGAGCATTGTTAAGCGAGCTTGCCAGACACAAAGTATGCCTGCGCTCACTTGCCTCGCTCAGAAACAAAACTTCCGCTTTTCAGGTGCAAAGCAGTTTATAAAGAAAAAATTTCCGTTCCGGCGAAATGAAAAGCGCAGAGGAATACTTGTGTGTATTCCTGAGCATTTTCATAAAGTCGGGGCGGAAATTTTCCTTTAGAAACCCTGTGTTTTCTTATCTCATCGCGCCTTTTACAAGGGGGGGCTTTTTCTTTTTGTTTACTATTTTGTCCTAAAGTATTATAATATCCCACAGCATATTCCAAGGAGAAAGACAGAAATGCCTATATTAAAACTTGGCATAGTTTTTGCCGTAATTATAATTATTCTGACACTCAAACGCCCTCTCTGGCAGGCAACGCTGGGCGGCCTGATTGCCATCGTGCTGCTCTGGCAGATGCCAGCTGCAGCCATCTTCACACAGACATCAAAGGTGTTCACGGTCTGGAGTAACCTCACCGTTATTCTGGCTCTCTATGTGATAACCTACCTGCAGCGTATGCTGGAGGCAAGGGGACAGATAAAGCTTGCCCAGGCAGACCTGAACGGGATCTTCCACAACCGGCGCATCAATGCCTCCGGTGCTGCAATGTTTATAGGTCTGCTGCCTTCTGCGGCTGCTATGATACTCTGCGGAGACATTGTAAAGGATGCTACCGATGGCTATCTTGAGCCCCGTGAGCAGGCCTATATCACAAGCTGGATCCGCCACATTCCCGAGAGCACCCTGCCTACCTATTCCGGCGTGCTGCTGATGGCCAATATCTCCGGCCTGCCCATGGGCAAGTTCATGCTGGGGATGATCGTGCCGGTTATCGTGCTGTTTCTGCTGGGCTACTATCCCTATATGCGCCGCGTGCCTGCAGACCCGGGTACAGCCAAAAGCGAGAACCGCCTGCGGGATCTGAAGAATCTTTTCAGCCATCTCTGGACCTTGCTTGTGCTGATCCTGCTGATTCTCATTTTCAAGATGAACGTTGTCACCGCCGGTGTGCTGGTTATTCTGGTGGCGCTGCTGGTCTACCGCTTCAATACCAAAGACATTGTGCGTATGCTCAAAAGCGCCTTTGAGGTAAAGCTGCTGCTGAACACCACGCTGGTGCTGGTGCTCAAGGAGTTTATCTCCTGGACCGGTATTCTCAGCCAGCTGCCGGAAATGATGGCAGGCCTGCCCATCCCGCCCTATCTGGTCTTTGTGCTGATATTTTTCCTGGGCGGCATTATCTCCGGCGCAAGCGGCGTTGTGGCTATGGCGGCCCCGCTGGCCTTTGCTGCGCTGGAGCCTACCGTGCCGCTGATGATCCTCTTTATGTGCATCTGCCACGGCGCAAGCCTTGTGTCCCCAACCCACGTCTGTCTTGTTGTGGCGGCGGACTATTTCAAGGTGAGCATGGGCGAGCTTATCCGCAAGACCATACCCTCATCCCTGATATTCTGCGGCCTTATGCTTGTGTACTATAATCTGCTTATATTGCTTTAAAAAGGAAAAAGGAACGGAAAACCGTTCCTTTTTCCTTATATCAGATACAGATTGTCCTGCTCGCCCTGATAGTTCTTTTCCAGCATACGGATGTGGGAGAGCAGCTCCTCATTGTCAAAATACTTGGCCTCGGTGGGGCAGCACCTGACACAGGCGTGGCACTTGATGCAGATGCCGGGGACGGTGCAGAAATCATCAAAGCTGATGCTGCCCATAGGGCAGGCTTCAGCGCAAAGGGCGCAGGCGATGCACTTATCGGCATGGGTCTGTGGCTTCGCCTTGAGGAACACCGCAGGAGTCAGATCTTCCTTCAGGGGCTTATAGTAGGGGGCGATGGGCGTGTCCCTGTCAATTTTTACAGGTTCAGGCTTTGTGAGGGCCTTTTCTGCAACTTTGCGTCCGAAGGCAGCAAGCTCCTCCATGTCCTTTGCGGATGGTCTGTGGGCTGCCAGAGAGCCTGACATGGAGTGCCGTGCCACACAGCCTGCAGCGGCGATTACATTGAAGCCCTTATTTTCAGCCAGCAGCGTGAGCTCCCGCAAACCCTCGTCATTGCTGCGGCCGCCGTAGACGCTGACGATGACAGCTTTTGTACCCTCGCCATGGACAAGGCGCTCAAACTCCGGCAGCATCTTGTTGGGCACGCGGCCGGCATAGGTGGGGGAGGCGATGAGGACAAGGTCATCGGCGGAGAAATTGTACTCAGCTTCTCTTGCGGCGGGACGGGTGATATCAAAATGCTCCAGCGGGAGCTTGAGCTCAGCGGCCATGGCCTCAGCCACGGTGGAGACGACAAGCTTTGTGCCGCCGGTGGGGGAGAAATATACAAGGCAAATTCTGTTCATAGGTGGCTCCTTCGTTGTTTGTTTGAAACAATAATAGCACAAAGCAAAGAAAAAAACAGTATTTTAGAACAGTTTTTTGGAGGCGCCACCCGTCGTCAAAAGAAGGCCATAAGGTCAGCTGTTTCTGCAAGCCGAAACAGCTCGACCGATGACCTTCTTTTTCCTCTCCAAATCAAAACCGCTTTGCTGGGTTTTGATTTGGTAATCTGTTGCCGGACAACTCCAAAAGAAAAAACCAGTCCTTTCGGACTGGTTTTTCTTTTGGAGGCGCCACCCAGACTTGAACTGGGGAATCGCGGATTTGCAGTCCGCTGCCTTACCACTTGGCTATGGCGCCGTATATAAGATTTGCGGACATTTTGTCCGCAAATCTTTTTGTGGAGCGGCTTACGAGGCTCGAACTCGCTACCTCCACCTTGGCAAGGTGGCGCTCTACCGGATGAGCTAAAGCCGCAGGATGGTGCCTCAGGCCAGAGTCGAACTGGCGACACGCGGATTTTCAGTCCGCTGCTCTACCAACTGAGCTACCGAGGCATACCTTGTATAAAAACTGTGGTGGGAACTACTGGACTCGAACCAGTGACCCCCTGCTTGTAAGGCAGGTGCTCTAACCAGCTGAGCTAAGCTCCCGCGTGACAGCTTCGTTATAATACAAGATAAATCCGAATTTGTCAATAGCTAATTTTTAATTTTCTTCGATTTTTTTCGCAGCGATGGCCAGCAGCTCCTCAGGAGTAAAGGAATACTCAGCATCGCAGAACTGGCAGGAGGCGGAAACATCCTTGCCCTCGGCGGCCATTTCCTCAAGCTCAGCCTTCTCAATGCAGCTGATTGCTTCCTCAATGCGCTCGCGGCTGCAGTAGCAGCGGTACTCCACAGGGTACTCACCCACAAGGTGGTATTCAAAGCCCTTGAGAACCTGGGCGAAGATCTCCTCAGCGCCGTCTTCATCCAGAATGGTGGTCAACTGGTCCATCATGAAGATGTTGTCCTCCAGCTTTTCAATCATCTCCATCTCGGCACCGGGCATAAGCTGCACGATGAAGCCGCCGGCAGCGCGGACAGTGCAGTCCGTATCCACCAGCACGCCAAGGGCGCAGGCGGAAGGCACCTGCTCGCTCTCGGTCAGGTAGCGGGTCACGTCCTCGGCAATCTCACCGGAGAGCAGCTCAACAGAGCCGATATAAGGCTCGCGCATGCCCAGGTCACGGCTGACGGTGAGCATACCGTCCCGGCCCACGGCGCCGCCTACATTCAGCTTGCCGTCAGAGCGCAGGGGCAGATCAACACTGGGGTCACCCACATAGCCGCGCACATTGCCGTCGCAGTCGGACACGGCAACAACGCTGCCGATGGGGCCGCCGCCATTGATGCGGATGGTGAGGGTGGCCTTCTCCTCCTTCTGGGCCTGGCCCATCAGGGAGGCGGCGCAGAGAGTGCGGCCCAGGGCCGCGGAGGCGGTAGGGGAAGTGTTGTGGATGGCGCGGGCGCGCTCCACAGTTTCGGTGGCGCTGATGACCGCCATCTTGATAAAGCCGTCGCCGGCTGTTGCTCTAATGATTTTATCCATTGTCTTTCCTTCTTGCAGTGATAAATAGTCTGCCCATGTCACCCTGGGGGCAGTCCTGGTGGAATTTTACGTCTGTAAAGCCTCTGGAGCGGAGCAGAGCTTCAAGGTAGTCCGGCTCATAGGAGTATTCAATATGCTCCTCGCTGTCCCTTTCCCAGAGTCTGCCGCGCTTGGAAAAAATGTCCATGCCGTAGACGATACCGGGCAGCTCCTCGTCATAATCTGCCCGCCAGAGGCAGAGCAGATCGTCCTTTTCATCAACAAAAATCTGCCCGTCCAGAGACTTGAGAATCTCCGGCGTGCGGATATCGAAGATGAAAAGTCCGCCGGGGCGGATGAAGAGATTGAGCCTGCGCACAAGCTCAGCCAGAGACTCCGGCTCAATATAGTTCATGCCATCCAGCGAACAGATGGCGGCGTCCACCGTGCCGTAAAGGTCCAGCTCGGCGGCATCCTGGCAGAGGAAGAGAGGGCGGATTTCGGCATCGGAGGGCTTGGACTGGGCCTCCATCAGCATTTCCACGCTCTTATCCACGGCGATCATCTCATAGCCTTTTTCTGCCATGAGCCAGGTCAGGGTACCGGTTCCGCAGCACAAGTCCAGCAGAAGGCGAAATTCGCCGCCATCGGCTGCAAATTCCGCCTCGTAAAATTCTATGAACTTTTCATAGGGAATGTCGCCCGTCAGGCTGTCATACCAGGGGGCGAGGAAATTGTAGCAGCTCACTGCTCATTCTCCTTGAGCCTGTCAAACACGATCTGGTAGCCGCCCTTGCCGTACTGCAGGGAACGGTTGACGCGGCTGATTGTGGCGCTGGATGCGCCGGTCTCGGCGAGGATATCGTTATAGATCATGCCCACGTTGAGACATGCGGCCACCTGATAGCGCTGTTCCATGGCCAAAAGCTCAGACACGGTGCACAGATCGTCGAAGAAGGCCATGCACTCCTCAACGGACTTGAGGGACAGGATGGCTTCATACATTTTGGGATTACGGGGTTTTTTGGGATGCTTATTCATGGCAACCTCCAATGTGTTCTTTAATACATACACACTTTACATTATTAACTCGCAAAAGTAAAGAGGAAAATCTTAAGTTTAATAAAATTTAACTTTGTGACATTAAATCCCACTTGCGCAGAGGGGGTGTAAATTATATAATATAGACAAAGAAAAGATCCCTCTCCGCCCGGTGTTCACCGGGCAGCTCCCTCAGAGTGGGAGGCAAGAAGCCTGCGACTTTACATATAGCGGAGAGGTATCGGAAAGGATAGTATATGGCCTATTTTATCAGCATGCCCCAGATAAGCATGACCACGGTCTGGCTTGTGGCGATGGTTGTGCTGCTCATAGTTGAAGCCTCCGTGCCGGGGCTGGTGAGCATATGGTTTGCACTGGGTGCCTTTGCCGCCATGCTTTCAAGCCTGCTCCATGCGCCGCTCTGGCTGCAGTGCCTGTGGTTTGCGCTGGTGAGTATTTTGAGTCTCTGGCTTACAAGGCCCTTTGTGAAGAAGTTTGTAAATTCAAGGACGACGCCTACAAATCTGGACATGGTCATCGGCGCGGAGTGCCTTGTCATTGAGGATATTGACAATGTACTGGGCAGCGGCGCGGTATCTGTCGGCGGCAAGGAATGGACCGCACGAATGGAGGATGCCGATGCCAGGGCGGTGAAGGGCGAGGTCGTTACGGCCCTTCGTATTGAAGGCGTGAAACTTATCGTGAAAAAGTAAAGAATTATACAGGAGGTACAAAATGGAATTTGTTCTTATTGTTTTGTTTGCCCTGGTGGTTATCACCGTTGTGCGCTGCATCCGCATCGTACAGCAGGCCAAGGCATACGTTATTGAGTTTCTGGGCGCTTACAAGACCACATGGAACGTGGGTATCCACTTCAAGATCCCCTTTGTGGAGAGAGTTGCAAAGGTTGTCTCCCTCAAGGAGCAGGTTGCAGACTTCCCGCCCCAGCCCGTTATCACCAAGGATAACGTCACCATGCAGATTGACACCGTTATCTATTTCCAGATAACCGACCCCAAGCTCTACACCTACGGCATTGAGCAGCCTATTCTGGCTATCGAGAACCTCTCCGCCACCACCCTGCGTAACATCATCGGTGATCTGGAGCTGGACCAGTGCCTTACCAGCCGCGACATCATCAACTCCAAGATGCGCTCCATCCTGGACGATGCCACCGATCCCTGGGGCATCAAGGTCAACCGTGTTGAGCTGAAGAATATTCTGCCTCCCAAGGAAATCCAGAACGCCATGGAAAAGCAGATGAAGGCAGAGCGTGAACGCCGCGAGGCCATCCTCCGCGCCGAGGGTGAAAAGACCGCCGCCATTCTGGAGGCCGAGGGCGAAAAGCAGTCCGCCATTCTCCGCGCCGACGCAAAGAAGCAGCAGCAGATTCTCGAGGCCGAAGGTCAGGCCGAGGCTATCCTCAAGGTGCAGACCGCTACCGCCGAGGGTATCCGCCTTATCAACGAGAGCTGCCCCTCCGAGGCAGTGCTTAAGCTGAAGGCTCTGGAGGCCTTCTCCGCCGCAGCAGACGGCAAGGCCACCAAGATCATCATCCCCAGCGAGATCCAGAGCATCGCCGGTCTTGCCAGCGGACTGATCGAGTCTGTGAAGAGCGAGGAAGCAAAGCAGTAACTATTCGACATAAAGGCCCCCTTGTTAAAGGGGGCTGTCGAGCGTTTACGCGAGACTGGGGGATTTTTGAATCCCTCCGTCTCGCCTTGCGGCGAGCCACCTCCCTTTGACAAGGGAGGCTTTAAAACATTTAGGATAAAAAGATACAGAGAGGTACACAATTATGCACAGCAGAACCCTTGATTTTCTCAGCCGTCACGGCATAAGCCCCGAACTTGTAAATCCCCTTGAGTGTGCCGAGCCTATGCTCCGGGATATGTGGCAGGGTCTTCGCGGCAAGGAAAGCTCCATGGCAATGATCCCCACCTATCTGAGCAATGACGGTGCTGTGGCACCCGGCAGCTGCGCCGTGGTCATCGACGCCGGCGGCACCAATTTCCGTACCGCACTGCTGACTTTCGAGGAAGATGGCTATAAGCTGGAGGGCCTTAAAAAGCAGCCCATGCCCGGCATAGGCAAGCCCTGCAGCTGGGAAGAATTTGTGAGCTTTGTTGCTGACAATGTGGAGCCTTTCATGTCCAGGGCTGATGTTATCGGCTTCTGCTTTTCCTACAGCGCTGTTATCCTGCCCAATATGGACGGCAGAGTAAACCGCATCGACAAGGAAGTTGTGGTAACCGGCTCCGAGGGCCAGCTGGTGGGTGAGAGCCTTTCCAGGGAGCTTGAGCGCCGCGGTTATCCCGGCAAGCGGGTCGTTGTGCTCAATGACACCGTGGCTGTTTTGCTGGGTGGCGCTGCCTCTATTGATAAGTCTCAGTACAGCGGCTTTATCGGTCAGGTCAGCGGCACCGGCACCAACACCTGTGCCACCGTTTTCCGCCGTGACATTGAGAAGCTGGGCCTTGAGGATAATGGCAGCATGATCATCAACCTTGAATCCGGCCAGTATAACGGCTTCAAGCGGGGCGACTTTGACCTTCAGCTGGATTCTGCCAGCAACAACCCCGGCGATAAGCAGATGGAAAAAATCACCGCCGGCGTGTATCTGGGCCAGCTGGTGCGCCTGATGCTGCGCTGTGCTGCAGATGAGGGCCTGCTCAGCGCCGAGGGTGCAGAGAAGGTACGCGCTCTGGGCAATATCGACTCCGCTGTTATTGACGCCTGGGCAAGCGGCGAAGGCTATGAAAACATCGGCAGCAACGAGGCCGATCAGGAGCTGGCAAGAGAGCTGAGCCTTGCAGTGTTTGAGCGCTCTGCAAGATGCATGTGCACAAACCTTGTGGCGCTGAGCCTGCTGATGGATGCGGGCCGTGAAAAGCCTGTCTGCGTTCTGGCTGAGGGTTCCCTTGTTCAGCGCGGCCGCCACTACCGCCCCGTGCTGGAGCGCCTGCTGCAGGAATGCGGCGAGACTCTGGGTATCTCTATTGAGCTGCACATAGGCAATGACACCACCCAGCCCGGCTCCGCCGCCGCTGCGCTGCTGAATCTGAAGTGAAGATAAAGATTCCTTAACATGCTTGCATGAGGCGAAAAGCCGTGCTATAATGTGCAGGATTTGACTAATTCTGGATACTACGGAGAAACATAATGATCGAATGGTTGACCGGCACCGTCGCCGGGAAGTTTATAAGCACTTTCTTCATTTCCATGGTGCCTGTTGTTGAGCTTCGCGCAGGTCTGCCCTATGGCATTGCGCTGGGCCTGGATTATCCTCTGGCCCTGCTGGCCGCCGTTGTGGGCAATATACTTCCTGTGCCCTTTATCATTATTTTTGTTGAACGCGTTTTTGCCTGGATCAGAGAGCATATGCCCGCGCTCGACGGCTTTGTCACCAGACTTGAGAACAAGGCCCATCTCAAAAGTGACGGCGTGCAGAAGTACGGTCCCATCGCGCTGCTGCTCTTTGTCGGCATTCCTCTGCCCGGTACCGGCGCATGGACAGGCTCACTTATTGCAGCCCTGCTTGGTCTCAAGCCCAGAAGTGCCATACCCTGTATTGTGCTGGGCGTGCTGCTGGCAGCCGGTATTATGACCGCGCTGACCTACGGCGTGATATGGCTCATATAGTCAAAATAACACCGAGGCTCATGTACCGCCGCAAGCGACAGTACATTGACCGGCGGTGTTATTTTTCCTTTCCAACTCAGACCCGCTGCGCTGGGCTCTGAGTTGGTTCAATAAAACAGTCCCGGAGAAAACCTCCGGGACTGTTTTTTGTAGGGACCGGCGTCCTCGACGGTCCGTTGTATGGTGAATATCTGTACAGGATTGCGGACCGCCAGGGATGGCGGTCCCTACGGGGAGATCAGGGGGAAGCTTAAACAGCTTTCGTGTTCAAGGCGCGTATCGCGTTGAGTACCGCCAGCACCATGACACCCACGTCTGCAAAGATTGCGGCCCACATGCCGGCATAGCCCAGCGCACCAAGGACAAGGCACAAAAGCTTGATGCCCAGGGCAAAGACGATGTTCTGGTACACGATGCCCACGCATTTGCGGGAAATCTTTATGGCTTTGGCAATTTTCAGCGGATCGTCGTCCATCAGCACAATGTCTGCCGCCTCGATAGCAGCGTCGGAACCCAGCGCACCCATGGCGATGCCGATGTCGGAGCGGGTGATAACCGGGGCGTCGTTTATACCGTCGCCCACGAAGCAGAGCTTGTGCCTGGGCTTCTGTGCGGCCATAAGCTCCTCCAGCTTTTCCACCTTGTGGTTGGGCAGAAGCTCTGCGTAAAACTCGCTTATGCCAAGCTGGCCGGCAAAGTGGGCGGCGCTGCTATGATTATCGCCGGTGAGCATTACGATGCGCTCTATGCCAAGCTTTTTAAGCTCAGAGATGGCCTTTGCGGAATTGGGCTTTACAAGGTCGGATATGAGGATATAGCCCGCATATTTTCCCTCTGCCGCCACATGGATGCAGGTGCCGCTGTGGGAAATTTCCTCACAGGAAACATTCTGCAGCTCCATAAGCTTGCGGTTGCCAATGGCCAGGCTGATGCCGTCTACTGTGGCGGTGATTCCGTAGCCGGAGTGCTCGGTGATATTGCTGACCCGGCTGCGGTCGATTTCTTTTGCATAGGCCCGCTGCAGGGAGAGGCTTATGGGGTGGGAGCTTGCCCACTCGGCATGGGCGGCAAGCTCAATGAGCCGCGCCTTGTCCATACCAAAGCTCTCCACATGGCTTACCTCAAATACACCAAGGGTCAGGGTGCCGGTCT
Source organism: Oscillospiraceae bacterium (assembly GCA_017410425.1). Lineage (GTDB taxonomy): Bacteria > Bacillota > Clostridia > Oscillospirales > Oscillospiraceae > Limivicinus. Next base: position 61,461 of record JAFQQV010000035.1, read on the forward strand.
TGTCAAAGACCAGATTCTTTACCTGGCTGAGGGCCTCGAGGAAGTTTGAGCCCTTGACCAGTATACCCGCCCGGCTGGCACCGCCGATGCCGGCAAAGAAGCTGAGGGGGATGCTGATAACCAAAGCGCAGGGGCAGCTTATAACAAGGAAGGTCAGGGCCCTGTAAAGCCAGACGCTGAACATGGCCTCCATGCCCATTATCATGCGTGCAACAGGCGGCAGCAGGGCCAGAGCCAGCGCCGAGCAGCAGACCGCCGGGGTGTAGACCCTTGCAAAGCGGGAGATAAAATTCTCGCTTCTGGACTTGCGGTGGCTGGAGTTTTCCACCAGCTCCATAATGCGGGCAACAGTGGACTCGCCAAATTCCTTTGTGGTTTCAATACGCAGTATGCCGGAGAGATTGATGCAGCCGCTGACAATGCTGTCGCCCACGCTCACATCCCTGGGCATACTCTCGCCGGTGAGGGCGGAGCTGTCCAGCGCGGAAGAACCCTCAATGACGGTGCCATCCAGGGGCACACGCTCACCGGGCTGCACAAGGATGATGCTGCCCACCGGTACATCCTCCGGGTCCAGCTCTTCAAGGCCGTTCTCGGTTTCAAGCCGGGCATAGTCCGGGCGCAGATCCATAAGCTCGTTTATATTCCGGCGGCTGCGGCCCACAGCAATGGACTCAAAAAGCTCACCCACCTGATAAAAGAGCATGACCGCAACGGCCTCGTTAAAGTCGCCCGTGCCGTCAAAAAGGGCTAAGGCGATGGCACCCACGGTGGCAACAGCCATAAGAAAATTTTCGTCAAAGACCTGCCGGTTTATAATGCCCTTCAGGGCTTTTTTCAAAACGTCCTGACCGATGCACCAGTATGACGCGGCATAGAGGGCCATGGACAGAAGCTCAGGCAGGCTTATAAGGTTCACCGCCAGCAGCAAAGCCGCGGATATAATTATGCGGCGCAGGCTTTTCTTCTGCTTTTTGTTGAGATTCATGGGATTAAAATTCAATCTCGCAGTCGGGCTCGATCTTCCTGCAGGCCTTGAAAACCTCCTGCATGACGGCCTTTTCCTCAGCGCCTTCCTCAAACTCAACCTTCATTTTAAGGCTCATATAGCTGACGCTGGCATCCTTGACGCCGGGGGTCTTCTTTGCGGCCTGCTCCATAAGGTTTGCGCAGTTGGCGCAGTCAACTTCAATTTTATAAGTCTTTTTCATGTTATATTTCCTCCTGACAATTAAACACTTGTTTAATCTTTATAACAGAAGTATAATATTCAAAAAATCCAAAGTCAATTGACCCCGGCTACTCTCTGCCAAAAGGGCGAGGGAGATTGCTGATTTGCACATTATTGGCAGTCAGTGTAGGGAGCGGATTCATCCGCTCCGCAGGCCGGCAGAAGCGGAAGGGATAAATCCCTTCCCTACATAGCAAAGGAAGTATACTGATGCCTAACCATACATTACCCCATGACCATGGCAACGCCAAGCGGGCTATGCCCCTGATGGAAAAGCTGCAGCAGACGGAGAATTTTTCCGCCGTGGCAGAGATGATGAGCCTGCTTTCAGACTCCAGCCGCCTGCGGATTTTCTGGCTGCTCTGCCACTGTGAAGAGTGCGTTGTGAACATCTCCGCCATGACGGAGATGTCCAGCCCTGCGGTGAGCCACCATCTGCGTATGCTCAAGGACGGCGGGCTTATCGTCAGCCGCCGGGACGGGCGCGAGGTCTATTATTCCGCCGCCGACACGCCCCAGTGCCGCCTGCTTCACTCCACGGTGGAAAAGCTGATGGAGCAGAGCGGTATGGGCCTCAGCGAGGGGAGGCTTGTTGTCTCCGGCTACAGCCAAAGCCAGATTGACACCGTGCGCCGCATGCACGATGAATTGGTGGCAAGGCCGGAGATGCGCATTACCATTGAGGAGCTGGCAAGAAAATATCTCATGAATCCCACCACCCTCAAGGAACTTTTCAAGGCGGTCTACGGTGATTCCCTGGCCTCCCACATCAAGAGCCATCGCATGGAAAAGGCGGCGGAGCTATTGTCAGACTCTGATGAGAGCGTTGCCGCCATTGCGGCCGCCGTGGGCTATGAAAGCCCCAGCCGATTTTCCGCCGCCTTCAGGGAGCGCTACCACATGCTCCCGGCGGAATACAGAAAGCAGAGGAAATGACAGGGGATAATGTTTGCCCTCTCCGTCTTTTTGCTTCGCAAAAATCCACCTCCCCCGGAGTGGGAGGCAAGAAACTTGGCTCTCCCACTGGGAGAGCTGGCATTTGTGAGGAACGAGCAAATGACTGAGAGGGTTAAGAACCATTGGCTTTACAGAAAGGAGCAATTATGCCTGTATATAAATTAGCCTCAAGATATGAGCTGGACATAGAAAAAACCTTTGAGTGCGGCCAGTGCTTCCGCTGGAACGCGGATGAAAAGGGCGTATACCGGGGCGTTGCCTACGGCTGGCCCGCCCGGGTCTGGAATGAGGGGGATGAGGTGTACATCTCCAGCGATGCCCCCGAAGAGCTCTGGCAGGAATACTTTGATCTTTCGAGGGACTATGCCGCCGTCAGCCGCAGCTTCAATGGCGGCGAATATCTGGACGCCTGCATTGACGCGGGGCTCGGCATACGCATCCTGCGGCAGGAGCCCTGGGAGGCCCTTTGCTCATTTATAATCAGCCAGTGCAATAACATCAGCCGCATCAAGGGTATTGTTGAGCGGCTGTGCGAGGGCCTGGGCGACAGGCTGGACTTTGAAGGGGAGAGCTTCAATTCTTTCCCCGGCCCGGAAAAGCTGGCGGGGCTCTTGCCTGAGGATCTGGCTTTTCTCCGCTCGGGCTACAGGGCGGCCTACATAATAAACGCCGCCAATGCCATCGTCGCCGGTGAGCTGAAGCTAAGTGAGCTTATAGACTGCGACTACAGGACAGCTCACAAGAAGCTGCTGGAAATCCACGGCGTGGGCACCAAGGTTGCAAACTGCGTAGTGCTCTTCGGCCTTTATCATATGGAAGCTTTTCCCATTGACGTGTGGATAAAGAGAGCGCTCAAGGAGCACTTCCCGGAGGGCTTTGACCCGGCTAGCTTAGGCGATTGCGCGGGCCTTGCCCAGCAGTATATTTTCTACTATGCAAGAAATCTTTCTGACGGGGCAAAAAAATAATGAAAATAATAACCCGGACTTTTCGGTCCGGGTTATTATCTTGTGACTGTTCAATCAATAGTTTCCGTTGAGTATCCTTGCGATGGGGGAGTCGGAGGATATGACGATGGTGTTGTTCTCACCGCCCAGAGAGGCGATGGCCATGTCCAGTGCGCGCATGAACTCATAGAAGTCGGCCTCTTCCTCGGTGTCGTAAACCTCGGAGAGGATGCGCATATACTCAGCCTCGCCCTCGGCCTTCAGCTTTTCAGCCAGAGCCTGAGCCTCGGAGAGGGTGATCTCCACGGTCTTGTCCGCCTCGTTGCGGATCTGCTTTGCCTCGGCCTCGCCTTCGGCGGCGTAGGCGGCGGCGATGTTGCCGCGCTCGGAGATCATGCGCTCATAAACTGCGGCCTTGTTCTCATCGGGCAGGTCGATGCGCTTGGTCTCGATGGCAAGCAGGGTGATGCCGTACTTATCGAAGGTGTTGCCCACATTGTCCATGATCTTCTGGGCCAGCTCACCGTCACGGCCGGAGATAACGTCCTCCTGCTTCATGGAGGAGATAACAGTCTTCAGCGCGTTGTATACAACAGTGTCGATACGGTATTCGGCATTAGCGATGTTGCCGGAGAGGGTCTGGATGAACATGAGGGGGTCAGAGATGCGCCAGAGCACAAAGGAGTCTGCCACCATGCTCTTCTTGTCGCTGGTGATAACATCGCTGACGGCAAGGTCATAGAGCATCTCGGTCTTGGGCAGGGTGCTGGTGGTCTGGATGAAGGGCAGCTTCATGCTCAGGCCCGGCTCGTCAACAATGTCCACCACCGCGCCGAACTGGCGCACGATGGTGTACTCATTCTGCTGGGTGACAACGAAGCAGTTGCCGCTGAGAACAAGGGCTACAACGACGATAATGGGGATGATAATTTTAATGGCTTTCTTCATTATTCGTCACCTCCCAGGTCGATGTTGGCGAAGGATTCCAGCGGCAGGGCGGTCTGCACGCCGGTGCTGGCATCCACGATATAGAGCTTGGCGCCGGGCAGGATCTGCTCCATGGTCTCGTAGAACAGGCGCTGCTTTGTGATGAGCGGGTACTTTTCATACTCGTTGTAAAGCTCGGTAAAGCGGGCGGCCTGACCGTTGGCCTCGTTTATCTTGCTCTCCTTGTATGCCTCGGCGTTCTTGATGATCTGGTCAGCATCGGCCTTGGCGGCAGGGATGACCTCGTTTGCGTACTTTCTGGCGTTGTTCACTGCGGTGTCGGCAGACTGCTTTGCAGTTTCAACGGCGGTGAAAGCCTGCTGCACCTCGTAGGTGGGGGGCTCTGCGTCCTGGATGGTGATGTTGGTCAGCTGCAGGCCGATGTCCTCAGACTCAAGTCTTGCCACAACCTTCTCCTTGATGCTGGCCTGAATCTGGCTCTTGCCGGTGGTGATAACGCTGTCCACATCGTAAAGGCCGATGGTGTCGCGTATATAGCTCTGGCAGAGCATCTTGAGAATGCCCACAGGATCCTGGGAGTTGTACAGGTACTTGATAGGATCGGTGACCCGGTACTCAACATAGAAGTCCACGTTTACAAAGTTGTAGTCGTAGGTGATCATCAGGCTCTCAGCCTCAACGTTTTCGTTGCTGTTGGGCCGGTAGCCGAGGGGGAAGCCCTGTATGGTCTTGGACACCAGAGTGACCTGCTGCACAAAGGGCAGCTTGAACTTAAGGCCGGAGGAGCTTACCATGCTGGGCTTGCCGAAGGTGGTGATGACTGCGTACTGGTCTTCCTTCAGGGTGTAGAAGGAGTCAAGACCGGAGAGGAGCAGCAGAATAACAAGCACAACAACGATAATCTTCTTCATGCCCGGCAGCTTGATCTGAGGCTTGCGGAAGGGGGGCTTCTGAGCGGGGCCGCTGGAATAGAAGCCGTCATTGCCAAAATTCATCTTTTGCATTCGTCCTTTCTTTGTTTATTGTTTAACAATATTATATATCAATCACGCAACTTTGTAACTGGGCGCAGGTCGGGCTTTGTCTGTTTTTTGCTTAAGTTCACAAAATGTTCTCGATTTTCATAAATTGTTCATTTCAGCGTAAGACTTTGCTAAAAAACATGTGTTAATTTATACTTGCGAAAGGAATTGGGAAGCCTTTCGTACCAATAAAGAGTTAAGCGCCGTTAATACAAAGCCTGGCAATGTTGGTTGGAAGCCAAGTTTTGTCCCACTTAACTTTTAACATCATTGAATAGAATCGTCTGAGCGCGGGCTGTTATACGGTCTGCGCTCTGCGGTTTTTCGTAGGGACCGCCCTCCCGGGCGGTCCGTTTGCATTTCTGTCAGCTGTGCATTCCGGACCGTCGAGGACGCCGGTCCCTACAGATACATGGTCACGAGCCCACTGCAGGCTTTCCGCATTTGTGCATTGCCCTCTCCGTCAGCCTGCGGCTGCCAGCTCCCCCAAATACTCTCTGGGGCACAGGTGGGAGCCAAGATTCTTGCCTCTCCCCATGGGAGAGGTGCCCGAACGAAGAGAGGGCGGAGAGGGTATAAGCATCTTTTGCTTCACCAATACACCGGCATGCCCGGTTTTTTCTCCAGCAGCACCTTGCCGAGACAAAGGCATTTTTCCTTTTCGGTCCGGCTCAGGCAGAGGTTTTCCCTCTCGCAGGCGGGATTTGCACACAGCAGATGCATGTTGCCTGCATAGTCTTCGCAGTACTGGCGGCAATATATCCTGCCATCGTAGAGAAAAATTCCCACTTCCAGCTCCTCCGGTGCGGCGCTGCGGCTTATGTATATCATTTCGCCCTTGTTTATCAGCGGCGCCATCAGCTCATTATCCAGAATCAGGCAAAAGTCCGTGCCCTCCGGCATCTCATCACTGCGCGGGATAAGGCGGTAATCCTCCAGCATCATGCTCACTCCTTTTCTGAAAGAGTATAACATGATGCACTCTGCGTCAAATAAAATTTGGGCTTGGAAAATATTAAGATTCTGTTAGAATAGAGACAATATTAATTCAGGTGGTGTACTATGCTTATTCCTGTATTGTTTATCATAGCTCTTGCTGCAGCGCTTATCGGCTTTGCAGCCGGTCTTGGCCTCTGGCAGGCCCTGCTGCTTTTTGTTGTTGCCTACCTGCTGGCAAATCTCATCTGTGTTCTTCTGGCCTTTTCCACCTGCCTGCTGGTGAAGGATATGGAAAAGCCCATAGAGAAGGAAAACCCGGCCTGCCGCCTTGCTGCAGTCACTGCTTTTGGCCTGGTCTGCGGCTATCTGGGCGTCAGGGCAAAGACTATCGGTCAGCAGCTGCTGCCTCAGGACGATAAGTACCTTGTGGTCTGCAACCATCGCTCCGGCTTTGACCCTGTGGTCATGATGTATCAGCTCAGACGGCACAAGGTCTCTTTTGTTGCCAAGCCCTCTGTCATGAGTCTGCCCATCATCGGTCGTGTGGCCTACGGTATCGGCTGTCTGTCGATCGACAGGGAGAATGACCGCAACGCCCTCAAGACCATCCTCACCGCGGCAAACTACCTCAAGAAGGGCATCTGCAATATCTGCATCTTCCCCGAGGGCACCAGAAGCCGCACAGGCGAAATGCTGCCCTTCCATGCAGGCTCCTTCAAGATCGCCCAGCGCGCCGGCAAGCCTCTGGTTATCGCCGCCATGACCGGCACCGAGAGCATCACCAAGAACGCCCTGCGCCGCAGAACAGACGTTGTGCTGAAGATAATCGAAGTTGTGCCTGCCGACAAGGTGAAGGCCATGAACACCCAGGAGCTGGCGGACTACAGCGCTGAGCTCATCTCAAAGCACATAGAGGAGGGCCTGCGATGAAGAAGGTCGCGCTTGTAACCGGTTCATCCCGCGGCATTGGCGCTGCCTGCGCCGAAGCTCTGGCAGAGGCGGGCTACGCTGTGTGCATCAACTGTATTGAGCGTGTTGACAAGGCCCAGGAGCTCTGCAGCAGACTGCGCTCCAAGGGCCATGAGGCCATCTGGCGTCAGGCGGATGTTGCCGATATGCAGGCCGTGCGGCAGATGGTTGCCGACACCGAGGCTGAGCTTGGCCAGATAACCCTGCTTGTGAACAACGCCGGCATTGCAAAGCAGGAGCTGTTTCAGGACATCAAGCCCGAAACCTGGAAGCGCATTTTCGATGTGAACCTGGGCGGCTGCTACAATACCATCCAGTGCGTGCTGCCCAAAATGCTCCATGAGCATTCCGGCTGCATCGTCAACATGTCATCCATCTGGGGCAGCCATGGCGCTTCCTGCGAGGTGACTTATTCCTCCACCAAGCACGCCATCATCGGCCTGACCCGTTCTCTGGCGGCGGAGCTTGCCCCCAGCGGCATCCGGGTCAACTGCATCGCCCCCGGCGTTATTGACACCGAAATGCTGGATGCTCTGGGTGAGGAGACTATTGCCCTGCTCTCTGAGGAGATACCTCTGGGTCGCCTCGGCAAGGTGCAGGAGATCGCCCAGGCTCTGTTATATCTGGAATCTGCCCGGTATGTAACGGGACAGGTGTTAAGTGTTAACGGTGGATTCCCCATCATCTGACCGGCTTTCCACTACATATATATTATACCACATCCGGACAGCATTTCTCTAGGCTGGCCAGAGCCGTTTTTTAAAAATCTTAAAAAAATCTGAGTGAATCAATCGGTCGCATGATTGATTCACTCAGTCTTGTTATATAAGTTTTATTCTCTCAGTATTATTACAGTCTAATAATCATCCTTCAAGAAGTTTGAAAATCATCCTTCTGAGAATCTAAGAATAATCCGTCTTGGAGGAGAAAAATAATCCCCGGCTTTCCGCTCCGTGTATAAAATTTCCCGCGCCGTGGGAGACTAATTACAGCGCATTACATATTATGTATTGGGCGAATTTTTTAGCGATGCAAAGGCGGAGTGTGAAAATAGCCATGGTCAAACGAGGAGATATCTACTATGCGGACTTAAGCCCGGTGGTGGGCAGTGAGCAGGGCGGCATGCGCCCGGTGCTCATCGTCCAGAACGACACCGGCAACAAGCACAGCCCCACTGTCATTGCCGCCGCCATCACCAGCCAGACCGGCAAGGCCCGGCTACCCACCCACATTGAGCTTGCCGCCCGAAGCGTGGGTCTGAACCGGGACAGCGTTATCCTGCTTGAGCAGATACGCACCATCGACAAGTCCCGCCTGCGTGAGCGCATGGGCAAGCTGGACAACGGCACCATGACAGCCGTGGACAATGCCCTGGCGGTGAGCTTCGGGCTGATAAACTGAAACAGCATAAAAGCTTTTCGGGATTTAAAACCCCTCATCCACCGCAAGCGGTCCCCCTTCCCCCAAAGGGGGAAGCTGGCTGCGAAGCAGACTGATGAGGGGTTCAAAACCCATAAACTTATTTTCCCATTCATAAGCACCAATCTCCTGAGCATAAACTTGCTCAGGAGATTTTTTGGAGGGCGGCAGATGGAATATCCTCTTATAATCGGCGGTAAGGAACAGGGGACACTCCGGGTGGAGCAGGAGGGGCTTTATACCGTCTTTGAAGCGGATGCCCCCGGCCTGCATGAGGGGCTGCACCGCATCTGGATTCACGGCGAAGGCCGCAGCGTCTATCTGGGCCTGCTTCAGCCCTGGAGCGGCGGCATGTATCTGCGTAAAAAACTCAGCAAAAGCGCCATGGGAAGCATTCCACAAATCGTAGAGAGAGTCTCCGACAAGGAGAGAGAATGGACGGAAATTTTGCCGCAGCCGGAGGAAAACAGCGAGCCTGAGGCCCCCAGCTGTCCCTATCCTGCGCCTGTTTCCGGTGAGGATGAGCTGCAGTGGTTCAAGCGGCCTGACGGCAGCCTTGTGGCCCATGACGGCCTGAGCTCCATTGTGGCCCTGCCTTCAAGCCTGCGGGGTGATAAGCGCGGCGCGGTGCTGAAAAACATTGCCGGTCGGGAATATATTCTTTTTCGCTATTGAGTAGCTTTGCATTTTATATTATAATATTACAATAAAAATGCGAAAAGGAGATGGCATTATGCGCATGACGGATCTTATTGCCAAGAAGCGTGACGGCGGCGAGCTGAGCACAGAAGAAATAAGCTTCATGATACAGGGCTATACCCGGGGTGAAATCCCGGACTACCAGATGTCCGCAATGTGCATGGCCATCCTGTTTCGCGGTATGTGCGACAGGGAGATTCTTGATCTGACCATGAGCATGATGCACTCCGGCGATGTTATGGACCTGAGCGCCATTGAGGGCATCAAGGCCGATAAGCATTCCACCGGCGGCGTGGGCGATAAGACAAGCCTTGTGCTCTGCCCCATGGTGGCTGCCTGCGGCGTGAAAATCGCCAAGATGTCCGGCCGTGGCCTGGGCCACACCGGCGGCACCCTGGACAAGCTGGAGAGCTTCCCCGGCTTCAATATCAGCATCTCCGATGAGCGCTTTGTGGAAAACGTTAACCGCTGCGGTATCTCCATCATCGGCCAGACGGCGGATATTGTCCCGGCGGACAAGCTGCTCTACGCCCTGCGTGATGTTACCGGCACCGTGCCCAGCATCCCCCTGATCGTCAGCTCCATAATGTCCAAGAAGCTGGCCTCCGGCGCGGATGTTATCGTGCTGGACGTCAAGTGCGGCAGCGGCGCCTTTATGAAGACCGAGGATGAGGCAGAGGAGCTTGCCCGTGGTCTCACCCGGGTGGGCCGCCTTGCCGGGCGCAAGTGTGCAGCAGTTATTACCGATATGGACCAGCCTTTGGGCAATGCCGTGGGCAACGCCCTTGAGGTAAAGGAAGCCATCGCCGTTTTGAAGGGCGAGGAAAAGGGCGACCTGCTTGATCTCTGCATGAGCATCGGCAGCCTTATTCTCACTGAGGGCGGCCTTGCTGAAAGTCTTGAGGACGCCGAAAAGATGCTCACTGAGGCAGTCCGGAGCGGCGCTGCACTTAAGAAGCTTGCCGAAATGGTGGAGGCGCAGGACGGCTGCGGCAATGATGTGTACGACACTTCCCGCCTGCCCCAGGCCCCTGTGCAATACGCCATGAAATCTGAGCGCGCCGGCTATATCAGCCGCATTGATGCCGAGGGTGTGGGCCTTGTGTCCATGCATCTGGGCGGCGGACGCATCACCAAGGACAGCGGCATTGACCTGTCCGTGGGCGTGCTGCTGAATAAGAAGCTGGGCGACTATGTTGAGGCCGGCGAGACTCTGGCCATTATCCACGCAGCATCTGAGGAAAGCGCAAAGCAGCAGGAGGAGAGTCTTCGCGCCTGCTTCAATCTTTCCGACAGTCCTGTCCAGCGCCCTGCCTTCATCAAGGCCGTGCTGAGATAATTGTTCTATGCTTTGTACAAAAAACGCCTCCCCTTGTGAGGGGAGGTGTCTCTTGCTTAGGCAAGAGACGGAGGGGTAGTTTCGTACAAAAGTGAAATCCCCAGCTTTTTTGCAGGAGATATTATTTATCGATAACTATGGATTTTTTTGAAAAATATTCTATGCCTTTGTCGGTGGCGCTGCTGCTTCTGGTTTTCTTCCTCTCCCTGCCTGATCTGAAGCGGGGCAGGCTCATGGATGAAAAGCGGGAGCATTTCCGCCTTGACCGCGTTGATGCCCTGATCATGGCTGTTATAAGCCTTGTCTACGGCGCTTTGGCCTTTTATAAGCTGGGCAATACCCAAAGCCCCCAGACTTTTGTGCCCATGGAAAACCGGAGCGTGGAGCTGCAGCTTGCCCTCAGCGAGGAGCGGGTCACAAAGCTGATGGTCTATACCGGCGTCGGCATCGGCGGCTACACAATCGAATATACTACCGACGGTACAGATAACTATGTGCTGGCGGAGTTCAAACAGAGCCATGCCGAGGACCTCAAGTGGCACGAGCTGGCGCTTGACTACTATGTCTCCGGCGGCACCATAAAAATTACCGGCAGCGGCAATGTCTGGCTTGGCGAGGTGGTGCCCCTTACTGAGACTGGAGAAATCGTCAGCTACCTCGGCGGCGAGGCGGAGCTGATGGACGAGCAGCAGCTCTGCCCTGAGAAACAGCATTTTCTCAACTCCAGCTACTTTGATGAGATTTACCACGCCCGCACCGCATGGGAGCACCTCAATGGCGTCTATCCCTATGAGATCACCCATCCGCCCCTTGGCAAGATCATCATCGGCCTTGGCATCAGCCTCTTTGGCATGACGCCCTTCGGCTGGCGCTTTTCCGGCACCCTCTGCGGCGTGCTGATGCTGCCTGTGATGTATGTTTTTTCAAAGAAGCTCTTTGGCGGCAGGGCTGTGCCCACGGCCTGCAGCCTGCTTATCGCCACCGACTTCATGCACTTTGTGCAGACCCGCATCGCCACTATCGACAGCTATGCCGTTTTCTTCATCCTGCTGATGTACCTTTTCATGTACCTCTATGTCAGCGGCGGCAGATGGCGCGATCTGGCCCTCAGCGGAATTTTCTTCGGCCTTGGCGCTGCCAGCAAGTGGACCTGTCTTTACGCCGGCGCGGGCCTTGCTGTGATCTGGCTTATTGATGTGCTTGTCAAGGCGAGAAGAGGAGAGCTGGACCTTCACGGCTTTGTGAAGCTCTGCGGCTTTTGCCTTATCTTCTTCGTGCTGATACCCTGCGCCATATACTATCTGTCCTATATCCCCTATGGCATCGCCGTGGGCCAGCGCAATATATTCTCTGCCGACTATCTTCGCATCGTGCTGGATAACCAGAGCTATATGTTCAACTACCACTCCGGCGTGGTGGCGGAGCATCCCTATTCCTCACGCTGGTACCAGTGGATGCTGGACATCCGTCCCATCCTCTATTATCTGGAGTACCTGCCCGACGGCAGCCGTTCCAGCTTTGGCGCATGGGTCAATCCCGTCCTCTGCTGGGGCGGGCTTATGAGCCTGTTTTACACCGGCTACCTTGCCATCGGTCGGCGGGATATGCGCTCGGGCTTTATCCTGATTTCATACCTCGCCCAGCTCCTGCCCTGGATACCCATTGCAAGGCTCACCTTCGCCTATCACTATTTCCCCTGCACTGTTTTTCTGGCCCTGTCCCTGGGGCAGATGTTCAATCTCTGCAGGCTCAACTCCAAGAACTGGAAAATGCAGCTGGGCCTCTTCGTGCTCCTGAGCACGCTGGTGTTCATGCTGTTCTACCCGGCCCTCTCCGGCGCGCCCAGAGGGAACACGGATATTCTCCGCTGGCTCCCCAGCTGGCCCTTCTGATTTAAAGCCTTCCCCCTTTGGGGGAAGGTGCCGAGCCTGCGAGGCGGATGAGGGGAAAAACTTGCCTCCCCCTCTGGGCGGAGATGGCAAACTTGTAGGGAAGGGATTTATCCCTTCCGCATCTTTCAATGTGCGCTGTACATCACCGACGGTCATGATTTACCGTCTTGACAAGTTTGCGCTTTCTGGTGTACATTGAGAAAGAAATTTAATATATGTTCATATGCTTAATGGCCTTCGGGCCAGCGGGAGAACCAATTTTGGGGTGTATCCGCCTTTGGGCGGAAGGGAGCTCTCTTTCCCTAATCCGACAGCTAATCTCGTCAGCACAAAGAGGGAATATATTATTGTCATGCAGGCGGGCGGCTCCGGCTCCCGGTCTGCGTCATTACTGCATATTTTGCTTTTGTGCTGCTTTGAAAGAAGCAGCATTTTTTTGTGTATGCAGCATTTTGAAAGGCTGGTATGTTCCAAGTGAAAACAAGTTCAGACTCCAGAAAACAAAAGTTCAAGTTCAGTTTTTTCCTCGTCACCATCGGTATAGTCTATGGTGACATCGGCACCTCGCCGCTCTACGTTATGAAGTCCATCATGGCGGGCAACGGCGGCATCAACCATATAAATGAGCAGTTCATCATCGGCGCGCTGTCGCTGGTCATATGGACGGTCACCCTGCTTACCACAATAAAATATGTGCTCATCGCCATGAAGGCGGATAACCACGGTGAGGGCGGCATCTTCTCCCTCTATGCGCTGGTGAAAAACTGCGGCAAGTGGCTTATTATCCCCGCCATGCTGGGCGGCGCGGCTCTACTGGCTGACGGCGTGCTTACCCCTGCCGTCACCGTGACCACCGCGGTGGAGGGTCTGCGCAGTATTGAGATAATGAACCGCTTCCTGGGCGAAGGCCAGTGGAAGGTGGTCATCATCACCCTCGCCATCATCTGCGCCCTTTTCTCCGTGCAGCACGCCGGCACCTCCCGCATCGGCAAGGCCTTCGGCCCCTGCATGCTGCTGTGGTTCTCCTTCCTCGGCATCACCGGCCTTGTAAGCCTTGTGCAGAACCCTGTGGTGCTCAAGGCCTTCAACCCCGTCTATGCAATTCAGGTTCTGCTCAGCGACTATAATAAGGCCGGCTTTATGATCCTGGGCTCTGTCTTTCTCGCCACTACCGGCGCCGAGGCTCTCTATTCCGACATGGGCCACGTGGGCCGGGAGAATATTTATTTCAGCTGGCCCTTTGTAAAAATCTGCCTTATCCTCAACTATATGGGTCAGGGCGCATGGATGCTGCTGAATATGTCCAACTCCGCGCTATACTCTATCCCCGACCTGAATCCCTTCTTCCAGATGCTGCCTGAGCTTATGCGCCCTGTGGCGGTTGTGCTCTCTGCCATGGCTGCGGTCATCGCCTCCCAGGCTCTTATCACCGGCTCCTATACTCTGGTGTCCGAGGCTGTTCTGCTTGACCTGCTGCCCCATCTGGAGATACGCTATCCCTCCGACACCAAGGGCCAGCTCTACATCCGCACCGTGAACAATCTGCTGTGGATCGGCTGCAGCCTTGTGGTGCTCTACTTCCGCTCCGGCGCAAAGATAGAGCATGCCTACGGCCTTGCCATCACCATCACCATGCTGATGACAACCCTGCTTATCTTCGCATACCTCTTGAAGCTGAAGCACAAGCGGCTTCTTGCCTGGGCAGCCCTTGTGGTCTTTGCCACCATTGAGTCTGTGTTCTTCATCTCCAGCCTTGGCAAGTTCCTCCACGGCGGCTACTTTACCGCCCTGCTCACCCTTGTTATCCTGCTTATCATGGTGGTCTGGTACTTCGGCACCCGCCTTGAGCATAAGTATTCCACCCAGCTTAAAATGCGCGAGCATGTGGCTTCTCTGGACGCTCTGCACGATGATGAGAGCATTTACCCCATGGCTCAGAATCTGGTGTATCTGGTCAACGGCAAGGACGATGAGCATATCGACCGCGACGTGCTCTATTCCATTCTGGACAAGGACCCCAAGCGCGCCCGCGCCTACTGGTTTGTCAGCGTCAATGTGCTGGATGAGCCGGACACCATGAACTACCAGCTGGAGACCTACGGCACCGACTGTATTTTCCGCATCCGCCTGAACCTGGGCTTCAAGTGCAGCACCAAGGTCAATGTTTATCTTCGCCAGATAGTCGAAGATCTGCAGAAGAGCGGTGAGCTGCCCCCGCAGGATAAGCGCTATTCCATCTATGGCCCCTCCAGCGTGGGTAACTTCAAGTTCGTTATGATCCACAAAGTGGTCTCCTCCCGTTCTGATAAGTTCTCGCTGGACCAGCTGCTGCTGAGCGTGAAGTACCGCATCCGCCAGCTGGCAGGGGACAAGAGCAAGTGGTACGGTCTGGATACCTCCTCCATGCTGGTGGAGACTGTGCCTCTGCTTGTGGGCAGCGGCAACTACGGCAGACGCATCCAGCGTGCAGATAAAAATTGAGAAAAATAATAAAAACTGTTGACAAATGCTGCGGCATCTGTTAATATAATCAAGCGCTAAAGAGTAGCGCGAAAAATTGTATACAAATTACCCGGTGCACCCCTTTTATTATATATGGGGGTATAGCTCAGCTGGGAGAGCGCTTGAATGGCATTCAAGAGGTCAGCGGTTCGATCCCGCTTATCTCCACCACATAGGTAAGTGCACCGGGTAATTTATTTAATATATATTTTTACATAGATGCTATGTCGCAGGACATAGCGATTTTTGTTTTAAAGCGGAATATACGAATCGCTGAACACTTGCATTTTAATAATATCCGCCTTCGGCGGCTGGGCGGCGTAAGCGCCGCACAGGTCAGCGGTTCGATCCCGCTTATCTCCTCCGCCTTGCCGCACATGCCGTTCCCGCTGCACTTTGTTTGCGCCAACGGCGCGGCTGCGGTAATTCCGCGCCGCCTTTCTCTGCCACAGGCCGCGGCGGCCCGAAATCCCACATAGGTAAGTGCACCGGGTAATTTATTTAATATATATTTTTACATAGATGGCCTGCTTCGAAGAAGCAGGGCTTTTTGTTTTAAAACCAAATCGGAGCCCAGTGATAACGGGTCCGATTTGGAAAGGAAGAAAGAAGGAGCGGAGAGTAGTTTTCGAGAGGATTCGCGGAAACGGAGCGGAGCGAGTTTCTTCTGACGCGACATAGCGATTTTTGTTTTAAAGGAAAAATAAAAAAACCAACTTGAAGCCCAGCGCAGCGGGTTCAAGTAATTCAATCCCCCAGTCAGCTTCGCTGACAGCCCCCGCCTGTGCCCTTTAGGGTATTGCAAGGGGGCCATTAAAAATAAAAAATCCGGAACTTTAGGTGACTACGGATAAAGAACAAGACAAATTAAGTGCTTTTTAGAGGCAGCCACCTGAAAAAAGTTTTTGACAGCAAATAGACAAACAAATTACGGGCAGCCGAAGAAAAATCGGCTGCCCGTATAATATTTACAAATCACTCAAATAAGTCCATAAGATATCCATAGCCCTCGTCTTCCATCTGGGCATAGGGGATGAAGCGAAGGGAAGCGCTGTTGATACAGTAGCGTACACCGTTGGGGGATTCAGGGTCATTTTCAAACACATGACCAAGGTGTGAGTTTCCGGCCCGGCTGCGCACTTCGGTTCTGAGCATTCCGTGGCTCCTGTCCTCAAGTTCAACGAGCACAGGCTCCTCTATGGGCTTGGAGAAGGCAGGCCAGCCGCAGCTGCTCTCAAATTTGTCGGTGGAGGAAAACAGGGGTTCTCCGCTGACAACATCAACATAGATGCCCTTTTCAAACTGATTCCAGAACTCATTCTGGAAAGGATATTCAGTGGAGTTTTCCTGTGTGACTGCATACTGCTCCACGCTCAGCATATCGCGGATGGCCTCTTCAGCAGGCTTTTTGTAGTCACCCGGATCTATGCGCAGAGAAGAAAAGAGCCTGATTTCCTCAAGGGGAATGTGGCAGTAGCCGAAAGGATTGTTCTGCAAATAATCCTGATGGTATTCCTCTGCCGGATAGTAGTTGAGCAGCGGACCGATTTCCACATAAAACTCAGCGCTGCGGCTGCGTTCAAGCTCAGCAATGCGCTCCACAGTTTCTCTGGCCTTGTCGTTGGTGTAGTACACGCCGGTCTGATACTGGCTGCCTATGTCGTTGCCCTGCCGGTTTTGCACAGTGGGATCAATCACATAGAAGTAGGCCAGCAAAATTTCGTCCAGACTGATCTGCTCCGGGTCATATTCCACGCGTACAGTCTCCCTGAAGCCGGTGTCAGTGTTGCAGATGGTAGTATAGTTTGCATCCTCTGCCCGCCGGCCATTGGCATAGCCGCTCTGGGCGTCAATGACGCCGGGCATGGACTGCATCAAATGCTCAATGCCCCAGAAGCATCCGCCCGCAAGATATATTACATTTTCAACTTCGTTGGAAAAATCCATTACATGTACCTCCTCTGAGCTTTTTGCCATTTCACCCGAAGCCGCAGTAGCTTCGGGTGAAATATTTTCGTTTATTGTAATTGCATCAATGCCCTGCTGAAGGGTGGCGGCATTGATGGCGCCAACTGCCTGAGCTATCACATGACCCTCAGCATCTATGAAGAAGCTGGTGGGGAGAGAGTAGGCCCTGTAGGTCAGGGCAGCTTCAGAGTTGCTGTCGTAGAAAACAGGGAAGCTGTAGCCCTTTTCCTCAATGAAGGAGGATGCGGTTTCCACTGTTTCGCGCTGACCGTCAGTCATGTTGACCATGACAAAGTTTACCTCGCTGCCAAGCTCCTTAAACTTCTCCTCAAAATCGGGCATTTCGTACTGGCAGGGGCCGCACCAGCTGGCCCAAAAATTCAGGACTATGGGTTTGCCGAAAAAGTCACTGAGCTTTACTTCGTTGCCGTCTTTGTCATAGACTGTAAAATCGGGAGCAAGGACTTTTTCCGGCTCAGCGTCTTCGGATTCATCCGCGCTTTCTTCCGCTGGCTGAGGAGTGCTGCGCACAACAATCTGCTCCGATTCTATGCTGCTTCCAAGCCGATCGTACAAAAGGTATGCACCGGCAAAAAGTACAATAAAAACAAGTATAAATACAATCAAAAACTTTTTATTTTTCATATGATCCTCCTTTTAACCCAGAACGCTCAGCAGACGTCCGAGAGTTCCGCTTGCCATCAGTATGCCGATGAGTATCAGCAGCAAGCCGCTTACTGTGTTGATAATTCTGTAGTTTCTCTTTATCCAGTTGAACGCGGATTTCAGATAGTCGATCAGTACTGCGCTGAGAATGAATGGGATGCCCAGACCCAGGGAGTAAGCCAGAAGCATCAGCATGCCCTGCAGCACATGTCCCTGCTGGGAGGCCAGAATCAGCGCTGAGCCGAGGAAGGCGCCCACACAGGGCGTCCAGCCCAGGGAGAAAATCACGCCAAATAGCAGTGCAGAAAAGAAGTTCATGTTCTGCGTTTCAAGGCTGCGGCTGCTGCCCCGGAACAGGTCGAACCTGAATACGCCGAGAAAATTCAGACCGAAGAAAATTACTATCAGACCCGAAACGATGTTTACAACTGTCTGGTGCTCTTTGAGGAAGCTACCAACAGTTCCGGCAAGAGCGCCGAGAATTACAAAAACTACGGTAAAGCCCGTAACAAAGCCTGTTGCACCGGACAGTGTCTTGCGGACACTGCGCTCTCCGCCGCCAGCGAAATATGAAATATAAATAGGCAGCATGGGCAAAAGGCAAGGGGAGATAAAGGTAATTATTCCCTCAAGAAAAGCGATTATATACTGCATATGTTCTCCTTTCCATCTACCAGAAAATTTCAGGATATTGATAAAGGTCTGAGCCTTTTAATGTTATTCCTATTTTTATTCTAGTATATAGGAGAAGCTTGCATTGTTTCAGTGATAGAATCACAAAAGCCCGGCGCTCTCAGAGCGCCGGGCTTTTGAATCTTGCGGTTCATTTATCCATGCCGCATGAATATGCTCTTTCAATCAGGGCCCGGTCGTTTACCACTGCGTCATAGTAGCGGTAGCCGCCGGAGAAATTGTACACCTCAAAGCCCTTTGCCGTCAGAATACGGCTTGCAATATAGCTGCGCAGTCCGCTCTGACAGATAACATAGACAGGCTTGCCCTCTTCGACTTCATCAATGCGCTCACGCAGCTCATCAAGGGGAATATTCACAAAGCCCTCAATACTGCCGGAGGCGTATTCAGCGGGAGTTCTCGTGTCCAGAAGTGTGACGCTTCCATCCCGGGGCAGCCTGTCAAGCTCACTCAGATGCCACTGTTTGAGGATGCCTGATGCAATGTTCTCGACCATGAAGCCTGCCATGTTGACAGGATCCTTTGCGGAAGAATAGGGCGGGGCATAGGCAAGGTCGAGGTTTTTAAGCTGTGTTGCCTTAAGCCCTGCATGGATGGCTGTTGCCAGCACATCAATGCGCTTGTCAACACCCTCGTAGCCCACGATCTGTGCGCCCAGCAGGCGATAAGTGCCTTTTTCAAAGACCACCTTCATGGTCATCAGCTTGCCGCCGGGATAATAGGAGGCGTGGCTCATGGGGGAGAGGATCACAGTCTCCACATCAAGCCCGGCCTTCCGGGCGTTTGTTTCATTGAGGCCCGTTGCTGCGGCAGTCATATCAAATACCTTGATAACGCTGCTGCCCTGAGAGCCCAGGTATCGGCTGTCGCCGCCGCAGACATTGTCTGCAATGATGCGCCCCTGCTTGTTGGCAGGCCCGGCAAGGGAAATCACGGTGTCCTCACCGCTGACATAGTGCTTTACCTGCACCGCGTCACCGCCGGCATAGATGTCGGGAACAGAAGTCTCCATCCGCTCATTGACCACGATGCTGCCCTTTACGCCAAGCTCCAGACCTGCCTCCTTTGCCAGTGCGGTGTCGGGGCTGACGCCGATAGCCAGCACCACCATGTCAGCATGAAGCGGGGCATTGTCCTTGAGCAGCACGTCAACGCCGCCGTCCTTCTCCTCAAAGCCCTCTACAGTGAAGCCGAGAGCCAGCTTCAGGCCGTGCTTTCTGGCCTCGCTGTGGATGAATGCGGCCATGTCTGCATCAAAGGGGTTCATAAGCTGCTTTGGCCGCTGAACAATGGTCACATCCATGCCCAGATTCCGGAGGTTTTCTGCCAGCTCAATGCTGATGAAGCCGCCGCCTGCCAGCACGGCAGATTTAGGCTTGTTCTTTCTGATGTATTCCTTGATGCGCAGAGTGTCCTCCACAGTACGCAGGGTGAAGAGCTTATCCAGGCCGACTCCGGGCAGGCGGGGCTGGGCAGGCTTTGCGCCGGGGGAGAGGATGAGCTTGTCATAGCTTTCCTCGAATTCCTCGCCGCTTTCAAGATTTTTAACGGACACGGTCTTGCGCTCCGGATGGATGGCAGTAACTTCATGCCGCACCTTCATGTTGATTCTGAATCTTCTGAAGAAGCTCTCAGGTGTCTGGAGTGTGAGCTCTTCAGGATCGGTGATAATATCCCCGATATAGTAGGGAAGTCCGCAGTTTGCATAGGAGACGTAGCCGGAACGCTCGAAAACTATAATCTCTGCCTGCTCGTCAAGTCTGCGGATTCTTGCTGCTGCTGTGGCTCCTGCGGCTACGCCGCCAACGATTATAACCTTCATCTTATCGCTCCACCCTTCCTGAATATGTGGCAATGCCGCCGATGTTGTTTACATTGTTATATCCCATATGCTTGAGTATGCTGGCTGCCTGACGGCTTCGTGCGCCGGACTGGCAGTATACATATACTTCTGCATCCTTGTTTCTTGCCACAGTGCTTACCTTTTCAATGCGCTGGAGCGGGACATTTTTACTGCCGGGGATATGTCCGCCCTTATACTCGCCGGGAGTACGCACATCCAGCAGGATGGCACCGGGGCTGGACTGATAATTTTTTACACCCTGATTGATATCAGGCATTCTGAACGAATCAAAGATTCCCATATTTGTACCTCCTTTAATTATGCGCCGGCTACGGTTTCGCCCGGCCAGTCATTTATGCCGCCAAACTCCACAATGTTTGTGTAGCCCAGCTTCACCAGCTTTTCGGATGCCTGTTTGCTGCGGTTTCCGCTGCGGCAGTAGACCAGGATCAGCTGTTCTTTATCGGGAAGCTCAGCAATCTCATCAGATGCTATGCTCTCATTGGGGACGTTTATTGCACCCGGTATGTGCTTTTCGCTGAACTCCGCCGGGCTGCGTACATCCAGAATGATGTAGTCGCTTTCCTTTTCCATTATCTCAATGGCTTCTTCCATGCCAATCTGGCGGTAGCTGGCCTCCTGAACGGCGGGGCCTGCACAGCCTGCCAGCAGTAAAACGGAAAGCAAAAGGGGAATTATCTTTTTCATGCTGATACCTCCTTGGAATCTGTGCAGCTTATATGCTGTTCTCCTGTTTTATTGTCTGTATTCTAAATTGATTTACTGGAAATTTCTGTGATTATATCACCCAAAAGTCAGAACAAAGTTCTAAGTACGACTTAGCCTCCCTCTGACGAGGGAGGTGTCACGGCACAAGCCGTGACGGAGGGAGAGAATCAGCCTAATTTCTTTCAATCCCTCCGTCCTCGCTACGCTCGGACATCTCCCGCCTGTGCCCCAGAGGGTATTACACAAGGGAGGCTTTAAATGTTTACTCCATAGTTTAAAGGCCCCCTTGTGTAAAGAGGGCTGTCTGCGGAGCTGACTGGGGGATTGTTCTTTTCCTCATCGCTTAGGCTCTTTTGAACCACTCGTCTAAGGCCTGGTCTTACGGATATAAAAAAAGACCTCGCTCATTTTTTACAATGAGCAAGGTCTTTTTAAGCCTCGGTCTTATATATTGTAGTATCTGTCAAACTCTGCGGGGTGGGGGATCTTTGAAATCTCTGCACACTCGGCGCGTTTGCTGCGGATGAAGTTTGCAATAAGCTCTTCAGGGAAGACGCCGCCGGCGGTGAGATAGTCGTGGTCGGCCTCCAGTGCGTCCAGAGCCTGATCCAAAGAAGTGGGCAGGTGCTGGAGCTTGGCCTTTTCCTCATCGCTCAGATGGTAGAGATTTACATCGTAGGGGCCCCAGCCGTTTGCATGGGGATCGATCTTGTTCTTCACGCCGTCCAGACCTGCCATCAGCAGTGCAGCATAGCAGAAGTAGGGATTGCAGGTAGCGTCGGGATTACGGATCTCGAAGCGGCGCATATTGGGGGTCTTGGCATAGGCGGGAATACGGATGACAGCGGAGCGGTTGGAGGTGGCATAGCCCACGGTGACAGGAGCCTCAAAGCCGGGCACCAGACGCTTGAAGGAGTTGGTGCTGGGATTGGTGATGGCGCAGAGAGAAGCAATGTGCTTGAGCAGGCCGCCCATGAAATAGTGGGCAGTTTCGCTCAGATGGGAGTAGCCATTGTCATCGGAGAATACAGGCTCGCCCTCCTTCATCAGCAGCATGTGCACATGCATACCGTTGCCGGCCTCGCCGTATACGGGCTTGGGCATGAGGGTGGCGGACTTGCCGTGCTTCATGGCGGTGTTGCGGATGATGTACTTTATCATCATGGAGGCGTCAGCCATTCTGGACATCTGGCCCAGCTGGGGCTCGATCTCAAACTGACCGGAGGCGCCTACCTCGGGATGGTGGTACTTTATGGGGATGCCGGCCTGCTCCATGAGCATGACCATCTCGCTGCGGCATTCATAAGTGGTGTCAAAGGGCTTGGCGATGTGGTAGTTTTTCTGCTTGGGCACAACGCAGCCCTTGCCCTGCAGAGCGCTGTTGAAATAGCTCTGCTCCACATCAAGGTTTACGCCGATGGAGTTTGCGCTGACTTCCCAGTTGACCTCATCGAAAAGATGGAACTCAAACTCGGGCAGGATGAGCATGGTGTCGGCAATGCCGCTGTCCTTCATGTACTGCTCTGCAGCCAGTACGATGTTGCGGGGATACTGGGCAAGAGGGCGGTTTTCAGGATGGTCGATGATCATTGCGTTGCCGGTCATGGACAGGGTGGGAACTGCGCAGAAAGGATCAATAATTGCGGTGTCGGGGTCGGGGATAAAGACCATGTCGCTCTTTTCAACCACGGCGTAGCCGTAGTTGGAGGCGTCAAAGCCTATGCCTTCAAGCATTGTGGACTCGGAAAAATTCTTTGCCGGGATGGTGACATGGCGGTACTGACCGTTGATGTCAACCATCTTGAAGTCTACCATCTCAATATTATTTTCCTTGATGAAGGAAATTATTTCAGAAACAGATTTAGCCATCTTGCATCTCCTAATCCGCTTAACACTTCAATCAGCCGTTGCTGCTGGTCTCGCGGCGGATAACGTCGTGGGCGCCGCCTTCAACGATACTGGTTGCGGAAACGAGAGTGAGCACAGCCTTGTCTCTCAGCTCAGGCAGGCTGAGTGCGCCGCAGTTGCACATGGTGGACTTTACCTTGCTCAGGGTCTTGGCAACATTGTCACGCAGGGAGCCGGCATAGGGAACATAGGAGTCAACGCCTTCCTCGAAGCTGAGGTTCTTGTCGCCGCCCAGGTCGTAGCGCTGCCAGTTTCTTGCGCGGTTGGAGCCTTCGCCCCAGTATTCCTTGACATAGCTGCCGTTGATCATGACCTTTGCGGTGGGGCTTTCGTCGAAGCGGGCGAAGTAGCGGCCCAGCATGCAGAAGTCAGCGCCCATTGCCAGAGCAAAGGTGATGTGATGGTCGTGTACGATGCCGCCGTCGGAGCAGACGGGAACGTAGATACCGGTCTTTTCGTAGTACTCGTCACGGGCCTGGCAGACCTCGATAAGAGCGGTGGCCTGACCGCGGCCGATGCCCTTGGTCTCTCTGGTGATGCAGATGGAGCCGCCGCCGATGCCGACCTTGACAAAGTCTGCGCCGTTTTCAGCCAGGAACATGAAGCCGTCTCTGTCAACAACGTTGCCTGCGCCGACCTTGACGCTGTCGCCGTAGTTGTCGCGGATCCACTTGAGGGTGAGCTTCTGCCACTCGCTGAAGCCCTCGGAGGAGTCAATGCACAGAACGTCAACGCCTGCATTTACCAGTGCGGGAACGCGCTCGGCATAGTCGCGGGTGTTGATACCTGCGCCGACAACGTAGCGCTTGTGCACGTCAAGCAGCTCGTTGGGGTTTTCCTTGTGGTTTTCGTAGTCCTTGCGGAATACGAAGTACTTCATGCGGCCATCCTCGGAAACGATGGGCAGAGCGTTGAGACGGTGCTCCCAGATAATGTCGTTGGCCTCGCTGAGGGTGATGCCTTCCTTTGCGGTTACGAGCTCGGCAAGGGGAGTCATGAAATCGCCAACCTTGTCAGTCATTTCCATTCTGCTGACGCGGTAGTCACGGCTGGTGACCATGCCAACAAGCTTGCCGTTGGGAGTGCCATCCTCGGTGACAGCGATGGTGGAGTGGCCGGTCTCGCGCTTGATTTTGAGAACGTCAGCCAGGGTTGCATCGGGGGCAATGTTGGTGTCGCTCTGGACAAAGCCTGCCTTGTAGGCCTTGACCTTGGCAACCATTGCAGCCTCGTCTTCAATGCTCTGAGAGCCGTAAATGAAAGAAACACCGCCGCACTTTGCAAGAGCAACTGCCAGCTCATTGCCGGAAACAGACTGCATTATTGCAGAAACCATGGGGATGTTCATCTCTATAGCGGGCTTTTCGCCCTTTTTGAACTTGACAAGAGGAGTTTTCAGGGAGACGTTAGCGGGAATGCACTCACTGGAAGAATAGCCGGGGATAAGAAGATACTCGTTAAAAGTGTGGGATGCTTCGTTGATGTACTTTGCCATAGTTTCTCTCCAATCTGTTTTAGTGTGCCGCTGCGGCAAAGAGCTGCAGCGGCAAATATTTTTTTCTATTCTGTTCCAAAAGCCAAATAAGCTGAAAAGAACTGGTTTTTTATAATATTAATCGTGGATTTTAGCACAGTGAAAACAGAAAATCAATAGGCATTTAGCTGTTATTTTCCGCTTTTTTTATGCTTCTATTTATTTAATACGCTTTTACCGTGGCAGTACCAGAGCAAAGCGCCGAGGCCGGCGCCGCCGATAATGTTGCCGATGGTCACGGGGACAAGGTTTTTGACGGCGAAGTTTAGCCATGTAAGATGCTCCACCGCTATACCGGCATCGGGCAGAATATGGGCAATGGCCTGATACTCAGGGAGCATCAGCGCGAAAAGTGCACAGGGGACATAGAACATGTTTGCAATGGAGTGCTCAAAGCCGCAGAGCACGAACAGGCATACCGGGATATACGCGCCCATGGCCCTGCCGCTGGGGGTGGTGGTGCTCAGGGAGCAGACAACGCCGAGACACACCAGCACATTACACATAAAGCCCAGCACCAGTCCCTTGCCGAAGCTGAGGGAGCACTTGGTGGCGGCAGCCTTCATAATATAAAATATCAGTGTCTCGGAGCCGGAGTATGCCACGGCGGCAGCAACTATTGCAGAGCCGATAAAGTTGCCGATGTATACGATCACAAGGTTTCTAAGCATGCCGGAGAGGCGGGCGCTTCCATCCAGCAGGGAAATGCTGATAAGGCAGTTGCCGGTAAAAAGCTCGGAGCCGGTGTATATGATTGCGATAAGGCCGAAGGGGAAGATGAGGGCGCTTACAAGCTTTGCCACAGAAGCAAGCGGGATACTGAAAGCGGCGTTGCTGGCGGCAGCGCCTGCGCAGGCCAGAATGAAGCCGGCGGCAATACCCAGCAGCAGAAGTTTGACGGTGGGAGCGGTGGATTTCACTGCGCCGGTTTTGGAATAGTTTGCTACAAAATCAGCGGGTTTAAGCATGGCGTCTCTCCTCTATTTGTTCTTATAATTGCTTACTTGAAAAGTATAGTTTTAAATATCCGGGCTTGTCAAGACAGATAAAGCGCATTGGTGAAATTGCACAAATAAGCCGGGGATTTTTCGTTAAAAATGTTGAGGAGAGCATTTTAAAATTCTTGACTTGTGAGAGCCTGATGTGATACTTTTAGTATGTAAATTTCATACATGGTTTTTGGCTCTGACGGATTAAAGTGGAGCACCACGTGGACCAAATTCCTGGATTTAGCCGACCGTCTGGGCGTACTCATTACTTGAAAACCAAGTATGGAGTGCGCCCATTTTTCATTGTTCATGGACAAGGAGGAAAAAATATGAAGAAAGTCGGAATCATAATGGGAAGCGACAGCGACCTGCCCGTAATCAAAAAAGCAATCGACACTCTGGACTCCCTTGGCATAGCCTATGAAGTCCACGTCTATTCCGCCCACAGAACTCCCGAGCAGTCCCGTGAGTTTTCTGTGAATGCAAGAAAGAACGGCTTTGGCGCAATTATCGCCGCTGCCGGCATGGCCGCCCATCTGGCCGGTGCCATCGCCGCAAATACCACCGTTCCCGTTATCGGCATCCCCATCAAGTCCGGTCCTCTCAGCGGCCTTGACGCACTTCTGAGCACTGTTCAGATGCCCTCCGGCATCCCCGTTGCCACTGTCGCAGTTGACGGCGCTGTGAACGCAGCACTTATTGCCGCCCAGATTCTGGCCGTGGCCGATGATGAGCTGGCTGCAAAGCTGGACGAAAGACGCAGAAAAGACACTCTCGCCACTCTGGAGAAGAACGACAGAGTTGCCGCAGAGTTCAATAAATAAAAGTAAGTAGTCAACAAATTGTAGTAAAAGTAAAAGAAATTAAAGAAGGAGTAAAAATCATGAAGCTTGTTTACACCGGAAAGACCAAGAACGTTTACGCACTGGACAATGGTAACTATCAGCTCAAGTTCAAGGACGACTGCACTGGCAAAGACGGCGTTTTCGATCCCGGTGAGAACTCCGTTGGTCTGACCATCGAAGGTGTCGGCGATGTCAATCTCCGCATGTCCATCTACTTCTTTGAAAAGGTCAATGCCGCCGGCATCAAGACCCATTATGTAAGCGCAAATCTTCAGGACACCACCATGGAAGTTCTGCCTGCAAAGGCATTCGGCCACGGCCTGGAAGTCATCTGCCGCCACAAGGCAGTCGGCAGCTTCATCCGCCGCTACGGCGAATATATCGCAGAGGGCGCAGATCTGCCCGCATACGTTGAGACCACCTTCAAGAACGATGAGAAGGGCGATCCCCTGGTCACCAAGGATGCTCTGGTTGCTCTGGGCGTTATGAGCGACAAGCAGTATGAGGACATCAAAGCCATGACCCAGCAGATCACCCAGATCGTTGCAGACGACCTGAAGGAAAAGGGCATGGTTCTCTACGACATCAAGTTCGAGTTCGGTTACGACGCAAACGGCGAGGTCATGCTCATCGACGAGATCGCCTCCGGCAACATGCGCGTTTACAAGGACGGTCAGTATATTGATCCCATGACCCTGTCCGAGCTGTTCTTCAAGTAATAAAGGTATTTTTCAAATTAGTTTCAGGAGATAAACAATGGGCGGTTTTTTTGGCGCAGTAGGCCATAAGGATGTTCTTTCAGACGTATACTTCGGTGCAGACTATCATTCCCATCTGGGCACCAAGAGCGGCGGCATGGCCGCATACGATCCTGAAATCGGCCTGCAGCGCAACATCCATAATATTCAGAATACTCAGTTTAGAACCAAGTTCGGCCATATCTTCAATGATATGCAGGGCACCGCAGCCATCGGCTGCATCAATGACTCCAATCCCCAGCCCCTGCTGATCCGATCCAATATCGGCACCTATGCAATCTGCTTTGTCGGCATCATCAATAATGCCGATGCACTTATCAAGACTTATCTCAGCTTCTCCGGCGGCCACTTTGAGGCCATGACCGGCGGCAAGGTAAATTCCACCGAGATCGTTGCCGCTCTTATCAACCAGAAGAGCAACTATCTCGAGGGCCTGCACTTTGCCCAGAACGTTATTGAGGGTACCGCAAGCATCCTTATCCTCACTGACGAGGGCAAGATAATTGCAGCCCGCGACAAGGTGGGCCGTATCCCTGTCATCCTGGGCAAGGGTAAGGACGGCTACTGTGTAAGCTTTGAGTCTTTTGCCTGCCACAAGCTGGGCTACTCTGTTGAGCGTGACCTGGGCCCCGGCGAGATCGTTGAGCTCAGCGCCGACGAGGTCAAGGTGCTGCAGCAGCCCTATGATAAGCGCAAGGTCTGTGCCTTCCTCTGGACCTATTACGGTTACCCCACCACCAATTACGAGGGCATCAATGTTGAGTGCATGCGCTGCCGCAACGGTGAGATTCTGGCCCGTCAGGACAAGGAAAACGGCAGAATGCCCGAGATTGACTACGTTGGCGGCGTGCCCGATTCCGGCACTCCCCACGCCATCGGCTATGCCAACTATTCCAAGATTCCCTTTGCAAGACCCTTCATCAAGTACACCCCCACCTGGCCCCGCAGCTTTACCCCCACCAGTGAGCGGGAGCGCAGCCAGATTGCAAAAATGAAGCAGGTTCCCGTTCAGGAGCTTATCAAGGATAAGAAGCTGCTGTTTGTTGATGACTCCATCGTCCGCGGCAACCAGCTCAGAGAGACTGTTGATTTCCTCTACGATAACGGCGCGAAGGAAGTCCACATGCGCTCCGCCTGCCCTCCCATCATGTATGGCTGCAAGTTCCTCAGCTTCTCCCGTCCCACCGGTGACTATGATCTGATCTCCCGCGCGGCAATCATCGACCTGGAGGGTGAAGAGGGCTTCAAGTACATCGACGAGTACCGCGACGGTACTACCGAGCGCGGCAGAAAGATGCGTGAGTACATTGCCCGCGAGCTGGGCTTTGAGTCCATTGAGTTCCAGACTGTTGAAGGCGCCTGCGAGGCCATCGGCATTTCTGCCGATGAGCTGTGCACCTACTGCTGGGACGGTAAGGAATAAAATAGCCTCCCTTGTGTAATACCCTAAAGGGCACAGGCGGGAGGCACCCCATAGGGGCGGAGGGATTGAAATGTAAAAGAATCAATCCCAAAGTCAGTTTTTCCCTCACAGGGGAGACTATATAAAAATTTTAGGAGTTTAAGATATGAGTAACCTTTCCAGATCCGACAGCTACGCTGCAGCCGGTGTTGATATTACTGCCGGCTACAAGGCTGTTGAGCTTATGAAGCAGCATATCGCAAGAACCGTTACCTCCGGTGTGTGCTCCGATGTGGGCGGCTTCGGCGGTCTGTTTGAGCTTGATCTGACCGGCATTGAAAAGCCTGTCCTGGTCTCCGGCACCGACGGCGTCGGCACCAAGCTCAAGATGGCATTTCTCATGGACAAGCACGATACCGTTGGTATTGACTGCGTTGCAATGTGCGTAAACGATATTATCTGCGCCGGTGCAAAGCCCCTGTTTTTCCTGGACTACATCGCCTGCGGCAAGAACATTCCCGAGCGTATTGCCCAGATAGTCTCCGGCGTTGCTGAAGGCTGCGTCCAGTCCGGCGCTGCCCTTATCGGCGGTGAGACTGCCGAAATGCCCGGCTTCTACCCTGTTGATGAGTATGACCTGGCCGGTTTCTCCGTGGGCGTTGTGGACAAGGCAAAGATTATCGACAACAACAGCATGCGCGAAGGCGATGTTATCATTGCCCTGCCCTCCAGCGGCGTTCACTCCAACGGCTTCTCCCTGGTCCGCAAGGTCTTTGACGTTGAAAACAGCGACATCAAGACCCCTGTTGAGGCTCTCGGCGGAAAGAGCGTAGGCGAAGCTCTGCTTACTCCCACCAGAATCTATGTCAAGCCCGTGCTTGCTCTGCTTGAGCAGGTCAAGGTAAAGGGCATTTCCCACATTACCGGCGGCGGCTTCTATGAGAATATTCCCCGCAGCATTCCCGACGGCCTTGGCGCAGTAATCGACAAGGCATCCATCCGCATCCTGCCCATTTTTGAGCTGATTGCAAAGACCGGCAATATCCCCGAGCGCGATATGTTCAATACCTTCAACATGGGTGTTGGCATGAGCATCGTTGTCTCCGCCGAGGATGCCGACAAGGCTCTGGAAATCCTCCGCGCAAACGGCGAGGACGCTTATCTTATCGGCCACATTGAAAAGATGGAAGAGAAGGTCAGAATATGCTGAGAGCCAGGATAGCTGTTCTGGTTTCCGGCGGCGGAACCAATCTGCAGGCGCTTATTGACGCCCAGAAAAGCGGCATCATCAAAAGCGGTGAGCTCAGTCTTGTCATCTCCAACAATCCCAAGGCCTTTGCCCTTGAAAGGGCAAAGGCTGCCGGGATAGAAAGCGCAGTGCTGACCAGAAAGGAACTTGGCAGCCAGGAAGCTTTTGAAGATGCAATGATAGCCCTGCTTGATGAAAAGGGCATAGACCTTATCGTGCTGGCCGGCTTTATGAGCATACTGAGCGAGAAATTCACCCGCCACTTTGAAAACCGTATCATCAACGTTCATCCTTCTCTTATACCTTCTTTCTGCGGCAAGGGCTTCTACGGCCTGAAGGTGCATGAAGCCGCCCTTGAATACGGCGTGCTTGTCACCGGTGCCACTGTCCATTTTGTAAACGAAATACCTGACGGTGGAAAAATAATTCTCCAGAAGGCTGTTT
This sequence comes from Oscillospiraceae bacterium, assembly GCA_017410425.1. Classification (GTDB taxonomy): domain Bacteria; phylum Bacillota; class Clostridia; order Oscillospirales; family Oscillospiraceae; genus Limivicinus. The sequence goes on from JAFQQV010000035.1 coordinate 91,353, forward strand.
ACATCCAGGAGGGCGACACTCCTGAAAGCCTGCAGAAAAGGGTAATGGAGCAGGCAGAATGGCAGATTCTTCCCCAGGCGGCGGAGCTTGTTTCCGCAAACATTATTAAAATGCGAGGTAGCTGACAATGGATATTTACAAGATAAACGATATAGGCCAGCTTATTAACGGCAACCCCTATGTGGGCCGCGGTATTGTTATCGGCAAGACTGCCGACGGCAAGAAGGCAGCAGCCGCTTATTTCATCATGGGCAGAAGCGCCAACAGCCGCAACAGAGTTTTCACCGTCAAAGAGGGTGAGATTTTCACCGAGCCCTTTGATGCATCCAAGGTTGAAGACCCCAGCCTCATTATCTATGCCGCAATCCGCAGCTTTGAAAACAAGCTCATCGTCACCAACGGTGACCAGACCGACACCATTTACGAGGGCCTGAAGGCCGGCAAGAGCTTCTCTCAGGCACTGACCGCAAGAGAGTTTGAGCCCGATGCCCCCAACCTCACTCCCCGCATCAGCGGTATGCTCAGCTTCGCCGATTCCGATTTCAGCTATGAGATGAGCATTCTCAAGAGCGCAGATGCCGAAGGCAGCGCCTGCAACCGCTACACCTTCTCCTATGCAGCGCTCAATGGCCTTGGCCACTTTATCCACACCTATGTCACCGACGGCAACCCCATCCCCACCTTCCAGGGCGAGCCTGAGCGCGTGGCAATTCCCGACTGCATTGACTGCTTTACCAGCAGCATCTGGGAAAACCTTGATGAAAACAACAAGATTTCCCTCTACACCCGCTACATTGACCTTGAAACAGGCAGCTATGAGGAGCGCCTGATCAATAAAAATAAGTAATTACAAGGAGCGAGACATGAAAGAGCTGGAACTTAAGTATGGCTGCAACCCCAATCAGAAGCCTTCCCGTATCTTCGTGAAAGACGGAAGCGAGCTTCCCATCACCGTGCTCAACGGCAAACCCGGTTATATCAATCTTCTTGACGCTTTCAACTCCTGGCAGCTTGTCAAGGAACTGAAAGAAGCCACCGGCCTTCCCTCTGCCGCATCCTTCAAGCATGTATCTCCCGCCGGTGCCGCCGTTGGCCTGCCTCTGAGCGAAACCGACAGAAAAATATATTTCGTTGACGAGAATGCAGAGCTCTCTCCCATCGCCTGTGCATATATCCGTGCCCGCGGCGCTGACCGTCTCTGCTCCTTCGGCGACTGGGCAGCCCTCAGCGACACCTGCGACGCTGCCACCGCAATGTACCTCAAGTATGAGGTCTCCGACGGCGTTATCGCTCCCGATTACACCGAGGAAGCTCTTGAAATACTCAAGACCAAGAAAAAGGGCGGCTACAATGTTGTGAAGATCGACCCCGATTACGTCCCCGCTCCCTCTGAGTGCAAGGATGTTTACGGTGTCACCTTTGAGCAGGGCCGCAACAACTTCCGTATCGACAGAGAGCTGCTTTCCAACATCGTTACCAAGAACAAGGAACTCAGTGATGCCGCCGCTATCGACATGATGGTAGCCCTCATCACCCTCAAGTATACCCAGTCCAACTCCGTCTGCTATGTCAAGGACGGTCAGGCCATCGGTGTGGGTGCCGGCCAGCAGAGCCGTATCCACTGCACCAGACTTGCCGGCGACAAGGCCGACAAGTGGTATCTGCGCCAGCATCCCATGGTTCTGGGCCTGCAGTTTGTGGATGATATCCGCCGCCCCGACCGTGACAACGCCATCGACATTTACACCTCCAACGAGTACATGGACGTTCTCGAAGAAGGCGAGTGGCAGAAGGTGTTCAAGGTAAAGCCCGAGGTTCTTACCGAGGAAGAGAAGAAGCGCTGGATCGCCACCCAGACCGGTGTTACCTGCGGCAGCGACGCTTTCTTCCCCTTTGGCGATAATGTAAAGCGCGCATACAAGAGCGGCGTAAAGTACATTGCCGAGCCCGGCGGCAGCATCCGCGATGACAATGTTATCGAAACTGCCGACAGCTATGACATGGTTATGTCCTTCACCGGTATGCGCCTGTTCCACCATTAATCGGAGGTCAGTATGAATATTCTTGTAGTTGGCGGCGGCGGACGCGAGCACGCCATAATTAAGAAGATAAAGGAAAACCCTGATGTCAGCACCATCTATGCCCTGCCCGGCAACGGCGGCATGGAGGAAGCTGTCTGCACCGGTATCGGTGCTACCGACATTGAGGGTATCAAGAATTTTGCAAAGAACAATCAGATAGATTTCGCCGTGGTCGCACCCGACGATCCTCTGGTTCTGGGCTGCGTGGACGAGCTGGAAGCCATGGGCATTCCCTGCTTCGGCCCCGAGGCCAAGGCTGCCATCATCGAGGGCAGCAAGGTCTTTTCCAAGAACCTGATGAAAAAGTACGGTATCCCCACCGCGGAGTATGAGGTCTTTACCGAGGCCGAGGCTGCACTCAAGTATCTTGAGACTGCTCCCATCCCCACCGTTATCAAGGCCGACGGTCTTGCTCTGGGCAAGGGCGTTATCATCGCCGAAAGCCGCGAGGATGCCATGACCGCTGTGCGCGAAATGATGCAGGGCGGCAAATTCGGCAAGAGCGGTGAGCGCGTTGTTATCGAGGAGTTCCTTACCGGCCCCGAGGTCACCGTGCTGAGCTTTACCGACGGCAATGTGGTTGTCCCCATGGTCTCCTCCATGGACCACAAGCGCGCCGGCGACAATGACACCGGTCTCAACACCGGCGGCATGGGCGTTATCGCTCCCAATCCCTATTACACCAAGGCCATCGCAGAGGAGTGCATGGAGAAGATCTTCATGCCCACCATCAATGCCATGAACGCCGAGGGCCGTACCTTCAAGGGCTGCCTCTACTTTGGTCTGATGCTTACCCCCAATGGCCCCAAGGTCATTGAGTATAACTGCCGTTTCGGCGATCCCGAGACTCAGGTTGTCCTGCCCCTGCTGGAAAGCGACCTGCTGACCATCATGAAGGCTGTCCGCGAGAGCAAGCTCTCTGAGACTGAGGTCAAGATCCGCAACGAGCACGCCTGCTGTGTCATCATGGCCTCCAAGGGCTATCCCGAAAGCTATGAAAAGGGCTTTGAAATCAGCATTCCCGCTGAGATAAAGGACAAGGTCTATGTTGCCGGCGCCAAGCTCTCCGAGGGCAAGCTGCTCACCAATGGCGGCCGCGTTCTGGGCGTCACCGAGAAGGCCGACAGCCTGAAGGAAGCCATCGACAAGGCCTATGCAGCCGTTGAGAAGATTCACTTTGACAATGCCTACTACCGCCATGATATCGGCGCAAGGGCAATGAAGGCCGCAGCGGAGGTATAATATGGTATACAGAGTATTTGTAGAAAAGAAGAGCGAGCTTGCAAACGAGGCCAAGGCCCTGTACTCCGAGCTCAAGAATCTGCTGGGTATCGGGAGCCTTGAAAATGTCCGCGTTTTCAACCGCTATGATGTGGAGAACATTGACTCCGAGCTGTTTGACTATGCCAAGGGCACCGTCTTTTCCGAGCCCCAGCTGGACATAGTCTCCGATGAGATCGACACCGAGGGCGCCCTTGCCTTCGCAGTTGAGTTCCTGCCCGGTCAGTATGACCAGCGTGCAGACTCTGCCGCCCAGTGCATCCAGATAATCTCCCAGGGTGAGCGTCCTCTGGTTCGCTCCGCCAAGGTCTATCTGCTCTACGGCGCGCTGAGCCAGCAGCAGATTGCCGAAATCAAAAAGTATGTTATCAACCCCGTTGAGGCAAGAGAGGCAGACTTTGCCCTGCCTGAGACTCTGGCCGTCAACTACGATATCCCCAGCAGCGTTGACACTGTTGAGGGCTTCATAAATCTTGATGAAGAGGGCCTTGCCGCCTACATCAAGGCCAAGGGTCTTGCCATGGACATTGACGATCTGCGCTTTGTCCGTGACTACTTCAAGGCTGAGGGCCGCGACCCCTCCATCACCGAGATCAAGGTTATCGACACCTACTGGTCTGACCACTGCCGTCACACCACCTTCCTCACCACCATTGACAGCGTTAAGTTCGAGGACGAGCTGCTGCAGAAGGCTTACGAGGAATACGTTCAGGTCCGCGCTGACCTGAACCGCACCAAGCCCATCTGCCTCATGGATCTGGCCACCATTGCTGTGCGCCATCTCAAGAAGGCTGGCAAGCTCAATAAACTGGATGAGTCTGAGGAGATCAACGCCTGCACCGTCAAGATTGATGTAGAGGTAGACGGCGTTTCCGAGCCCTGGCTGCTCCTGTTCAAGAACGAGACCCATAACCACCCCACCGAGATAGAGCCCTTCGGCGGTGCTGCAACCTGCATTGGCGGCGCTATCCGTGACCCCCTGTCCGGCCGCTCCTATGTCTATGGCGCAATGCGCGTCACCGGTGCAGCCGACCCCCTCAAGCCTGTCAATGAGACTATCCCCGGCAAGCTGCCCCAGCGCAAGATCGTCACCACCGCTGCCGCAGGCTATTCCTCCTACGGCAACCAGATCGGCCTTGCCACCGGCATTGTCGATGAGCTTTACCACCCCGGCTACGCTGCAAAGCGTATGGAGATCGGTGCAGTGGTAGCAGCCGCTCCCGCTGAGAATGTCCGCCGCGAAGTTCCTGCACCCGGTGATGTCATCATCCTGCTGGGCGGTGCCACCGGCCGTGACGGCATCGGCGGCGCCACCGGCTCTTCCAAGAGCCACACTGCCCAGTCCCTTGAGACCTGCGGTGCAGAGGTTCAGAAGGGCAATGCCCCTGAGGAGCGCAAGCTCCAGCGTCTGTTCCGCAACGGTGATGCCTGCCGCATGATCAAGCGCTGCAACGACTTCGGCGCAGGCGGTGTTTCCGTCGCCGTTGGCGAGCTGGCACCCGGCCTTGATATTGACCTGAACGCCGTACCCAAGAAGTACGAGGGTCTGGACGGCACCGAGCTTGCCATTTCCGAGTCTCAGGAGCGTATGGCTGTTGTGGTCGAGGCCAAGGACGTTGATGGCTTCCTCAAGCTTGCAGCTGAGGAGAACCTGAACGCTGTCATTATCGCCACTGTCAAGGCTGATCCCCGCCTGACCATGAAGTGGAACGGCAAGACCATCGTTGACATTTCCCGCGCATTCCTCGATTCCAACGGTGCTGAAAAGCACATTGACGTTGTTGCCGCCGCTCCCGAAGCCTATGCCAAGGAAGTTTCCG
>JAFQQV010000036.1 GCA_017410425.1 Oscillospiraceae bacterium
GCTCAGATGGACGGTGCCATTCTGGTTATCGCTTCCACCGACGGCCCCATGGCTCAGACCAAAGAGCACATCCTGCTGGCCCGTCAGGTCGGCGTGCCCGCAATGGTCGTGTTCATGAACAAGGCTGACCTGGTTGACGACGAAGAGCTGCTGGAGCTGGTCGAGATGGAAATCCGCGAGACCCTGAGCTTCTACGAGTTCCCCGGCGACGACACCCCCATCATCAGGGGCTCCGCTCTGAACGCCCTGATCTCCGAGTCCAACGACAAGGATGCTCCCGAGTATGCTTGCATCAAGGAGCTGATGGACGCTGTTGACTCCTATATTCCCACTCCCGACCGTAAGGCTGACCAGCCCTTCCTGATGCCCGTTGAGGATGTCTTCACCATCTCCGGCCGTGGTACTGTTGCTACCGGTCGTGTTGAGCGTGGCGTTAACAACAAGAACGACAAGGTCGAGATCGTTGGCCTGAAGGAAGAGTCCACCGAGACCACCGTTACCGGCACCGAAATGTTCCACAAGACCTCGAGTACGCAGAAGCAGGCGACAACGTTGGCTGCCTCCTCCGCGGTATCGACAAGAAGTCCGTTGAGCGTGGTCAGGTTCTGGCTGCTCCCAAGTCCATCAAGCCCCACACCAACTTCAAGGGCCAGGTTTACGTTCTGTCCAAGGACGAAGGCGGCCGTCACACCCCCTTCTTCAACAACTACCGTCCTCAGTTCTACTTCCGTACCACTGACGTTACCGGCGTTATCTCCCTGCCCGAAGGCGTTGAGATGTGCATGCCCGGCGACAACGTTGACATGGATGTTGAGCTGATCACCCCCATCGCAATCGAGGTCGGTCTGCGTTTCGCTATCCGTGAGGGTGGCCGCACTGTCGGTTCCGGCGTTGTTATTGCAATCAACGAGTAATTAAAACCTTTTTAATAAAAAACTCTGCCTATATGGCAGAGTTTTTTATTTTTATAAACTTATGTTTGTAACTTATTTCTGAATTAAAATAAATATTCCTTGTCATCCACCTATCATTATGGTAAAATATTATGCGACTTTGTGCAGTTGTAAGAATTATTGGTTCATAATATATAAGATATAGATTTGTGAAGGTGTAGAAGTGAGTATTTTAAAGAAAAGAAAAATAGCTGAAGACTCAGCTGAATATGAAGAAAATTCTGCTCTCGAATTGTCTGCCGAGGAAGAAGCCCGACTTAAGCATGCAAAGAAGCTTAAGCGCAGAAGAACAATGCGTTTCTGGGACAGAGTTGCAGGTTTTATTATTGTAACGGTCCTTGTTGTCGGCTGCTCCTGCCTTGGCCTTGAATATGTTATTGTCAAAGGCCCTTCTCCCGCACTTGGCGAGCTTTTTATCAATACCATGTATGAGACCAGACGTTTCCGCTTTATTCCTCAGCTTTTCCTTACTGCAGATGAAGTTGCAGAAATCAGAAGCACTGAGGAAATTGACAAGTCTACCCAGTCTGATACTTCCCTTATCCACATTCCTACAGAGGAGGAAGTGACTGAGGATGGCGTGGATGCCTACGGCCTTGCAGATGAAGATGGTGACGGTATTATCTTCAAGGAAGTCAAAGGTAACGGTTATATGGGTTATATGACTGTTATTCTTGACCCTACCAGAGTCTTTGTAGGTATGCCTGATAACTATGGCGGCGTCGGACTTACTTTGGAGCAGATGGTTCAGAAGTATGAGGCCCTTGGCGGCATCAATGCCGGCGGCTTCAAGGACGATGGCGGCGGCGGCTTCGGCGGTTTGCCTGAAGGCCTCACCATTATTGACGGCACATGCTATAACCCTGATATGGGCATGGGTCATCCTATCGCCGGCCTTGATAAAGACGGCGTTCTTCATGTTGGTTATTATACCTATGATGACTGTATTGCTACTAATATTGTCAATGCAGTTTCCTTTGGTCCTATTCTTATCAGTAACGGTGAGCCCGCTCCTCCGGAAACTCTGGCCAGCAGCGTTAACCCCAGAACTGCAATAGGACAGCGTGGCGATGGTGCCATAATTATGTTGGTTATTGACGGCAGACAGGTACACAGTATTGGTGCTACCTATCAGGACATGGTTGACATTCTTCTTGACCATGGCGCAGTCAATGCAATCAATATGGACGGCGGTTCTTCCACTGTTATGCACTATGGCGGTGTCTACGTCAACAGTTGTTCTGCTGATAATGGACAGCCCCGTCCTCTGCCCAACGCTTTTCTCTTCAAGTAAAAGAGAGGTAAGTATTTATGACTAGATCTCAAAAAAGAAAAAGAAGCGCCAGAATTTACTGGTTTTGTCTTATCCTCTACGGCATACTGATTACTGCAGCCGCAGTTTATGCTCTCAGCCAGGTCTGGGTTTATGCCGAGGAATATGAGGGCTCCCGACCCAACAATACCATGGATGCTTATGTCGCGCAGCTTAGTGAAAACCTCTGGGGTGAAGGTATTGCAGAAACTGTTTCAAATATGCCCCATGAGGTACAGACTGATGATGAAGTTGCCGAGCATGTAAAGGCCCTGCTCAGTAATGGCGTCAGCTATGTTCGTAAGAGCGGTGGTGGCGATAACAGCATTAACTATAGCCTTCGCTGCAACGGCAATGAGTTTGGTGTTGTTAAGCTTGTTGAAGACGACAGCTATGCCGATCAGCTCAAGTTCGGTATGCTCCCCTGGAAGGTAGAGAGTGAAGAGTTTGACTTCAACGGCCTTTACAGCAGTGTTGAAATCGTGGTTCCCAAGAGCTATGAGGTTTATCTCAACGATGTGAAGCTGGGCCCTGAGTACATTGTTGAAGAGGGCATCAAGTACGATGTTCTTGCAGACTACTATGATGAGTTCCAGAACCTTCCGTCCAAGGTGCGCTATAAGTATGATGATGCCATCGGAACGCTTGAGTTCAGCATCAAGGATGAAAATGGAGAGCCTTTTGTCATTGATGAGAGCAAGGATGATTCCCAGTTCATAAAGCCCTGTTCTGAGGAAGAAATGAACAGACTCGGCACTTTTTCTGCCGGATTTGTTGTAAACTATCTCAAGTATATCTCCGGCGTAACTGATCCTCTCTACGGCTATGGCCAGCTTAAGCCCTTTATGGTTGAAGGTGCTGACCTTGACCAGCGTATGAAAAACTCCATGGACGGTCTGAGCTGGGCACATACCTCCTCCTGTACCGTCAACTCTGTTGTTCTCAACAGCGCTCTTGCGCTTGGCGACGGTTTCTACCTGTGTGACATTTCCTCTGTCGCAACTACCTTTGCGCTGGGCCATGGTGAGGTGGAGAATAACAGCAATATGCGTGTTATTGTTGTGGACATGGAAGGCACTATAAAAGCTATTTCCCTTGAACTTTACTAAGGTTTGGTTTAGAAAATGAGTGAAAGAACAGAATGCCTGAAAAGGACAGCCATAGTGCTTCCTTCTCTTGACCCGGACAAAAAATTCCGGGCAGTAATTGAAGGCCTTCTTAACAGGGGCTTTGAGCATATCGTTATTGTGAATGATGGCAGCAGCTCCGAAAACCTTCACTGGTTTGAAGAAGCAGCCCAGCATGAAAACTGTGTTGTTCTGCATCATGAGGTGAATAAAGGTAAGGGCCGCGCCCTGAAAAATGCATTTGGCTATGTAGCAGAAAATCTGCCCCAGGTGGAAGGTGTCATCACTATAGACGGTGATGGTCAGCATCTGCTGGAAGATATCGTTGCCTGTGGTGAGCGTATGCTGGAAAATGAGGACGGTGTTGTCCTCGGCTGCCGTGACTTTAATCAGCCCGGCATTCCTCCCAGAAGTGTGGCCGGCAATAAAACCACATCCCGTTTTTTCCGCCTGCTTTTTAATATCAGGCTTGCCGACACTCAGACCGGTTTGCGCGCCATTCCTGCAAAATATCTCAAAGATTTCTGTGAGATAGAGGGTGAGCGCTTTGAGTATGAGACAAATATGCTCCTCAATATGAAGCGTATGGGTATCCCGTTTATTGAGCAGTCTATAGCTACGGTCTATGATCCGGATGACTACAGTTCCCACTATAATGCAGTCAAGGACTCAATGCGTATCTTCAAAATAATGCTTAAGTTTTTGATGAGTGGCTCCGGATTCAGATATGTTATCAGCGGTATATGCTCATGGCTGCTGGATAATCTGCTGTACTTTGCTTTTGTCAGCTCCGGAATAGGCCTTGGCCTTGCAGCAGCTGCAGCGTCTGTCAGATCCCAGGTGCTTGCAAGACTGCTGTCCTCAGTATTTAACTTCAATATGAACACCTTCTATGTTTTCCGAAGCAAGGAAAATTACCTGAAGGCTATGCTGAAGTACTACTGTCTGTGCCTTGTGCAGACCTTTGTGTCTGTTGTGTGCCTCACAGCGTTGATTTCCCTGCTTAGCATTGGTGCGCCTGCAATAGCCACCATCGTTAAGGTTGTGCTGGAGATTGTAATCATGCTCTTGAGCTACTACATACAGAAGAAGTGGGTCTTCAAAAAGAAATAAATAAAAAACAGTCTTTCATTCAGGTGAAGGACTGTTTTTTTCTTGAGTTTGTTTTAGCACTGTGATAATCTGAAAACAGAAAAGGAGGGGGCTAAAATGAAAGTAACTGTTGTTTTCGGCAGCCCCAGAAAAAAGGGGAATACAGCTTCCTTGCTTATTCCTTTTATGGATGAGCTAAAATCCCGTGGGGCAGAAATTGATTACTACGATGTTTATGAAAGAAACATTTCCGGCTGCAGGGCCTGTCTGCAGTGTCAGAAGGACAAGAGCCGGGCGTATTGCGTTGTTGAGGACGATATGCAGCCTGTTATCAGCTCGGTTTCTCAGTCTGAAATCCTGGTGATTGCAGCGCCGATATATTGCTGGGGCCTGCCGGGGCCTGTCAAAACGGTGCTTGACAGATTTATATATGCTTTCTGCAAATATTATGGTGATGATCCCTTTGGACCGGCTCTGCTTAAGGGCAAGAAGCTGGCCTTTATTACCACCTGCGGCTATCCTGTTGAGAAAGGCGCAGATATCTGTGAAGAGAGCCTGAAACGTACTGCAAAGCATTGCAAGCTGGAATATGCCGGTATGTTGGCGGAGCGTCAGCGAAATTTGAAGGAAGCCTTTATGAACGAAGAAAAAGAACAGCATGCAAGAGCCTTTGCAGCAAGTCTTTTATAATACGAAAGGAGCAGGAACTTATGGAGTACAAAGGTATTATTTACGAGAAAAAGGGCAATGTGGGCATTGTTACCATCAACCGTCCCAAGGTTCTGAACGCTATGGATACTCCCACTGTAAATGAAATCCGGGATTGTTTTCAGAAGATGGCTGAGGATAAGGATATCCGCTGCGTTATCATGACCGGTACCGGCAAGAGCTTCTGCTCCGGCGGTGATATCTATGAGGAAGAGGGCCTCTCTGTTATCGGCTTTAATTACTTTATTGCCAATGGACAGGAATTTGTTGAGAGCATGGAAACCTTTAAATGCCCTGTTATTGCAGCTATAAACGGCTGGGCACTGGGTGGTGGTCTGGAGTTTGCTCTGGCCTGCGATTTCAGAATTGCGGCGGAGAGCGCCAAAGTTGGCTTCCCCGAGGTGCTGCTGGGCGTTATACCCGGCTGGGGCGGAACTCAGCGCGCATCCAGACTTTGCGGTCCTGCATGGGCAAGACGCCTTGTGTGCAGCGGTGAAAAAATCACCGCCCGGAAGGCAATGGAAATCGGCCTTGTGGAAGAAGTTGTGCCCGATGATATGCTTATGGAGACTGCCATGGCTCTGGCAGAGAAAATTGCCGATAATCCTCCCATTGCTGTAGAATTTGGTAAGCAGGCTGTAAACAGCGGTCTGTTTCTGGATGTTCACCGCGGTATGGAGCTGGAGCGCGGCCTTATATGCCAGCTCAAGACCACCGAAGACAATGTGGAAGGTTATGCAGCATTTCTTGAAAAGCGTCCTCATAAGCCCTTCCAGGGAAAATAAAGGCAATAAAAAACACCGCTGATCATCAGCGGTGTTTTTTTATTTATACAGCTGCAAGCAGCAGGCAGATATAGGTTGTGGGAACGGAGAACATAAGGCTGTCCATCCTGTCAAAGGCTCCGCCATGGCCGGGGATGAGATTGGAAAAGTCCTTGACGCCGATCATTCTCTTGAGCATGGACTCAGCCAGGTCACCAAGCTGACCAACGGTGGAGGCCAGCAGGGCAGTGAATACACAAAGCCACAGGGGAATAGGATAGACCTTACTATATATGAAATAAATCAGCACGCCGGTGACAATGGAGGAGAGCGCACCAGAAATACAGCCTTCCCAGGTCTTTTTGGGGCTTACATGGGGAGCCAGTTTATGCTTTCCAAATGCCATGCCGCCAAAGAGAGCAAAACTATCACAAATCCAGGTAGCAGCGCAGGCCAGAACAAGAGTTTGCCACCAGATATCACTGACACTGATTACAAGTATAAGGCCAAAGGGCAGACAGGGATAGCTGAGGCCGGCAAGCGTATACAATGCACCGCGGCCTGAAACTTTTTTATGCAGCACGCCGGAAAACAGCGAAAGATAAACACATGCGATAAAGCAGATGGTGTAGGACAGATATCCAACATGGAAATAAGCCAGCACAGCCTGAACTGCAAGATAAAGAATCATTACCCACAGGGTACAGCTGGCATCAAGCTTTTCCACATTCTTGCTGTATTCATATGCACAAATTCCGCCTACAACGGCGAAAAAGAGAACGCGGGTAACAGGGGACAGGAGCACACACAAAAATGTGACGCTCAGCAGCACAATGGCTGACTTTACTCTTGTTTTCAAAGTCTCGTACTCTCTTTCTGGATTATTCTTAGAAATAATAACATATATCTTTTTCAAACTCAACATTAATATGTGTTAAGATTGACAATATAAGGTGCTTTTACAGGCTTTGTACACAAATTGTTGTTGTATGGGGCCTAAAGCTGTGCTATGATATTACACAGAAAATCTAAACTCAAAATAAAACAGGGGGAAGATATAAATGTATACTCAGAATAAAGTTTGGATGGCCCAGTCCGATAAGCAGCTTTTCCTGCTGCCTGAGATGGCAAACCGCCATGGCCTCATCGCCGGTGCTACCGGTACCGGTAAGACTATCACCATGAAGGTAATGGCAGAGAGCTTTTCCGAAATGGGTGTTCCTGTTTTCCTTGCAGATATCAAGGGCGACCTGACCGGCATGTGCACTCCCGGCAAGGACAGTGAAGATATGCAGGAGAGAATTGCCCGCTTTGGCATTGAGGGATGGCAGTACAAGTCTTTCCCCACCAGATTCTGGGACATTTTTGGCGAGATTGGTCACCCTGTCCGTGTTACTGTCAGCTCCATGGGCCCCGTGCTTCTGGCAAGACTTCTTGGCCTGACTGAGATTCAGACCGGCGTTCTCAACATCGTTTTCAGAGTGGCAGACGATAATGGCCTGCTGCTTCTGGACCTGAAGGACCTGCGCTCCATGCTGGCATATGTGGGCGAGAACAGAAAGCAGTTCACCCTTGAATACGGCAATGTTTCCTCCGCCAGTGTCGGCGCAATCCAGAGAGCGCTGCTGGCCTTTGAAAATGAAGGCGGTGAGCTCTTCTTCGGTGAGCCCGAGCTGGATATTCGTGACTGGATGCACACCGATGAAAACGGACGCGGCTACATCAATATCCTTTCCAGCCGCAAGCTGATCCAGAGCCCCACTGTTTATGCCACCTTCCTGCTGTGGATGCTGACTGAGCTTTATGAGCGCCTGCCCGAAGTCGGTGATCTGGACAAGCCCAAGATGATCTTCTTCTTTGATGAGGCACATCTGCTCTTCAACGACATGCCCAAGGCACTGGTGCAGAAGATCGTTCAGGTTGTAAAGCTTATCCGCTCCAAGGCTGTTGGCGTATACTTCATCAGCCAGAGTCCCTCCGACATTCCTGACGATGTTCTGGCCCAGATCTCCAACCGTGTACAGCATGCGCTGAGAGCATACACCCCTGCTGAGCAGAAGGCCGTCCGCGCCGCTGCCCGCGCATTCAGAAAGAACCCCGAGTTCGATACCGAAGAAGCTATTATGGCTCTTGGTGTTGGTGAGGCTCTTGTCAGCTTCCTTGACGAGGAAGGCATTCCCAGAATCGTTGAACGCGCCAGCATCCTGCCTCCCCAGAGCCTTATGGGCGCATCTGAGGAAGAACTTGTGCAGAAGATTATTGTCACTGACGATTTTGACGCAAAGTACAGAGAGATGGTGGACAGAGATTCTGCCTACGAAATGCTCAACCGTGCAAATGAGGAGCTTGCAAGACAGCGTGCAGAGGCTGAGGCTGCTGCAGCTGAAGAAGAAGCCCGCATCAAGGCTGAGGAAGAAGCTGAGCGTGCACGCCTGAAGGCAGAAGCTGCCGCCGAAAAGCAGCGTCTCAAGGAAGAAGCTGCCGCTGAGAAGGCACGTCTGAAAGAAGAGGCTGCAGCCCAGAAGGCAGCAGAGAAGGAAGCTGCAAAGAAAAAGAAGATTGTCCAGCAGGCTGCAAGCAATGCTGCATCTTCTGTTGCCAGCGCGCTGAGCACTAACATGGTCAACGCTGTAACCGGCGGCAAAACCACCGATGGCAAGACCATCGCAAAGAGAGCTGCAAGAAATGCAATCAGCTCCCTCATGCGCTCCGGCTCCAGCGCAATTATCCGCGGTATCTTCGGTAATAAAAAGTAATTCAGCAACAAAAAACCATGCAGGAAACTTCCTGCATGGTTTTATTTTTTTATTTACCCTGCTGCTTGCACCAGGTGTCCATTACAAAACCTGTAGGTGCATGCTTTACAAGCTTTACCTGCAAACGCTCGGGCTTACCAAGAACGGAGACCTTGCGGCCTTTTTTCATGTCGCTTATGGCCAGCTTTACAACATCTTCAGCCTCATAGAACCTGTTGTAATAGCTGATAGTGTCATCGTGGACGGCATGCTCAAAAAACTCAGTCTTTATCCAGCCGGGGCAAATTGCCATTACACTGATGCCAAGCTCCTCCAGCTCAACACCCAGAGCTCTTGAAAAGCTGAGCACGTAAGCTTTTGATGCGCCGTATACATTGATGTAGGGCACGGGCTGCCAGGATGACATGGAGGCAAGGTTATATATTCTGCTGCCGGAGTGCATATAAGGGATGGACATATGGCACATAGCAGTGAGAGCCTTGGAGTTAAGCTCGATAATATCCAACTGCTCATCCATATCCATATCCTTGAACACGCCGAAAAGGCCGAAGCCGGCTGAATTTACAAGCACTGCAATTTCAGGCTTTTCTTCTTCCAGCATACGTCGGTAGATTTTATAGCTCTCCCTGTCCAGAAGATCCAGAGGGATGGGGCGAACCTTGGCGCGGCACTTGGCCTTGAGCTCTTCAAGCCTGTGCGCTCTGCGAGCAATGACCCAGATTTCATCGAACTTTTCATCTTTGTCCAGCGCGTATACAAACTCACGGCCCATGCCGGAGGATGCACCGGTAATAACAGCGATTTTCATTGGTAAAACTTACTTTCTGATAAAGATTACGCCCATGGCGCCGGGGCCGCAGTGGGAGGAAATGGTGCTGCCGGCTCTGGAGCAGATGACATTGCAGCCGGGGGCCAGCTCCTCCACTATCTCCTTGACGGCGCTTACAGTTTCAGGGGCAACTTCGCCAGAGTCCACAAGGAAGATGTTTTCACCGTAGACTTCCTTGGCACTAAGTGTTTCCCTGACGTACTGCTTATATACATTCTGCATGTTGCCGCGGTATTTTTTGTATACATCCAGCTTGCCGTCCTTCATGGAGATGGCAGGACGAAGCTTGAGCATATTGGCACCCAGAGCGGCAACACCGGAGCAGCGGCCGCCCTTCCAAAGAAACTCCAGTGTGTCAATGACAAAGCTTGTCTCCACCTTGGGAACGAGAGCTTCAATATGTGCTGCAATTTCAGCGGCGCTCATACCATCATCGCGGCACTTGGCTGCTTCAAGAATCAGCAGGGAAATACCGGTGCAGAGGCTGCGGCTGTCTATGTTGTAAATACCCTCCAGCTCGCTTGCTGCAATGCGGCCGCTGCTGAAGGTGGCGGAAAGTTCAGAGCTTATGTCCAGATGGACAACTTCGTAACCGGCTTCCACCATGGGGGTGAAAAAGTCTATAAACTGCTGAACGGAAGGTGCAGAAGTCTTGGGCAGCTTTCCGCTTTCTTTATAGTATTCGTAAATTTTGTCGGGATTAAAATCGGAATCGTCAAAATAACTGTCTTCACCGAGAAGAACAGTGAGAGGGATTATGCGGATATCATAGCGCTCCACCAGTTCCTGAGGCAGATCGCAGGTGCTGTCAGCGCTGATTATTACAGGCTTGGCCATAATATTTCACCTCAAATAATTAAAATCAAACATTCTTTTGCAATTTATAATTATATCATATGCTGTGGCCTATATCAAGGAAATTACGTGTTTTGTGGCCTTGAAAATATAATCCCCTGTCCAGAAAAGACAGGGGATTAACTTTACTTTTTAGCCTTGGGCGGGAAAATCTGATAGTAGTAGCTGAGAAAGATTCCTGCAATCAGGAAGAAGAAAAGTTCCCTGAAGTCGGTTACTGATCTATCATCTGAGGATGCAGTGAAGAGAATCAATTCCAGCAAGCTGTATATGAAAATACCGGAAATAGGCAATGTTAGAACTTTTATATCCATGCCAGCCAATGGATGATTGGAAAAGAAAACGCGAATCATCTTTATGACCATAAGTACCGTGAAGGCCAGAACCAGCAGAAGCCCAATCACGCCTGTGAGCATCAACACATGCAGGAACATGTTATGCATATGATAATAGGGGAAGCTTTGGAACAGATTGGGGATGTCCATGATTTTGTCGCTATATTTACCAATCAGCAAGCGCATAGGATCCAGCTTTATAGTTGGTATAACACTGGCGTAGATCTCGCCGCGATTGGAGATGTTGGAAACACTCTTCTTCATGTCTCTGGGGTCTTCAAAGCTTTGACCATTATCCTGAGTCTTCTCAACAAAGCTGTTAGCCATATATTCATCGGCAATACGTTCAATATCGGTATCAAGGGAATTGTAAACAGAAGCGCTGGCAGATCTGAGTACTTCAAAACTCTGAAAAGTTACAGGCAGAGACAGAGCGGTAATCAGGACTATAATAACTGCCTTTACCGCAATCTTTTTGACCTTGATATACTTTATTCCAAGCAAAATCAGAAGCATACCAACGTTGACGCTTATTGCCAGCATCAGGCTGCGGCAGAAGCTGAAAGCCATGATGAGATGGAAGCAGAACCATGCTACACAAATGGGGATGCGCCAAAGTTTGTTCTTGCAGTGGAAAAATTCGTATGCCATCATGCACCAGCCATAATAGAACCATACTGCTGCGATAGTACGGTTGGTACCCCAGGGTACGATATAGGTGTATGTATTGAACATATAATTATTGTCTATACCGAAAACCACGTTCTCAGGCGGAACATAGAAGTATACACCAAAAACGCAAGCATATACTGCCATTAGACCGGTAGCAAGGAAGAAAGCACAGGAAACAGCAATGATAAAATCGAGGAGCTTTGAACGTTCATCCGGTTCAAGCAGCATACCTACAGGGAAGATGACACAGCAAAGAATACGGCTGATTACAAGATCCAGTTCATTCTGCAGGTAAAGATCGGTATTAAGCAGTCTGGTGATAAAAACCCATATGGCATAGATTATGACTATTCTGACTTCTATGCAGCCCTTGAAGCGGCATTTGTAAAAGTAAATAGCTGCCATGGCAATAATAAGAATCTTGCCGTATGAATTGTAAAGGTCATTCCATCTTACCGGAGCAGCAGGGCAGACCATGTAAAACAGAAGTAACAGTGCAGCCATGCAGCCCATCAGCCTGCGGAAGCTCCTGTCTTCACTTGTATATCTAAGTTGTTCCATATAATTACATCCTGTCAATAATCTATTTATAACTAAATAATTATATCACAAACACTTATGTATTGCAAGAAAAGTGCAGCTGCATAAAAGCAGCTGCACTTATTTTATTAATTAGGTATTGCGGTGGCAAAATAGAAAATATCGCTCTGTTCCCGCTCATATCCAAACTGTACGGGATTAATAAGCTCTCCGCCAAGAATAATGCTGCCGGTCTGGCCACCGTCCAGCGTATATGCGTTGTAGCAGCCGTGCCCGATCATGGAGTCCGCTGCCTGGCGCAGGGTTACATATACATTATAATCCGGCACCCGCACATTGATGGTCATGGACAGATAGTGCCGCTCACCCAGCTGGCCCACGGCGCAGCGGGCATAGGTGTCGCGGATCTCACCGATGGGGTAATCAAAGGGTGTTTTATCCACGCCCTTTTCAATAAGCACCGGGCCGAAGCTGAGGGAGAACATTATATTGTTGTCCTTAATGAACTGCTGGGCTTCTTCCACAGTGGCAAACTGATTTTCATAAGTGAAAATCATGTCGCCTTTGTCGGTAAAGAGGCAGGATTGACCTGCGCTGAGATTGTATCGGAGAAGCTCGCCGTCATATACATAGAGGCCGTAGACTCTGGAGGGGAGATCATAGAAGTCGCCGCTGAGAGCCAGAACGGCATTGCTCTGCTTTGCGAGCACAGTGGGGTAGTAGAAGGTCTGACCGCCGAAAGTGTCGTCAGCCAGCTTGCGTCTGAGCTGGCTTGCATCTGCGATGAAGGTCTCTGCGAAAGTGCCGATTGCGCCGTGTTCATTTTCCTGCCAGACTATTGTAAGCAGGGTTTCGTCCAGATAATAGCGGATGGGGCTGTCGGGAATAAGTTCAATATCGGGGTTCCAGTTAAGCTGCTGACCATTGATAAGCTTTTTTGCAGCAGGAGACTCCAAAAGCTCAGAGATAACTGCAGGGTCCATGGTTTCACCATAGCAGGCGGGATTTGCCACGGGGCCGGGGCTTGTCCAGTCAGAAAGACTATAGTGGAAGTCTACGTACTCAAGCTGGGATACAGCTTCTTCAAAGCCGGGCATTTCGTCACTGAAGGCCAGAAGATTATAGTTCATCAGATCCTTATAGTTTACCATGCTCCAGCTTTTGTCCGAATATTTTAGAACCGCTCTGAGTGTAGCCTCACGCATATATTTTGTGCCGTCTTCCATTCTGGCATTGATTGACTCAACATAAGCGCGCTCCAGAAGCTCCGGCAGAAACTGGTTATTATCATTGTAGACATCCTGGCGTCTGGATGCTTCATTTACGTATTTCTCAAGACACAGCTGCATATCAGAAGAAAGGTTTGCAGTCAAGGCTTTTATATCAAGGTAAGAGATCTTGATGTCAGCTTCAGCGTCTGCAAACTTTTCTTCAAATTCACTGCTCAAAGTGAGCTCAAAGCTCTCAGAAAATTTCTGACCGATTACGGGGTGGACGTTCTCGGCACTTATGGCTACAAGACCTTCACTGACTTCAAGGATGCTTTCAAGCTGGGGAGCGGGGTCTTCTTTTGGCAGCATTATAAAATAAGCGGCGGCTGCAGCAAAGATTATAATTATAAGAATCAGAAATATCACTGCGAATTTCTTCACCATATTGTCCTCCATTTTTTATCTTGCAACATTCTACACTTGGTAAAATTAAGCGTCAAGGGAAATCCTTGCAAAAGCCGGCAGGGGAGTGTATCATAATGCCGATTGGAGGTGCATCCATGTATTTTGATACCCACGCCCATTATGATGACAGGGCTTTTGATAATGACCGCGATGAACTGCTGAGCAGCCTGCCTTCAAAAGGTGTAGAGCTTGTTGTGCTGCCGGGCTGCGACGTTTCCAGCAGCATGCACGCTCTCCAGATTGCGGAACGCTACGACTATATTTATGCCGCCGCAGGTATTCATCCCGGTGAGCTTGCAGGCTTCAAGTCAGGGGACATTGAAAAAATCCGCTGCATGGCATCCCAGGAAAAATGTGTGGCCATTGGCGAGATTGGTCTTGACTACTATTGGGATGACAGCCGCAAGGCTGAGCAGAAGGAACTGTTCATAAACCAGCTGGAGCTGGCGTTGGAGCTGGACCTGCCTGTAATCATCCATGACAGGGAAGCCCACGCAGATACAATGGAAATTCTTTTCCGCTATCCCATGCTGCGCGGGGTGCTGCACTGCTTTTCCGGCTCAAAGGAGATGGCTCAGGAGCTTTTGAAGCGTGGCTGGTATCTGGGCTTTGACGGTCCCGTTACCTATAAGAACGCAAAGAAGGCCCTTGAGGTGCTGGAGATTTGCCCTCTGGACAGAATTCTTATTGAGACTGACAGCCCATATCTTAGCCCGGTGCCCATGCGTGGTAAACGAAATGACTCCGGGAATCTCAGCTATGTGGCAGCGAAGATTGCTGAAATCAAGGGATACACAGCTGAGGACGTGGCGCGTATAAGCAAAGAAAACGGTAAAAGATTATTCAATATATAAATTATATAACACTCCTTATATAGCACTCCGGATTTCCCGGGGTGCTTTTTTATATTTAGGGGAACTTTATTATTTTTTCTCCGTCCTATAAAAACAAGCTTAAGGTTGAATACGATAGATTACAAAATGTAACCGACAGAAAATTGCAAAACCAACGCAGAAAACGTGGTATACATAAAGCCAGACCCCGCTTTTTACCTTTTTTCTGAAAAATTAAGAAATTGCCGCAATTCTTCAAAGCATTGAAAACACTGGCTTTGCGGACAGGGCGACATAACTGAATGTAACTTTTTGAAATTTTTTGAGATTTTTTCAAAAATAGGGCTTGCATTTTTTTGTAACCTGTTGTAATATTATAGCCGAATCGTAATAGAATTTTTACTTTTGTATGAGTTCTGCAACATTCGACAGCAAAGATCTTTAGCAAGTAATCATTTTACCCGGAAGGGTAGTTATTAGGGGGAGCAAAAATTATGAAGAAAAGGCTCATCAGTATTCTGCTGACGCTGCTCATGGTCATGTCTCTGTTTAGCGGCATGTCTGTCAGCGCTTACGCAGACGACGACACAGACAAGCTCTATGTCGAGTACACTCTGGTACAGGGCGACTACGTCCTGAGAATCTGCCAGAAGCTGGGTATAAACTACTATACCTGCAAAGAGGCCATTATGGCTCTTAACAACATCACCAGTGAAAATGAGTTCAGATATCTGAGCGTTGGCCAAGTTGTTAAGATTCCTGTTTCCGACGCTGCAGCAGTCGCCATTATGAAGGGTGACAGCAGTGTTGACAACAGTGCAAGCGGCAACAGCGGTGCAACTACTTCCACCACTGTCAGCTCCAGCGATAAAATCGCTTACTATCTGATTCCCTACACCATGCAGCGCGGCGAGACCGTTCTCGGTGTCTGCAACTCCATGGGTATCAGCTTTGCCGATTATGCCGATCACATCATGGCACTTAACGGCATTTCCAGCTGGAAGAAGGTCGGCGCAGGCACTACTCTGCTTCTGCCCACCAACCAGACTCCTGCTGTAGGAACCACCTGCTACGCAGTTGTTGCACACAAGATCGCTTCCGGCGAGACTGCTTACTCTCTCTGCCAGAAGTACGGTGTTAACTATGGCAGCAGCACCAAGCTGCTTCAGGCTCTGAACAATTCCAAGGACCTGGCAGCTGTCAAGGCCGGCAAGACCTTCTATCTGCCTGTTGCAACCACCATCAAGGCTGCAGCTTCCACCAACACCAATACCAATAACGGTTCTGCCAACAACAGCAACAACGGCAATACCAACAATGGTTCCAATACCAACACTA
Organism: Oscillospiraceae bacterium; assembly: GCA_017410425.1. GTDB lineage: Bacteria > Bacillota > Clostridia > Oscillospirales > Oscillospiraceae > Limivicinus. The sequence continues at coordinate 15,791 of JAFQQV010000036.1, forward strand.
ATACCAACACTGCTCCTGCAAAGAGCTACGATCTCAATGCAAGCATCAACACCAACTACGGCACCATGGCTTTCTATGTAAATAACAAGAGCGTCAACAGTGCTGCAGCAGGTGAAACCGTCACCGTTGATGTTAGCACCAACGATGGCAGAGCCATTGAGAGCTTGGTCGTCAAGTATGATGACGGCAGAGCAGACGTCAAGCTCGAGGGCAACACCTTCGTTATGCCCGCATGTGATGTCCGCGTTGATGCAAACATCAAGAGCGGCTACGACATCACCATCAACAGCAACTACAGCTTCAAGACCGCAGCCACTGTCAACGGTGTGAACGTTTCCTCCGCTGCAAAGGGCAGCTCTGTCAAGGTTGTCAGCACCGATCCCAGCTATGCTGTTGAATCTGTCAAGGTTTACTACTCCACCCTCCTTGGTATCAAGAAGACCGTTACCGTCAATGACGCCAACTACTTCGTAATGCCTGCAAAGGATGTTACCATTGATGTGGAACTGGCACCTGTAAAGACCTATAACTTCTACCGTGAAGACTGCATGAACGGCGGCTTCGACATCCAGGTCGACGGCAACAGCGTCAGCAAGGCAGCCAAGGGAGCAAAGGTCACAATCGCTTGGGAAGCAGCCAAGGGTTATGACATTGCATTCATCAAGGTTACCAACAATACCACCGGCAAGACCATCAATGTCTTCAACAACTCCTTTACCATGCCCGCAAGCGATGTCACCATCGAGGTCGCATTCGACACTAATGTCAATGTTATCGACATCGAAGCAGTTGCAGGCGGTATCCTCCGTGCATACGATGAATCCAATGTTGTTATCACTGAGGCTAACACCGGCGACAAGGTTACCATCAAGGGTTATGCCAACGAAGACGGCTACACCGGCGCCATCAAGAGCCTGAGCGTTGTTCGCAAGGCTGACGGTCACCGTGTCAACGTTGATACCGCTACCTGGAGCTTCAATATGCCTGCAGGCGGTGTCATCATCACCGGCGAACTTGAATCCGATCCTGTTATCGTAAAGGTCAGCTTCAATGGAACCGGATCCGAGAACAGTGTCACCCTTAAGTGCGGCAGTGTTAAGAAAACCTTTAACGACCTCGGCGGCGGCAACATGTCCTTTAGCGTAGGCAGCACCGTTGAACTGAGCACTCTCGCAAGAGACAGCCACGCATTCACTAAGTTTGAAGTCTATGTCGATGGCAAGTTTGATCAGGAACTGACCGATCTGGCCAATGAAGAGTCCAAGCTCTACATTCCCAACGCAGGCAATCTTGAACTTAAGGCCTTCTTCTCCGCAGACGAGATTACCATCGGCGCAGCAGACATCCGCGGCAAGGGTACTGTAAGCTACCAGGTCAATGGTAACGTAGCACTCAGCTGCAAGATCGGCGACACCGTTGAAATTATTGCAGCACCTGCAAATGCAGGCTACAAAGTAACTGCAGACTACATCCACGTTCTCAATAAGGAGTCCGGCAAGAGACTGCAGGTTCTTGACTCTGACGGCGATGGCCACTACGAGTTCCAGATGCCCGCAGAAGGCGTTGAGATCATCGTTATCCTGGCACCTGCAGAGCACACCGTCTCCATGCGTACCGAGCCCTCCAGCCTCAACGGCAAGAGCTTGTGGTCCCTGTACGTCAACGAAGAGATTCCCAACGTTGAAAATGCTACCAACGTATCCAGCGTCAAGGTTAAGACCGGCGATCTGATCGGTGTTACCCTGAACGAAGCATTCAAGGAAAAGTACCAGATCGAAAAGGTTGTTCTCACCGGCACCAACGGCAAGGACTACTCCGGCGGTCTTGAGTACAATGTAAATGACAACGGCCTCTATGGCTTCATCATGGTCGACGATGATATCACCGTCACCGTATATGTTGAGGAACTGACTGATAAGACCGTATCCCTCATCGAGAATATCAGCTGGAACACTGACAGAGGTTCTGTCGGCTCCACCATCGATTACCACACCAATCCTGTTGTCAGCACCGCACAGGTAGGCGACATTGTATGCATCGTGCCCAAGGCAATTGAGCCTTACTTCGTCGATGCAGACAGCCTGACCATCAGCAGAAACTCTGACGATGGCAAGTTCACCATGGGTGCAGCAAACACCGAGAATGCAAACATCATTGATGGTAAGTTCTATCCCGTCATTGACGGCAGCGGCAAGCTGCTGGCATGGAAGTACAAGATGCCCGTAGGCGGTGTTACCATCCACGTTGACTTCAAGGCAGAAATGTTCGATGTCAAGGTTAACGTCTTCTCCAGCACTGATACTGCAAAGGCTAACAACCTCAACAGCGATGGCTTCGTCTCCCTGCTCAACACCTATTCTGAGACCCTCTTCGAGGTCAGCAGCGGTAATGTCCAGAGCTTCGAGTACGATACCGGTGTCAAGGTTCAGCTCACCGATTCCGGTGCACAGCTCTACACCATCAAGTCCGTCACCGCTCCCGGTGTTGCATTCGGCAGCTACGGTGTCTACCAGAACGTCTTCTTCGTCACCAAGGATGTGGAAGTCGAAGTTATCCTCGAGCCCATCGTTGTTGAACCCGAAACTGTTGAAATGCCTCGTGTTACTTCCTTCAACACCACTGTCAGCTTCTACGCAGACAGCGCTCTGACCAATGTCATTGACGAAGCAAAGCCCGGCGACAGCGTATACGTTGTGGTAACTCCCGCAACCGGTTACACTACCACTGCAAAGTTCTTCAACGCCTATGACGATACTGAACTTGCAAGCGGCACCTCCGTTACCTACCCCGGCTCCAAGGTCTACTGCGTAACTGTTCCTGAGGATGGCTTCTATGTTGAACTCACCGAAGAACTGAACAAGCATGATCTGACCGTCAAGTTCGTTGACATCAACGGTACAGCAATTACCGATGCCGGCAATGCTGTCAAGGTCAACGGCAAGGTAGTAAAGAATGGCGATATTATCACCGATGTTGAATACAACTCCGTCTTCAGCATTCTCCAGAATACTGCAAGCGATACCAATTACAAACTCTCTGGTTACGCTGTTGATCCTGCAAGCAACCTCAACAGAATGCCTGATCAGGATGCAGTTCTGAAGATTACTCTGGTTAAGATCGCTACCTAATAACCTGTCCCCCTAACCGGCAGGGCTTCGGCCCTGTCGGTTTTTATTATTTATGCAAAAGTATAGCCATAAAAATATAATCTATAAACTTTGTGTGCGGCCTTTTACTGCGTTAGCAGTGCGTCAGGGCTGTGAAATTTTATGACATTTTTCACAAAAATTTAACTTGTAACAGACATATTTTAAAATTCCCTTGGAAAAGACAGACAATGATTGTATAATAGCATGAGCAAAGTCTGCGAATCAGTATCATACCTATCCGACATTATCAGAGGGTTTTTTATGCAGAGCCAGTTTGAACGCCATATTCCGAAAACGGAGATAGCTCTTTTCAATACCGGCAATGCCTCAAGGGCATGGCGCAGCTTTGGCTGCCACTATATCCCGGAGGCCAGGGTGCATAGATTCATGCTTTGGGCTCCCAATGCAAAGGCTGTTTCCCTTGTGGGAGACTTCAACGCCTGGGAAGAGTCCGCGCAGCCTATGGAAAGACAGCCCGGTGGAATCTGGGTTTGCTTTGTGCAGGGAATTAAAGCGGGGGCAGAGTACATGTACTGTGTCACCGGGGCGGACAATGTTAAACGCATGAAGGCGGATCCCTTTGCCATGCATTCCCGCACCAGGGGAGAAGCAGCCTCGCTGATCTGGAACGGCGGCAGCTTTGAATGGTCTGATGATGAATACATGCGCTCCCGTGCCGCTTTGGACAAGCAGGGGACTGCCATGAGTGTTTATGAAGTCCACGCCGGTTCATGGAAGGCTTTCAAGCCGGGGAAGGCAATTTACCGCGTGCTGGGTGATGCACTGGCAGTGTACTGTAAAGACATGGGATTTACTCATGTGGAGTTTTTACCTCTGACCGAGCATCCTTTTGACGGCTCATGGGGCTATCAGGTCACGGGCTACTTTGCGCCCAGCTCTCGCTTTGGCGACCCGGATGATTTCAAATACCTGGTAGACAGACTGCATGCAGAAGGTATTGGCGTTATAATTGACTGGGTTCCAGCCCATTTTCCCAAAGATGGCTACGGTCTTGCAAGCTTTGATGGTACGCCGCTTTTTGAGTGCAAGGATAAAGAGCGAGCCTCCCATCCACAGTGGGGCACTTTGCTTTTTGACTATGCCTCCGCTCAGGTGCAGAGCTTTCTGATTTCCTCGGCCTGCATGTTCCTTGAGGAATATCATGTGGACGGTATCCGAGTTGACGCGGTCAGCTCCATGCTGTACATGAATTTCGGCAGGGAATATGGTAAGTACCTGGCCGGCACCGAGGAAATGGACATTGATCCATGGGCTGAGAAGTTCCTTAGAAAGCTTAATTGCAGAATAAAATCCGACTATCCCGGTACTATCAGCATTGCTGAGGAATCCACCGCCTATCCCGGAGTAACGGAAAGCGCGGAAAAAGATGGCCTTGGCTTTGACTTCAAGTGGGACATGGGCTACATGCATGATACGCTGGACTATATGGCCTTGCCGCCTTATATGCGCCGCAAGGAGCACCATAAGCTCAGCTTCTCCATGATGTATGCCTTCAACGAGAACTATATTCTCGCCTATTCCCATGATGAGGTGACATATGGCAAGCGCTCCATGCTGGAGAAAATGCCAGGCAAGCTCAATCAGAAGCTGGCATCCCTGCGTGCACTGTATGCATATCAGTTTGCTCATCCTGGTAAGAAGCTCTGCTTCATGGGCGGGGAGTTTGCGCAAGCTTCGGAGTGGAACCACGATGAAAAGCTGGACTGGCTGCTGCTTAAATATCCGCAGCATGAAAAAATGCGCTTGTTCTACCGGGAGCTGAACCGGCTTTACACCTCCATCCCGGCACTCTACAGGGTGGATAGATCCTGGGACGGATTTAAATGGCTGAACGTGGATGATGCGGAAAGCTGCTCAATTGCGTTTATGCGCTCGGCTCAGGCAGATGACAGTTATCTTGTCTGCGCATGTAACTTCTCGGCCTCCGGGAAGGATAAATTTGTGATAGGCCTGCCTGCGGCAGGGACGCTGGAAGAACTGTTGAACAGTGATGACAGGCGCTTCGGCGGCAGCGGGATATTAAATAACACAGCAATTAAATCAAGCAAAATTAAATTCAATGAATTTCCCCACAGCGCTGAACTAAGTCTGCCGCCGCTCACGGCAGTGATGTTCAGATTTACACCAGTAAAAGAATAAAAGAACGTAGGAGGATTTATAATGAAAAAGGAATTCCGTGAGATGCTCAAAGAGCGCGGCCGTACCGAGATGCCCAAGGTTCTGCTGGCAGCAGCCGAGTGCGCACCTCTGAGCAAGACCGGCGGTCTTGCTGACGTTGTCGGAACCCTGCCCCAGGATCTGGCAAAGCTGGGTATTGATGCAAGAGTCATCACTCCCTATCACAAGGTCATTAAGGACAAGTACAGAGACAAGGTTGAACACCTCTTTGACTTCGAAGTCCTCCTTGGCTGGGTAAAGGAATATGTGGGTATTGAGCGCCTGGAAGTAAACGGCATCACTGTCTATCTCGTTGACAATGAGAAGTATTTCGGCGACAAGATCTACCGCGGCGGCGAGCCCGAAGGCCAGCAGTATATGTATTTCTGCCGCGCCGTTATCGAAGCAGTTCCTCTGCTTGGTTTCGACCCCGATGTCATCCACTGCAATGACTGGCACACCTCCATCATCCCCATGCTGGCCCATACCCAGTACATCGGCAGCATGCAGGACAGCATCAAGTATCTGCTGACCATCCACAACATCGCTTTCCAGGGCAAGTTCGGTTTCGACTTCGTCCATGGTCTGCTGGGCATCGACCCCGGTTACTACACCTATGAGTATCTGGAGCACAACGGCTGCGCCAACTTCCTGAAGGCCGGCTGCGTCTTCTCCGACAGAATCAACACCGTCAGCCCCAGCTACGCCGGCGAGATCAGAACCCCCTACTATGCAGAGGGGCTGGACGGCATTCTCAATGCCCGCGGCGCAGTTCTCACCGGTATCATCAACGGTATCGACAAGGTCGCCTTCAATCCCCACAGCGATCCTTCTCTGCCCGCACGTTATGACCGCGGCCACCTGAAGGGCAAGGCCAAGTGCAAGGCCGAGCTGCAGGCAAAGATGGGCCTTGAGCAGAGACCCGACGTTCCCCTGGTTGCAATGGTTACCCGTATGACCGAGCAGAAGGGCTTTGACCTTGTTGCTTACATCCTCGATGAGCTGATGAACACCGAGGACATTCAGTTCATGCTTCTGGGCACCGGCGATGCTCGTTTTGAAGATTTCATGCGCGGCGCTGAGAGCCGCTTCCCCGGCCGCCTCTGTGCATACCTGGGCTACAGCGAGGAGCTGAGCCACCTGGTATACGCCGGCAGTGACTTCTTCCTCATGCCCTCCCGCTTTGAGCCCTGCGGCCTGAGCCAGATGATCGCAATGCGCTACGGTTCTCTGCCCATCGTCCGTGAGACCGGCGGTCTGAAGGATACCGTTATGCCCTACAACAAGTACACCGGTGAAGGCACCGGCTTCAGCTTTGCAAACTACAACGCACACGAGATGCTGGATGCAATCCGCAAGGCTCTTGAGTGCTACAAGGATGAGGAGACCATGCAGGGTCTTATCGGCAACGCCATGAAGGAAGACTTCGGCTTTGAGCGTTCTGCCCTGGACTATGCAAGACACTACATATGGATGCTGTAAACAAAGCTAAAACCCACCCAAAAAAATATAAAGTTTACTTTGGCGGAAGCTACGAAGAACGCTGGACTGAGGAAGGCCACCTTTCGGTGGTCTACTCAGACCGGCGCTGGGTAGAAGCCGAGCAGCAGGATGGCCGATGGATCCCCGTCGGCGGCGATGAGGAGCTGGTAAAACAGCTCCTCGACCCTGCATGCCCTAAGCTTACCCAGGAATATTTTCAGGCTGCCGCCACTGTTTATGCCGCCATACACGAATGCATGAAGCGCGGTCTTGGCCCCGATGCTCTGGGCGAATGCTGCAGCTTTGAGAATATGCCTTTTGCAGCGCCGGAGCTGGTGCGTATCCTTATGGACGACTGTGGTTTTCCACTTGAAAAGGCTTACCGTGTTGCGGCATTTTGCTGTGATGAGCTGACCAATGCAGGGCTTAAGTTCAAGGAACTCCTGGAGCTGCAGCCCCGCACCGCCCATGTTGCGGCTATCCTGCGCCGCAGCTTTGCAGCTATGCCCGCTGTCTATCATGACAGCCGCAGCACTGAATTTCGCAGTATTCCCGGCGCTGCCGAGACAGGCAGCAAGCTGCGCCTTGCCTTTGTGCGCAAGGGCGGCAAGATAAAGCATGCAGAGCTTGTCGTCTGGGGTGACTATTATGAGCGCCGCTATGACATGGAGGTCAAGGGCAGAGAGTATTTTGTGGAGCTTGAACTGGATGATAAGCCCCGCGCCCTCTGGTACGCTTTCTATATAGAGACCGAAACCAGCGCCCAGTGGCTTTGTCCGGATGAGACCGGCTTTGTGGGCAGACTCTATCCCCGCCGTGAAAGCGGTTTCAGACTGACCGTTTATAAGCGCGGATTTGATACCCCCAAGTGGTTCCGCCGCAGCATAATGTATCAGATATTCCCCGACCGCTTTGCCTTCTCCGATGACGATACTGCAAAGAAGGGCATTGAATACCATCTCAAGCACGGTCAGACTCCTGAACTTCACAAGAGCCTTGATGAGCCTGTCCGCTGGCAGGCCAGAAGCTTTGAGGAGAACTACAGTCCTGACGACTTCTATGGCGGTACTTTCAAGGGAATAGAGCAGAAGCTGCCCTACCTTAAGGAACTGGGAATCAGCTGTATCTACCTCAACCCCATTGTTGAGGCACGCTCAAACCACCGCTATGATGCCTCCGACTATTCACGCCCCGACCCCATCCTTGGCACAACCGAGGACTTTGTCCGCCTTTGCAAAAAGGCAGAGGAGCAGGGTATGCGCATTATTCTTGACGGTGTCTTTTCTCATACCGGCTGCGACAGCATTTACTTCAACCGCTACGGCAGCTATGACAGCGTCGGTGCCTGCCAGGGCCCCAAGTCCCAGTACTATTCCTGGTACGATTTCCGCAATTTCCCCGATGATTACCGTTGCTGGTGGGGATTTAAGGACCTGCCCGAGGTCATTGAGGACAATGAACAGTGGCAGAAGGACCTTATCACCGATGAGGACAGCATTGTAAAGCTCTGGCTCAAACGCGGTGCCGCCGGCTGGCGTCTGGATGTGGCTGACGAATTGCCCGACCATGTGCTTGAGATGATACGCGAGCACAGCAAGAAAGTCTCTACCGATGCGCCTATTATTGGCGAGGTCTGGGAGGATGCAGTAATCAAGGAGAGCTATGGCGGAAGAAGAACCTACGCCCTGGGCAGCGCCCTTGACTCTGTTATGAACTACCCTCTGCGCGTTGCAGCGCTGGACTTCATCCATGGCAGAAGAGACGCCTACGCTCTGCGTAATTTCTTTATCTCCCAGCAGATGAACTATCCCAAGCCCATGTATTATTCCCTGATGAATCTCTTGGGCTCCCATGATGTTGACAGACTGAGAAACGCTTTGGCTGTGGCTGTCAATCTCAGAAGTCTGCCCAGAGAAGAACAGGTAAAAATGCACTTCTCCGATGATGCCATGGAAAGAGCGCTGAGATATGAGCGTCTGTGCGCCACTATTCAGTTCTCCATTCCCGGTGTGCCCAGCATCTACTACGGCGATGAACAGGGCATGGCCGGTGTCAACGATCCCTTCAACCGCGGCGTATTTAAAGAAGGGGACAAGCAGCTGCACGATTTCTATGCAGAGCTTGCCGCAAAGCGCAACAGCGCGCCTGCCCTCTCTACCGGCTACGCTCAGTTCCAGACCGCGTGCCGGGACGTACTGCTGATTCTCAGATATATTACTGACGGCAAGGATGTCTTTGGCGAGGCTGCCGAAAACGGCGTATATCTCAGCGTTATCAACCGCGGCGAACAGGAATACAGCTTTGTGGCTGACTGTTCCGCAGCAGGTCTTGAGCCATATAGCGGCAGCATCGCAGCTCTCAGCGCAGAGATTATCCGCCTTGCATAAGGGATAAAAATTGAATCAAAAACACCCTATGGATGCAGATAATCCGTAGGGTGTTTTTTTGAAATAAGCCGAAATAATTACAATAATGTTGTTTACATAATTATTTTAGGGTGCTATAATTATTTTTGTGTCGGCCGATGGCCTCGGCTGATTGTTTACAAAATAATGTGGTATTGTTTTTTGCCCTGTGATATAATCCTCAAAAGCAAAAGATAATACTAATTTCATGATTGAAATTAGGAGAGAAAGATATGAAGTGCCCTTTTTGCGGTTACAATGAGAGCAAAGTTATTGACTCGCGCCCTGCTGAGGAGGGCGCAACCATCCGCCGCCGCCGCGAATGCCTTGCCTGCCAGAAGCGTTTTACTACATATGAAATAATTGAGCGCATGCCTCTTGTTGTCGTCAAGCGTGACGGCAGCCGCCAGACCTTTGACAAGGTCAAGCTCATAAACGGTATGGTCCGCGCCTGTGAAAAACGTCCCGTAGCTCTGACTACTCTTGAAAAGATTGCAGATGAGATCGAGCAGGAGCTGCAGAGCGGACTTGAGCGCGAGGTAAAGACCGTAGACATCGGTGAGATGGTTATGAGCCGCCTCAAGGCTGTGGATGAGGTCGCTTATGTGCGTTTTGCCTCTGTTTACCGCAGCTTCAAGGATATAAACACTTTCATGGATGAGCTGACAAAGCTGCTCACCGAGAAGTAATCAGAAGACGTTTCCAAGTTTAAGCTTTTCCATCTGTGCAATGCCTTCTATGCGATAAAGCAATTTTCCAAAAAGGGCTTTTATTTCCGGCCCGGATTGGGAAAGTATGGCTTCCTGCAGGTCGTAAAACAGTTCGGTACAGCTGTCGATCTCCGGATGGCGTATAAACACATGGCTGTAGATTTCTGCGTTGAGCCATGTTTCCAGTGCCAAAGTGAAAGCGGCTTCTGCCTCCGGCCAGCGGCTTTTGAGCGCGTTGGCTTCTGCATGCAATAGCTGGGCTTCAATATTACTGCATAGCTTATCTGCGGCAAGTACATTAAGCGCTGATATTGCTACAAGCAGAATTATCAGCAGCAGAGCCAGCAACTCACGCATTTTCTCCGTTCTCCTTTTTTGCAATGTAAGTGTGCCCCTGCCGGTCTGCGATCATCAGATAAATGTTTTCCGGGTTTCCGAGTTTTTCGGATTTCAGCTTTTTGCTCAGCCAGTTTGAGTCAAAACCCAGCCAGCGCAGATTGTTTTCCAACACCCGTCCGTTGTTTATAACAATGCTTGGGTAGCTTTCTGCCTCGGTTTCAAGCTTCATCATTCTGGCGGTAACGGGCTTATCTTCGGGATATGGCATTACATTCAGCGTGCCGTCTGTCTCCAGCACGGCGTATTGAACTCTGCTGATATCATAGATATCCTGATTTCTCAGCTCCTGCATCAGCTCGTCCGGGGTAAAGCGGTTTGCTTTCATTTCATGTTGCAGTATTTTTCCTTGCTCGATCAGCAGGCTTGGACGACCGAAAAGCAGGCTGCGGAATTTCACGCTTTTCATTGACGCGGCAGCAATAAACACCTCGCAGCAGAAAAGTGTAAGCACCGGTACAATGCCGTTTAAGAGCGGTATGCCGATATCCTGCAGAGGGTGGGCAGCGAGGTCTGCCATCAGTGCTGCCACAACAAATTCTGACAGCTCCATTTCGCCCAGCTGTCGCTTTCCCAGCAGCCGCATAGTTACAAGCAGCGTCAAATATATTATTATTGTTCTCGCTAATACTATGGCCATGTACACACCTCGTGTATAGTGTGCCCGGTTTATGCCAAATAAAAACATATCTCCAGCATTATTCTTACAAAGTCTTCCCATGAAGACAAAGGAGGCAAAAAAATATGGGTAAATATTTTGGAACTGACGGATTCAGAGGCGAGGCCAATGTTGACCTGACTGTGGATCACGCTTTCCGTATAGGCCGCTATCTGGGCTGGTACTTCAGCCGCGATCACAAAGCCAGCGTTGTTATCGGCAAGGACACCCGCCGTTCCAGTTATATGTTTGAATCTGCTCTCTGTGCAGGTTTGACTGCTTCCGGCGCAGACGCCTATCTTCTGCATGTTACTTCCACACCCAGCGTGTCCTACATAACCCGTGCAGATGATTTTGACTGCGGAATTATGATCTCTGCAAGCCATAACCCCTACCATGACAACGGCATCAAGCTTATCAACAGCGATGGCGAAAAGATGGAGGAGGATTTCCTGCTGGGTATCGAGGCATATCTTGACTCCAATGATGAGCTGCCCTATGCCAAGGATGACGCAATCGGCCGCACGGTCGACTATGCAGCAGGCCGCAACCGCTATATCGGCTATCTTATCTCTCTTGCCACCCGTAGTTACAAGGGCCGCAAGATTGGTCTTGACTGCGCCAACGGCAGCACCTGGCAGATGGCAAAGAGTGTTTTTGACGCTCTGGGTGCAGACACCTATGTTATTGCCAACAAGCCCGACGGTCTGAACATCAACGTGGACTGCGGTTCTACCCATCTGGACAACCTGAAAAAGTTTGTTGTTGAAAATGGCCTTGAAGTCGGCTTTGCCTTTGACGGTGATGCTGACCGCTGCCTTGCTGTTGACGAAAAGGGCAACGAGATAAACGGCGACCATATCATGTATGTCTGTGCCAAGTACATGAAGGAAAAGGGCAAGCTTGGCGACTCCAAGGTTGTCACTACTGTAATGAGCAATATGGGCCTGTACAAGGCTCTGGATGAGCTGGGCATAGGCTACGAAAAGACCGCCGTTGGTGATAAGTACGTTGCTGAGAACATGCGCCAGAACGGCCATCTCCTTGGCGGCGAACAGTCCGGCCATATTATCTTCGGCCGCCTTGCCACCACCGGTGACGGCCTGATGACCGCAATTAAGGTAATGGAGGCTATTACCGAAACCAAGGAATCACTTTGCAATCTGGCATCCGGCATGACCATGTATCCTCAGGTGCTCAAGAATGTGGTTGTCACCGATAAGGATGAGACTTTGAACTGTGAAGAGGTAAAGGCTGCTGTAAAGAAGGCTGAGGATGAACTGGGCAGCGATGGCCGCATCCTTCTTCGTAAGAGCGGCACAGAGCCTCTGCTGCGCGTAATGGCAGAAGCCACTACTCATGAGCTCTGCGAAGAGAAGGTTGATGCCATTATTGAGGCAATGCGCTCTGCCGGAAAGCTTATAAAGGTGAAGTGAAATGATAGAAATAAAAAATCTGCTGGATCTTGAACACAGCATTGCAGCCCCTCTCTTTGAGGGCAAAACCTATCCCTGGGAAGTTCTGGACGATATCAAGGCCTTCATTCTTGAGCTGGGCCCCACTCTTCCTGCTGATGAATATGATAATCCCTATGAGGGCGTGTGGATAGCAAAGGATGCCAGCATTTTCCCATCTGCCTATATCGGTGCTCCCTGTATCATCGACCATGAGGCCGAGGTTCGCCATTGTGCCTTTATCCGCGGCAGCGCCATTGTGGGTAAGAAAGCCGTTGTGGGCAACTCCTGCGAGCTTAAGAATGTAATCCTTTTTGACAATGTGCAGACTCCTCACTACAACTATGTGGGAGATTCTGTTTTGGGATACAAGGCTCATATGGGTGCCGGCGCAATCACCAGCAATATCAAGAGCGATAAGACCAATGTCTGCGTGAAGGATCCTGATGGTTATATAGAAACCGGACGGAGGAAGATTGGCGCTATCCTTGGTGATGAGGTGGAAGTGGGCTGCAACAGCGTCCTCAACCCCGGCACTATTGTTGGCCGTCGCTCCAGCATTTATCCCACCTCCTGTGTCCGCGGTGTTATCCCTCCGGATTCCATTTACAAGGATCAGGTTGATATAGTTCTTAAGAAATAAGTAAAAAAGCAAGAGCCTCTGTTCAATACAGAGGCTCTTGCTTTTTTGATCTTTAGAGCAAATAATCCACCCGTATAAGCGGGGAAAAATAAGCCACGATGCTAAAGGAAAGATTTTGCAAGCGTATTACCAAAAAGCCGGAATCTGCACATATCAGCAATTTACCGGTGCTTATGATTTTTACATCAGTTTCTGGGAGTTTATATAGAGCTCAAACTTAAGCTTCAAGTGCTCCGCGGCGCTTTTGCAGAGAAGCATACGGGGCATGAATATCTGGAAATATTCGCCGATTTCACTGTACTGATTGTCGATGCTGAGCTCAAGCGTTATGGTTTTGTGCTCACTGCTGATTCTCAATGCAGACTCTGTGACAGAATAGTTTACTCTGTCGTGGATGTCAAAGTTGCTCTGGTCATCCTCCTGAACTCTGTTGCGGCGAACATCGGACTTATCTGCCAGAATAACCGCGGCGGCAATATCGCTGACGGGGACACCGTTGCCTTCATCGTGATTACCTATGGCGCAGATTATGGGGGCAATGTCCTCAGCAGGAACAGCCATGCGGCTGAGGATATGGAAGGCCATGATTGCGCCGGACTGGCTGTGCTCAGAGCGGTTTACTATGTTGCCTATATCGTGCAGCCATGCAGCAGACATTGCAAGATCAACAGTGTGGTCGTCAGTTCCAAGGGAGCTGAGAATATCAGCGGTACGGTACGCAACCAGACCCACATGGGCAAAGCTGTGCTCAGTGTAGTGCAGAGCCTTCATGGATTTGTTCTGTTCTGCGATATATACCTTGAGCTCGTGATCTTCACGCAGGCGGTTGAAAAGGGGGAAGCGCTCTTTATTGTCAAAAGAAGTATACATTACTAATCTCCGTTTCATATGGCTTAGCCTATGGCTATATTTATTTTAACAGATTAAATATGAACAGACAATAAAGAACGAAGATTATTTAAGCTTGTCTTTGGGATATATTTTATGGAAAACCAGATACTCTGCCAGGATGCACACCGGAATTGCCGCAATGAAGTCCACGAAGGAATGCTGCTTGATAAACATAGTGGAAATGCAAATGATAAGGCAAAACAGAGCTATAAAAGCTCTAAGCCAGACATTTTCATCCTTTTCCTTCAGCCATACCGAGGCAATGCCTATGGAATAGGCACAGTGCAGCGAAGGGCAAACTCCGGTGCTGGTGTCAAAGGCATATAGCAGGGCAATGATGTCCGTGCAGAAATTATCCCTTGGGAAAAACTCCGGCCTCAGATCCTGGCGGTTTGGAAATGCTATATAAATTATCATTGCCACGATCTGGGTGATGATAATGTATGTCTGCAGCTTTTTGAAAGCATCAATGTTATACAGCAGGAAATATCCCAGGGAGAAAACTATCAGCCCATACCACAGTACATAGGGGATGACGAAGTATTCACAGAAGGGAATGAGATCATCCACGGCGCAGTGCACCGGGCGGCATTTTTCGATGGGGATCAGATTTTCGGTGAGAAAATACAGAGTAAAATATCCAAGCCATCCCAGCAGAAGCTTCAGATGGGAATACTCAGGCTGATTGATTTTGCGAAGACGAAACTGACGGTAGTCAACAAGTGCTTTTTTCATGGGTTGTGCTTACCTCGGGGGAAATATTCTTGGGATAGTCTTTTTTGTACATGTTCAGATAGGGGATCACTGTGTGCTCCGGCAAGGATGTTGCAATGTCTGTAATGCTGTCCATAAGCTCGCTGCAGATTCTGCGACGCTCCTCGCTTTTGTCAGCGGCAGAATTGTAGTACAGGGGCTTTCCTATGTATATCTTTTTGAGCAGCGGCGCAAAGTACACAGGTACAAAAGGAAGCTCAATGCCTGTCTTTTTGTAATACATCCTTGCAATGTCCACAAAGCCTTCCTGAAAATCGTTGACGATGTGGTTGTGTGCTTCGGCATGCTCGGGAAAAATGGTTACTTTATATCCGTCGCAGAGTGCACTTACGGTCTGGCGGAAAGTGCTTATGATTCTACTATCTCTGTACACCGGAATGGTGTCCGCATTGTTAAAAATGCAGACGCATAGCGGTGCAATTATGTAGGAGAGCATTCTGTAAAACCAGCGTATGCATTTTGGCTTTATGCTCCAAAAATCCTTGTATGCATAGTCCGGCACTTCACGCAGGCTCATCATTTCGGATGCGCACCATGTGGCGTGCATGCTGGGGATATACAGCTCGCTTATTATGGGGCCGTTTGATTTGCTATGGTTGCCTACCAGCAGACAGGCGCCGCTCGGAAGGTTCTCCATACCTTCAACTGTGATTTTAGGATAAATAAGCTGCACAATCCGTCGGATTATAATAAAGCAGCAATAAGAAAGCTGTTGTCCAAAGCTTTTGTTTTTCAAAACAATCTCCACCTTACAATGTCTTTACATTGCCATCTTATATCCCGAGTCTAAACCAAAACGAAACAGAAAAGGCTCAGAAAAAATCTGAGCCTTAAAATAATATAGTTTACATAAAACTAATGAGCGCTGGGCAGTGTAACTTTGAATGTGGTTTTACCTTGGCTGCTTTCGACTTCTGCTGAGCCGTGATGCAGTTCTACAATAGCCTTTACTATGGCAAGACCAATGCCGTTGCCGTTTCCGGAGTGGGATTCATCTGCTTGATAGAATTTATTCCAGATTTTGTCCAGCTTGTCAGCATGGATATCTTCACCATAGTTTGTGATGCTGACGGTGCAGAATTTTTCATTGGCTTCAATGCCTAAGCTGAGCTCTCCTGTTATAGGGGAGAACTTTATTGCATTGTCTATAAGATTAATCCAGACCTGTTTTAGTAGCTCCTCATTTGCGCAGATATAGTGCTCGTCAAAATCCAGATCAAGAGACAAGCTTTTTTTCATCCACTGATCTTCCAGCAGCAGGACGCAGGCACGTATCTGCTCAGATAAATTGAAGCGGTTTATATCGGTGAGAATAGTCTGGTTTTCTATTTTGGACAAGTTAAGCACATTGGTAGCCATGGCAGAAAGACGCAGGGATTCTTCTTCAATTATTCCGAGATATTCCTGCTTTTGTTCCTCTGTGAGATTGCCCCGGCGCAGGAGCTTTGCAAAGCCTGCAATTGAAACAATAGGGGTTTTGAACTCATGGGAGAAATTGTTTATGAAGTCGCTGCGTAATATCTCTGTGTTTTCCAGCTCCTGGGCCATGGTGTTGAAGCTGTTTTCAATCTCCACTGCCACAGGGTGCTTTCTGATTCTGCCTTTGAAATACAGCCTTGTTTTATAATCGCCGGATTTAAGCTTGTTCATGCTGTCCACCAGTGTGTTGATAGGGGAGAGAGGGACTTTTCGTGTGAGAAATGTTAAGAGCAGACCTACGGCTAGGCTCACAAGGGCCATGAATATAAGCGGGCTGAAGCCTGTCTCACCGTCCATGGGGTTGAAGGCCAGAAGCCCCAGATGGGAGAGCAGCACCGCAAGGCCAATGGAGACAATGACTGATATAAGCAGTATGAAAAATACAATGAAAGAATAAAGCAGAGTCAGCGAATAGCGCTCGTTGAATTCATTCTTCTTCAAAGCTTCTTCACCGCCTTGTAACCCAGACCGCGCACAGACACAAGCTCAAACTCGTTCCAGCCCTGGAAGCGCTTGCGAAGTCTGCCGATGTGTACAGTGACCGTTTCCCAGCCTGTATCGGAATCTGCACCCCAAATTTCATCCATCAGCTGTATACGGGTGAAAATTTTGCCGGGATAGCTTAAAAGCTTGTAGAGCAGCATGAACTCCTTCTGGGGAAGCTCCTGTACCTCGCTGCCCCGGCTGACAGTCAGGGAGTCATAGTCCAGCACCACGTTGCCGATAAGGATCCTATGCTCATTGGCGATTTTTGCCCGGCGCAGCAGAGCCTTTATGCGCCAGAGCATTTCCTCCTCGTCGATGGGCTTTGTCATATAGTCATCAGTACCTACAAGAAAACCGTGCTTTTTATCGGAAGGCAGCTGCTTTGCAGAAACCATGAGAATGGGCAGGTTATTGTTACACTGACGCAGGGTACTTGTAAACTCGTAACCGTCCATCTTCGGCATCATAATATCCAGCACCACAAGATCAATGTGCTGCTTGTCCATTACATCTAGCGCATCCTCGCCGTTTTCGGCTGTAAAAACAGTATAGCCTTCGGTTTCGAGCACAGCCTGCAGCAGCCTGCGGGTGTTTTTATCGTCATCCACAACAAGAATGTGAAACATCTGTATCACCTCCATTTGACTCTATATTAGCATCATAAACTGAAAAGAAACAATAAGACAATAGAAATAGCTTGATTTTTTCTGAAAATGTGTTATATCTCAATCATAGGAAAAATTACGGAGGATAGTATTATGTTTGATCATTATCAGGGCCTTGCCCACATTGCAATCCGCACTCTGGATGTGGAAAAGAGCATAGAGTTTTATGAGAAAATTGGCGGCAAGGTTGTTATTGCCGATATCCTTGGCACCGATAAGGGTGACAAGCTGATGGCTATGGTAGACTTTGCAGGCATTACCATTGAGCTTATTCAGGTGTTTGAGCCTGTGGAAGCCGGTATTATTCCACATTTTGCAATCTATGTAGATAATCTGCTTGATGTTGTGATGGAGATTGCAGCCACCGGTATCACCAGTTTTCCTACCAAGCGCATCCAGCGCCTTAAGGTGTTTGACGGAATGACCAACTGGATTTTGTACGGCCCCTCCGGTGAGGAGATAGAGTTTGTACAGCTGGAGGTTGAGCAGCTGCTGGAGCTGAAGCAGAAGCGCGAGGAGCAGGAACTGTTTGAACAGTTCAAGCGTCAGCTGGAGCAGGGACAGATCAAATAATTTTCATTATAGTACCGATTTAGTTTGACAAATTACAGGGGCGGTTGTATAATACAGCCATCCTGAAATTAGGAGCACTGAAGATGAGCGTTAATTTCCGCGCATACTGCTTTGGCTACTATTACTTTAGCAAAAGGTAATAGTGCTTTGTGCTGCGGATAATGGGTTGATGCTCATATAATTGTATTTTATGGCTGCACAAGGTATATGCCTGTGCAGCCTTTATTATTTTTACGGGGGATAAAACAATGATAGCCGTACTCAGAAACAGCGTATCCAAAGAACAGAAAGATCATCTTATCAACTGGCTCAAAGGTCAGGGCCTTGATGTACATATATCCGAAGGTGCAGATTATACCGTTCTCGGCCTGGTTGGCGACACCAGCAGAATAGATCCCGACCTGCTGCAGAGCCTTGAAATTGTCCAGTCTGTGCGCACTGTCAGCGAGCCTTATAAAAAGGCCAGCCGCAAGTTCCACCCTGATGATTCTGTTATTTCTGTGGGCGGCGCAAGCTTTGGCGGCGGTACATTCGGGCTTATTGCCGGCCCCTGCTCTGTGGAGAACCGCGAGCAGATAATAGAGGTTGCAGAGAAGGTCAAGGCCTCCGGTGCTACTGTCCTTCGCGGCGGTGCCTTCAAGCCTCGTACTTCGCCCTACGATTTCCAGGGCCTTAAGGCTGAGGGGCTCAAGCTTCTCAGCGAGGCCAAGAAAGTGACCGGCCTTCCCATTGTGTCCGAGATAATGAATGTTGAACATCTGGAGCTTTTTGTCGATGTGGACATTATTCAGGTGGGTGCCCGCAACATGCAGAATTTTGAATTGCTGCGTGAGCTGGGCCGTACCAATAAGACCATCCTTCTTAAGCGTGGCCTTGCCAACACCATCAAGGAACTGCTTATGAGCGCAGAGTACATCTGCGCCGGTGGCAACGAGAATATCATCCTCTGCGAGCGCGGCATCCGCACCTATGAAACTGCTACCCGCAATACCCTTGATCTGTCTGCGGTGCCTGTTCTCCATGAAATTACCCATCTTCCCGTTGTCATTGACCCCAGCCATGCCACTGGCCACAGCGCCTATGTTCCCTCCATGGCAGTGGCGGCAGCGGCTGCCGGTGCTGATGGCATAATGATAGAAGTGCACAATGATCCCATCCATGCCCTTTGTGACGGAGCTCAGTCCCTTACCCCAGCCCAGTTTGATGTGCTGGCCAAGAAAATTTTCGCCGTGCGTGAAGTGGCATTAGCCTGAGAAAGGATATTATAATGACTGTTGGTATTGTTGGCCTGGGCCTTATTGGCGGCTCTCTCGCCAAGGCCTTTAAGCGCAGCCCCGATGTTACGGTGCTGGCGGATAATCGCAACAAGAGTATCCTTGAATTTGCCAAGCTCTCCGGTGCAGTGGATGGCGACCTAAGCTTTGAAAACATTGCCCGCTGTGAGCTTTTGCTCCTGGCGACTTATCCTGAGTCTGCCAAGGAATATCTGATAAAGGCAGCACCCCATATTCCGCCCTACACTGTTGTAATGGACTGTCTGGGCACAAAGCGGGAGATTTGCGAGACAGCCTTTCCACTTGCGGAGAAATACGGTTTTACCTTCGTGGGTGGACACCCCATGGCAGGCACCCAGCACTCCGGTTTCAAATATGCCAGAGCAGAACTTTTTGACGGTGCACCTATGGTTATCGTGCCCCACAAGTACGATGATATTGAGCTTTTTGAGCATATCAAGACTCTGCTAAAGCCAGTGGGTTTTGGCTCCATCACTGTTACTACAGCCGAAAAGCATGATGAGATGATAGCCTTTACATCCCAGATGGCCCATATCGTCTCCAACGCATACATCAAAAGCCCTACTGCTGGCGGACACAAGGGCTTTTCTGCCGGCAGCTATAAGGATCTTACACGAGTTGCCTGGCTCAATCCCCGGATGTGGACGGAGCTTTTCCTTGAAAACGGGGATAATCTGGTGAAAGAGCTGGACTTTCTCATAGACCGGCTTTCCGAATATCGCAGTGCTATTATCGATAAGGACGAAGCCTATCTTGAGCGCATCCTTGATGAGGGCCGCAGAAGAAAGAGTGAGATTGACGGAAAATGAAAACCATTACAGTCGAAGCTTCAAAGAAATATGATGTGATTGTGGGCCATGGCCTGTTGAATGAGGCAGGGGAGCGCATCCGCAGCCTACTTCCCAAGGCACAGCGTGCTGCCGTCATATCCGATGATAACGTGGCTCCATTGTATCTGGAGCGAGCTACAAAGAGCCTTGAAAAAGCAGGCTTTGAAGTGCTGAGCTTTGTTTTTCCCCATGGTGAGCCTTCAAAGAACGGCGAGACCTATCTTCAGATTCTCAACTTCATGGCTGCCGGGCAGATCACCCGCAGCGATGTGGCGGTGGCTCTGGGCGGTGGCGTGGTTGGCGACATCACCGGTTTTGCTGCTGCCACCTTCCTGCGGGGCATAAGCTATGTGCAGCTGCCCACTTCACTGCTTGCCATGGTGGATTCTTCTGTGGGCGGCAAAACCGCTATTGACCTCAAAGAAGGCAAAAACCTGGCCGGTGCATTCTGTCAGCCGGAAGTCGTGCTCTGCGACCTTGAAACTCTGGATACCCTGAGTCCTGAGTTTTTCATCGACGGCAGTGCGGAAGTTATAAAATACGGCGTGCTGGAGGATCAGCAGCTTTTCAGTCACCTGATGGAAAGGGGACTGGCCTTTGAGAAGGAGTACGTCATAAGCCGCTGCGTAGAGATCAAGCGGGACTATGTCACCGAAGATGAGTTTGACACCGGTGTTCGACGCAAGCTGAATTTGGGCCACACCGTGGGCCATGCAATAGAAAAATGCAGCGCTTACGGAATTTCCCACGGCAGAGGCGTTGCCATCGGCCTTGCAATAATTGCCCGTGCCTGTGCCCAAAAGGGACTTTGCAGTGCCCTGTGCCGTGATGATATTATTGCCGGTCTAAAGGCTCTGGAGCTGCCTACTGAGACGGAGTATTCTTCTAGTCAGCTTCTGCAGCCCATGCTCTCTGATAAAAAACGCACCGGCAGCACTGTAAGCCTTATCATACCCAAAGCCATTGCAGACTGCGATATATACCCCCTCCCTGTGGAGGAACTTGAAAACTTTGTGAAATCAGGACTTTGAGCCTATGAACATCAGCATTCAGCCGCAGCCCCTTAAAGGCAAGATCGGGGCAATACCGTCCAAATCCGCAGCGCACCGACTGCTTATCTGCGCGGCCCTTGCGGACAGGGAAACCAGAATATACTGCCCTGCTCTTTCAAAGGACATTGAGGCTACGGTTCAGTGCCTCAATGCGCTGGGGGCAAATATTACTTACAGTAAAGGCCTTTTTACTGTATGGCCCATTGAAAGCGTGAAGGAAAATGCCCGGCTTGACTGCGGTGAGAGCGGCAGTACCCTGAGATTTCTGCTGCCGGTGGTCTGCGCCCTGGGTGGTGGAGCCAGTATTAAAATGCATGGCCGTCTGCCTAAGCGCCCTCTCTCTCCTCTTTGGGAGGAGCTGGAGGCCCACGGCGCCATGCTTTCCAGACCAACGGAAGATACTATTTCCGTGGGCGGCGGTCTTTCTGTCGGGGCTTACCGGATCCGTGCGGATATTTCTTCCCAGTACATAAGCGGCCTGTTGTTTGCCCTGCCCATTCTTGATGGCAAAAGCAGCCTTGAGCTGGAAGGCAATATTGAGTCTGCGGGCTATATTGAGATGACCCGTCAAGCCCAGGCGGCCTTTGGGCTTGATATTCCTTTTGATGGCGCTCGTTTTGAAATTGCATCCGCAGCCTGCTATAAATCTCCCGGAGACGCTGAGGTAGAAGGGGACTGGTCAAATGCAGCCTTCTGGCTGGCAGCAAAGCTGCTTTCCGGAGGCGGACTTGAAGTGTGTGGCCTGAGGCAGGACTCCCTGCAGGGGGACAAGGCGGTTGTGGAGCTTATCGAAAACATCAGCAAAGGCAAGGCTGTGGTTGATGTGAAGAATGTGCCTGACCTTGTGCCTGTACTCTCTGTGGTTGCGGCTGTAAGCCCCGGTAAAACGGAGTTTGTAAACGGTGCCCGACTGAGAATCAAGGAGAGTGACCGCATCGCATCCACCTGCAGGATGCTCCGCGCTCTGGGGGCAGAGTGCGAGGAGAAGCCCGAGGGCCTTGTGGTACATGGCGGCAAACTTCTTGGCGGCACTGTGGACGGAGAGAATGACCACCGCATCGTTATGAGCGCCGCAGTGGCTGCAATAGCCTGTGAAAAGCCGGTGACAATTATCGGCGCTCAGGCGGCAGACAAATCCTACCCCGCATTTTTTGAAGACTATAAAAAGCTTGGAGGAAAAATATTGTGAGCAACAGCTTTGGAAACTGCTTTCGATTTACTATATTCGGCCAGTCTCACGCACCTGCCATAGGCGTGACGATAGAAGGCCTGCCCTCCGGCTTTGAAATTGATATGGAAAAGCTCAGCGCCTTCATGGCCCGCCGTGCTCCTGGTGGCAGATACTCTACGCCCCGTAAGGAAGCGGATATGCCTGAATTTATTGCCGGGCTTGTTAATGGCAAAACCTGCGGCGCGCCGCTGACCGCCATAATCCGCAACAATGATACCCGTTCCAAGGATTATGAGTATATGCGCACCGTGCCCCGCCCGGGCCATGCAGACTATACTGCTATGGTGAAATACGGTCCCAGCCGGGACTATGCCGGCGGCGGCCAGTTTTCCGGCAGGCTGACAGCGCCCTTGTGCATTGCCGGCGGCATTGCGCTGCAGCTGCTTGAAAAGCTGGGCGTCAGCATCAGCGCCAGGATCGAGGCCATCGGCGGTGAGCGGGATGAAGTGAAAATGTTTGAACTTATTGACCGTGTCCGCGCTGAAGGCGACAGTGTGGGCGGCCTTATCTCCTGCACTGCGGCAGGGCTTCCGGCAGGCTTGGGTGAGCCTATGTTCGGCGGTATGGAAAACCGTATTGCCCAGGCGGTGTTTGGCATACCAGCTGTCAAAGGCGTTGAATTTGGTGCCGGCTTTGAAGCTGCCAATATGCGGGGCAGCCAGTGCAACGACCCCTTTATAATGGAAAAGGGCAGTGTTATCACCGAGAGCAACAATCACGGCGGCATCCTGGGCGGTATAAGCTCCGGTATGCCCATTGAATTTCGTGTTGCGATTAAGCCAACGCCCTCTATTGCCCAAACCCAAAGGAGTGTTGATATGAGCTGCGGAGAAGATACTGAGCTTAATATACGCGGCCGCCATGATCCCTGTATTGTGCCCCGGGCAGTGCCCTGCGTGGAGGCGGCAGCGGCAGTGGCGATATATGATGCGTATCTTGAAAACAAGATGCTGCAGGTATAAAAGGAGAAACTTGAACATGGTAAAAGATCTGAATGCTCTCAGAGAGGAAATAGATGCCATTGATGAACAAATGGTGGAGCTTTTCTCCAGACGTATGGAGATCTGCGGTGATGTTGCCCGCTATAAAAAAAGCGTAGCCAAGAATGTTTTCGATCCTGAGCGAGAGCGCAAGAAGCTCACACAAATTGCAGAAATGTCCGGCGAGGAATTTCGCGATTATACCACCGGGCTTTACTCCCTTATCTTTGACCTGAGCAAGGCCTACCAGCAGAGAATAATCGGCGGTGAAACCAGGATTGCTCAGCGTATCTGCAATGCCGTGGAAAATACCCCCAAGGTGTTTCCAAGTTATGCCACGGTTGCCTGCCAGGGTGTAGAGGGCGCTTACTCACAGCTTGCCTGTGAAAAGCTTTTCGCCGTGCCCAACATTATGTATTTCAAAAACTTTGATTCTGTCTTTACTGCCATTGAGCAGGGCTTCTGCCAGTACGGAGTGCTGCCTATTGAAAACAGCACTGCAGGCTCTGTAAACCAGGTCTATGACCTTATGATGCGCCATAATTTCAGTATTGTCCGCTCTGTAAGACTGAAGATTGATCATAGCCTTATGGCTCTCAAGGGCGCTAAAATCGATGGTATTAAGGAAATTGTTTCCCACGAGCAGGCGATTAACCAGTGCGCAGGATTTCTCAAGTCTATGGATAA
The DNA here is from genome assembly GCA_017410425.1 of Oscillospiraceae bacterium. Lineage (GTDB taxonomy): Bacteria > Bacillota > Clostridia > Oscillospirales > Oscillospiraceae > Limivicinus. Next base: position 39,809 of record JAFQQV010000036.1, read on the forward strand.
TGTGAAAATTACCGTCTGCGAAAACACCGCTGCTGCCGCGAAGCTTGTGGCGGAGTCCGGCAGGATGGACCTTGCAGCTCTCTGCTCCAACGATTGCGCAAGGCTCTATTCCCTCGTTGCGCTTAAAGAAGCTGTGCAGGATGAGGGCAGCAACTTCACCCGTTTTATCTGCATCTCCAAGGATCTGGAAATCTACCCCGGTGCGGACAAAACTTCTATCATGGCTGTCACCGCTCATAAGCCCGGAGCTCTTTACAAGCTGCTCAGCCGCTTCTATTCCCGCGGCATCAACCTGACAAAGCTTGAAAGCCGTCCGCTGCCCAACAAGAACTTTGAATTCATGTTCTACTTTGATCTTGAAAAAAGCGTCTATGCTCCCGAACTTCTTACACTGATGGATGAGCTGAGCGATAGCTGCGACAGATTTGAATATCTTGGCAGTTACACGGAGGTGGTATAATGGCAGCTTACGGACTTCTTGGTGAACATCTTGGACACAGCTTTTCTCCCCAGATCCATGCAATGCTCTGCGGCTATGAGTATAAGCTTTATGAGCAGGAGCGGGAAAATCTTCCTGCCTTTCTGGCTGACTGTGGGCTTGACGGTATGAACGTCACAATTCCATATAAAAAAGAGGTCATGCCTCACTGCGTATGGCTTTCCGATGCTGTAAAGCGCATCGGCAGCACCAATACCCTTGTAAAGCACGAAGACGGCTGGCACGCTTATAATACCGACTATTTTGGTTTTCGCCTGATGGTGGAGTCCACTGGTGTGGATCCTGCCGGTAAGAAGGCTGTGATTCTCGGCTCCGGCGGTGCAATGCTTGCAGTGCGTACCGCGCTGGAGGACATGGGCGCAGGCGAGATAATAGTTGTATCCCGCAGCGGAGAGAACAATTATGATAATCTCCATCTTCATGCCGATGCCCAGATAGTTGTCAACGCAACCCCTGTGGGTATGTATCCTGATGTGGGCAAGGCTGCTGCAAGCCTTGACAGTTTTCCCAACTGTAAGGCTGCCTTTGACATTGTATATAATCCTGCCCGCACCGCCTTTTTGATGCAGGCGGAGGAAAAGGGGATCGTCTGCCGCAGCGGTCTTTATATGCTGGTGGCTCAGGCTCACAGAGCGGCAGAGCTTTTCACCGGCACCGAGATTCCCAAAGAACGCATTGAGGAGATACTCCGTGTTCTCCAGAATCAGACCCACAACATAATTCTCGTTGGCATGCCCGGCAGCGGCAAGAGCAGCGTTGGCAAGGCCCTGGCTGAGCTTACAGGCAAGACCTTCGTGGATGCTGACGAAAAGCTTTATGAGACTTATGGCATGAGCGCCGGCGACATGATAAACAGCCACGGTGAGGACTATTTCCGTAAGCATGAGACTGAGGTTCTGGCAGAACTGGGCAAGCAGTCCGGCCTTATTATCGCCACCGGCGGCGGCTGCGTCACACGGGAGGAAAACTATAAGCATCTGCACCAGAACGGAGAGATATTCTGGCTCAAGCGCAGCCTTGAAAAGCTTCCCACCGAGGGCAGACCCCTCTCCCAGCGCGGCAGCCTTGAGGCCATGCTTGAAAAGCGCGCACCCATGTATCAGCGCTTTTCCGACTATGTTATCGACAATGACTCCGGCAGCGTTGAAGACACTGCCAGGGCCATTCTGGAGGCACTGAAATGAAAATACTTGTTATCAACGGGCCAAATCTGAACTATCTTGGCATCCGTGAGCCGGAGCTTTACGGCAAAAAGGATTACAAGGCTCTTGTAGCCTTCTGCGAGGAAAGTGCAAAGCAGCTGGGCTTTGACTGCGAATCTTACCAGTCCAACCATGAGGGCTGCATTGTGGATAAGATTCAGGAGGCATATGGCAAGGTGGACGGCATTGTGATTAATCCCGCCGCCTATACCCACACCAGTGTCGCAATACTGGATGCGCTTAAAGCTGTGGGCATTCCGGCGGTGGAGGTACATCTTACTGATGTAAACGCCCGCGAGGATTTCAGAAAGATTTCCTATGCCGGCATGGCCTGTGTAAAGACTTATGCAGGCTACGGCTTCGATGGCTATAAAATGGCTATGGAGTATCTTAAGGACTATTTCTGTAAAGGAGAGTGCAGCAAATGATAAATGAAAAAAGTCTGGCCTGGGGCCGCAGCAAAAGCTGTATTAGAGAGCTGGCAGGCTATGCCTCTGCCCGTAAGGCAGAGATCGGCATAGAAAATGTATTTGACTTTTCCATCGGCAACCCCAGTGTTCCGGCACCCCCTCAGGTAAATGATACTATCCGTGCGCTGCTGGATAATACTGACAGCACCATGCTCCATGGATATACTCCTGCTCCCGGCCTGCCTTCTTTGAGAAAGGCTATTGCCGATGATCTTAACAAGCGCTATGATGCAAACATTATTCCTGAGATGGTCTATGTCTGCTGCGGCGCTGCTGCCGGCCTCTGTTCCTCCATCCGCGCGCTGCTTTGCGATGGCGATGAGGTTATAGCTTTTGCCCCCTTCTTCGCTGAGTACACCGTGTTCACTGAAGCTGCCTGCGGCAGGCTTTTGAGCGTTCCCCCCATGGACGATATGCAGCCTGATATCAGCGCGCTGGAAAGCGCCATTACCGAGAAGACCAAGATCCTTATTATCAATACCCCCAACAACCCCAGCGGAGTTCTGCTTACCGAGGATAGTTTGAATAAAATTGCAGATGTAATGCGTAAAGCCCAGGAAAAATACGGCCACAGCATTTATCTTCTCTCTGATGAGCCTTACCGTGAGCTCGTGTTTGACGGTGTGTCAACCAAGAGCGCTACCCGTTTTTACGACAACACCATCATCTGCTATTCCTTCTCCAAGTCCCTGTCCCTGCCCGGTGAGCGTATTGGTTATGTGGCTGTAAGCTCCACCATGGCAGAGCGCCAGGACATCTTTGATGCAATCTGCGGTGCAGCCCGTGGCTACGGCTATGTCAATGCACCCAGCCTGATGCAGCGTGTGGTTGAAAACTGCATGGGTCTGACTTCCGACATTTCCGCCTACAAGCGCAACCGCGACATTCTCTATAAAGGCCTTAGTGACTGCGGCTTTGACTGCATAAAGCCGGACGGTGCCTTTTATCTTTTCGTCAAGTCTCCGGAGCCTGATGCCAAGGCCTTCAGTGAGCGGGCAAAGAAGTACGAGCTTATGCTTGTGCCCGGTGATGACTTCGGCGTGAAGGGCTATGTTCGCTTGGCCTACTGCGTATCTGAAAAGACAATAGTAGACTCCATGCCTTCCTTCAAAAAACTGGCCGAAGAATACGGACTGTAAAATAAAAATCCCTATGGTTAAAACCATAGGGATTTTTTTATGCAGTTTTATCTTCCGCTCCGGATAAGTCCTGTTGCTTTGGCAAGCTCCATTACCACAAGCGGCACAAGGATAAGGCCCAATGCAATAATGTAGAGCTTTGCAGGCAGATAAATGATGCCGAAGAGAATGGACAGGGGAGTGAAAAGTATCAAAGCCATCAGCACAATGGAGCTGAGCACAGCAAGATTCAGCTTCTTATTGCTGAAGAAACCGATCTTGAACAGAGAATGTTCAGAGCGCATATTGAAGGACTGGATTATCTGGCTCATTGCCAGCACCATAAAGGCCATGGTCTGACCGCCTTCGGTAAGGCCGGTCATGGATTCACCAAGATAAAATGCTGTCAGAGCAAGGATGCCGAACATTATGCCCTGCAGGATTATCTGCAGGCCGTAGCCTCTGGCGAAAAGACCCTCGTTCTTGGGCTTGGGGGCGCGGTCCATAACATCGTCCTCCACAGGCTCCATGCCAAGGGCAATAGCGGGCAGAGAGTCAGTGACAAGGTTAATCCACAAAAGCTGCATGGAGAGGAAGGGGGACTTGTGCCAGAGCAGCATTGCCACAAACACTGAGATAACCTCGCCTATATTGGTGCCCAGCAGGAAGCCGACCACCTTTTTGATGTTGGCGTAGATTCCGCGGCCCTCGCGTACAGCGTCGACAATAGTGGCAAAGTTGTCATCGGTCAGGGTCATGTCAGATGCGCCCTTGGCAACGTCTGTGCCGGTTATGCCCATGGCGCAGCCGATATCTGCGGCTTTGAGAGCGGGAGCATCATTGACGCCGTCGCCTGTCATGGAGACTACTTGATCCTTGCGCTGCCATGCTTTGACGATGCGTATCTTGTTTTCAGGCGAGACGCGGGCGTATACGGAAATATCCTCCACGCAGTCGTCCAGCTCCCGGTCGGTCATGCGGTCAAGCTCTGCGCCGGTGATGGCCCTGTCGCCGCCTTCAAGTATACCCAGCTCTTTTGCAATGGCGGAGGCAGTGATAACATGGTCGCCGGTGATCATCACAGGTCGGATGCCGGCTTTGCGGCAGACGGCAACTGCGGCTTTGGCTTCGGGTCTGGGAGGGTCGATCATGCCCACAAGACCCATGAAGTGCAGCTCGCTTTCAAGAGCTTCGGAGCTGAGCAGCATGGGAGCGTCGCCAAGTTCCTTGTAGCCCACTGCCAGTACGCGCAGAGCATCCTCGCTCATGGAGCGCAGCACCTCCGCGCCTTTTTCCAGATCACCGCTGATGCAGCGCTTTGCCATCATATCAAATGCGCCCTTGACAATAACGACCTTTTTGCCATTAATCTCGTTTACGGTGCTCATCAGCTTGCGGTCAGAGTCAAAGGGAAGATCGGCGAGGCGGGGATATGCCCGGTTCAGCTCATCCTTGGGCATGCCGTTTATGTGGGCGGCGAGGATGATGGCGGTCTCGGTGGGGTCACCGATATGCTGTACCTCGTCACCGTTGAAAATCACGCTGCCATCGCAGCAGAGAGCGGCGTATTGAAGAAGCTTTTTGACTTCTTCGGAGTTGTTTTCGCTTATATCCTCAGTCTCTGCGTTACCGGAAAGCCAGGCCTTTACAAGGGTCATTCGGTTCTGGGTAAGGGTGCCGGTCTTGTCAGAGCAGATGACGGAGGCGCTGCCCAGCGTTTCCACTGCGGGAAGCCGGCGTATAATGGCATTTTTCCTGACCATGCGCTGTACGCCAATGGACAGAACAATAGTAACAATAGCAGGCAGACCTTCAGGAATGGCGGAAACGGCAAGGGATACGGCGATCATGAATATCTCCAGCGCGGGGATATTATTGCTGACACCTACAACAAAGATGATGGCGCAGGCTACCAGAGCCATGATGCCCAGGTACTTGCCCAGCTGAGCGAGCTTTTTCTGCAGGGGCGTCTGACTTTCATCCTCGCTGTCCAGAAGATTTGCAATCTTGCCCATCTCAGTGTCCATGCCGGTGGCAGTGATCACAGCGGTGGCAGTACCGTAAGTTACGGAGCAGCCGGAGAAGACCATGTTTGCCCTGTCGCCTAAGGGAGCATCCAGTTCGATTTTCTGTTCTGCATCCTTTTCTGAGGGGACTGATTCACCTGTCAGGGCAGATTCCTCGCTTTTAAGACTGGAGGACTGCAGCAGCCTTGCGTCAGCCGGGATAAAGTCGCCGGCCTCCAGCCTGATAATGTCGCCCGGCACCAGCTCTGCTGCGTCAATTAGCTGCTCCTTGCCCTCGCGTATAACTCTAGCGTGGGGGGCAGATAGACTTTTCAATGCATCCAGCGCTTTTTCGGCCTTGCTCTCCTGCATGACACCCATTATGGCGTTGATTATAACTATGGCCAGAATAAGCGCCGGCTCAAAAAACTCCTTGGGATTGCCTTCGATACAAGCAATGGCGAAGGAAATAGCGGCAGCAGCAATAAGAATAAGTATCATTGCATCCCTGAACTGATCGACAAAGCGCTGAAGCGTGCTCTTCTTCGCTTTTTCTTTCAGCTTGTTCTCACCATGCTTTTGAAGCTTTTGCTGAACCAGTTCGGAACTCAGACCCTGTTTCGGGTCGCTGCCCAGTTCTTTTAATAGTTCTGCGGGCTCAAGGTTATAGGCTGTCAAAATTTATACCTCCTGACTGATTGTACTCATAGTATATTGCTTATTCTAAACTGAGTATAAATGGCTATATAAATGTTAAGAAATTATGCTTCAGGTTGTTTTATCGTTTTGATTCTGCTATACTGGCCTAAATTATAAATCCTTAGCACAGAGGTGTGTATATGAACTATAAAATTATCGCCATCAGCCGTCAGTTCGGCAGCGGAGGCAGAACCGTTGGTAAGGAACTTGCTGCAAAGCTGGGCGTAGCCTGTTACGATCAGGAACTTATTGAACTGCTTGCAAATAAAAGCGGCTTTTCCGCTGAGCATATTGCAGAGCTTAACGAGGAACGCAGCAAGGGCAGCATTATCCCCGGCATGGCTGACCGTGTAGAGCGTGCGCTGCAGCATAGCCTCTGGCAGAGCCAGCGCGACGTTATTCTTGATCTCGCGGAAAAGGAGTCCTGCGTTATCGTAGGCCGCTGTGCAGATTATATACTGCGTGACCGGGCCGATGTTCTGCGTGTCTATATCCATGCCGACAAGGACAAGCGTGCAAAGCGCATTGTGGAAGTTTATGGTGAGCGCGATGATACACCTCTCAAGCGCATCAACGACAAGGACAAGCGCCGCGAGAGCTATTATGAGACTTATACCACCAACAAGTGGGGCGATGCCGAGAATTATCACATTACTCTCGACAGCGGTGAACTTGGCATAGATACCTGCGTTAAGCTGCTTGAAATTCTTTGCTGATAGTATAGCACATTTTATGGCAAGATTATGTTAAAAAGCTGTGTCGGACTTATTGTCCGGCACGGCTTTTTTTATTTATCCACCGTTATAAACAGAATAATCGTACCTAACGCAGCCATTACAATGCCTGCAATCATCAGAACTGTCACGTTGAATATATCCAGAAGCTGACCACCGGTAAAGTTGCCGATTGCACAGCCAAGAGAATAGGCCGCAGTTATAAAGGCCTGGCCTTTGACCATGTCAGCCACAGATACCTTTGCGTTGGCGTAGTACATCTGGGTCGGCGCAAGGAAACTATAGGATGTGGCCTGCAAAAGCTGAATAAAGTATATGGCTGTCACGCTGGGGGCCAGAAGCAGCAGAACAGACTTGAGCAGGAAGGAAAGTCCCGCATACTTCAGCAGCCAGCTGTCGGAGATGTGCTCGCGGATTTTCTCAAAATATATTACAACCAGGGCCTCAATAGCCGTCGCCACAAACAGGGCAATTCCTACGCTGCTGCTGTCGCCGCCCAGCTTGCCGACGATTTCAATCATGTAGTTTTCTGTCATGGCGTGGAACATTGCCAGCAGCATCACGCCCAGCAGAGAAGCACAGTACCATTTGTAGCGCAGGAAAAACTCAGCAATTGAGCAGCAGTCTTCGGCTTTTGTTTCATCTTCGCATTTGACAAAGTCCCGGATTCTTGGATAGCGCAGCGTGATTATGACGTTGAACATCAGCAGCACCAGCACTATCCACACCATGGAGTCCGCGCCCAGACCGGCAATGGCTTTGCCGATTCCCAGGGCCGCAAAGGAGTAGGCCAGCGAGCCTATACCGCGGCCAAAGCCGTAGTTTATCCGATTGCCCTGCCGTTTGTATGCCACGCATACGGAGTTTAACAGCGGCATCATTGCGTCGAAGCTGAATACCGCCAGAAGATAGCAAAGCCCATATAGCCACTGAGGCACCGCCGCAAACTGTACTACACAGAGAAAAGTTATGCAAAGTCCGGTAAGCAGCAGCGTGAGTCGGTTTAATATATTACCGCCTATCCTGTCAGCCCGCTGGGCGAGCAGGGGCTGGAATGCACAGGACAGCAGATTGCCGCTAGCCAGCAGTATACCCACCTGAGAGGGGGCAAAGCCTTTTTCCAGCAGGAAAGCCGTGGCAAAGCTTATTAGTCCGGCAGCCGCCGCCCAATATGCAATCTGCTGCAAGGTGTAGTGCGCAGTCAGGTTTTTGCCTGGCTGCAGAGCGGGATTGTAAATTTTAGGGCTCATACTTTTCTCCAGATAAGCTCGTTGTTTTCAAAGCTTGCGCTTAGTTTTCCGCTGTCCTTAAGCCATGCCAGATAGGATTTCACAGTGCTGCCCACAAGAACGTACTGCTCAAAATTCATTTGCAGGGAGTACTCATCAAAAAGCTTTTTAAGTAAAGCCTCAAACTGCAGCCCTTTTTCACACAGATCAAGAATTTTATCAGCAATCTCATTAACAGTGTCGATGTTGTACTGAGCAAGCTCAACTATGCTCTCGCAAGCTTCGGCATGGGCGGGAATAAAGAGCTTTGCCTGCATGGCCTTGACCTTTTCAAGGGTGTCGAGGTATGCGGCAATGTCGTATATAAAACCGATCCTGTACTTTTCCAGAGTTTCACGGCTGGAGAGACAGTCGGCCAGATATACTATACCGTCCGCAGTGCGGAAGCCCACCATATCAAAAAAGTGACCGGGCAAAGGGATTATCTCCATTCCTTCAGCCAGAGTTTCTGCCGTGAGATATTCTGCCTTGCTCTCCTGCGCCATGAGAAATTTATGTCTCAATTCCTTGGGCGGATAAGCGCCAAAGAGAAATGAAGGTTCCAGCACAGGGAACTTGGTGAAGGCGCACTCAATACCCGGTGCAAATATCTTGCAGCCGGTCTGAGCCTGCAGATATTTGCAGCCGCCGATATGGTCGGCATTGGAATGGGTGACATATATTGCACGAAGCTTCCAGTTATTCTTATCCAGTATCTGCCGGACTTTTCTGCCGGCATCCTTGTCGCTGCCGCTGTCAATAAGGCATACCTCGGACTCGCTGATTTTAACAAGACCGATTTTTGCCGGGCTTTGTATGTAGTAGTTGTTTTCAGATACCTGTATAAGTTCGTACATTTACATTTCTCCTTTGTTCTGCATTATCTGGAGAATGACTCGCTCAGTCTCCACCATGCCGGGGTCTGCGATCAGTCCCAGATTCTGCAGCGTTTTTTCGGTGCAAAGGTCCAGAATTCCGTGGGGTGCCTGCACTGCAGCGCCGCTGACGGCAAGCTCTGCCGCGGTAAATGCGCTGTCGACCGCGGAGATCACTTTCAGACAGCAGCAGTGATTGCCGCCGCTGCATATCATGCCTGTTATTGATGATGCCATATTGCCGCAGGCAGCTTCCACAGCCTTTACATCACCGCCCATGAGATAGACCAGCGCACAGGCAAGCCCAGTGCCGCCGGCAATACCACAGCCGCAGAATGCAGAGAGCTTTCCTGAGTACTCCTTTATGTACATACAGACAAGATAGCTCATTGCGGTGGCACGCAGAAGCTTTTCATCATCCAAACCCTTAACTTTGCAGTATGCGTCCAAAGGCAGGGTACAGATTATACCGTGGGTGCCGCTGCCGGTGATGCTCATTGCGGCCCTATCCATACCCAGTACTCTGGCCTCAGCTGCCGCACAGGCGAGGGTTTTTGCGCTCATGCGCTCATCGCTTGAAATGAAGCCGCCGTTTTTAGCAATCATGCTGCGGCTCACAGTGCAGCGCTCCCAGACGGCGCCGGCCTGTGCAAGCTCGTTGTTTAGCTTGTAGGCCTCAGCCATGAAGCGCAGCTCTTCAATATCGGTATTGAGGGCGTAGTCGTAAATCTCGCTTATGCTGTAATTTGCAACAGGGGAGAGGCCGGCTTCACTCTCGGAGTAGTCCTTTTTGAGCAGAACTTCGCCGTTTTTCTCAATCAGACAGAAGTTAGTGTGTCCGCCCCTGAGTTCAGCCCGGCAGACATCATGCTCGGTATTTACTGTTACGCCGATATAGAGCACTGAGCTTATAGAATCCAGCTCCACCTTTATCTTACCGTCGGCGATAAGCTTTTTCGCAGCAGCTACAGCAGCATCGTCCACATCCTCCAGCACAAGGAGGCCGCGCTCTGCTTTGCCGCACACTATGCCTAAGGCCGCGGAGTATTCGTTGCCAACTTCGCTTGTGCCGGGGATGCCGCAGGTGAAGGCGTTTTTATATATGCCGGAGTTGACTCGCACCCTTACGGAGAGCACTTCTTCATCCGTCAGAGATCGGGCTTTGGCGCAGGCCAGGGCAATGGCCGCAGGTTCCGTAACGCCCAGCGCCGGCTTCATGTCGTCAAGTATAAGGCGAGTGAGCTTGTGCATGGTTTGTACCTCCATTATCCCTTTTTGTGGTCGTTGAAATAGTCTCTCAGTACAACCAGGGCCTCATCACGCATAAGGCCGGAACTGTAATCTGTCTTTGCACCCATGGCCTCAAACACTGTCTTGCAGCATTCAGAACCATGGACACCAAGTATTTCGCACAGTTCTATGTCGCTTGCAGCATATACAAGCCTGCCAAGCTTGACCCAGACCATGGCACCGCAGCACATGAAGCAAGGCTCACAGCTGGAATACAGCGTGTAGTCGGAAAGATCGGTGATACCGCTTTCCTCGCAGAAGCGGCGGATAAGTCCGGCCTCGGCATGGAAAGTTGGGTCGTGTTTTGTGTAAATCTGATTTTCATTGATGAAGACAATCTCTCCGTCTTTCACCAGCACAGCGCCAAAAGGCTCATTACCGTGACTTACTGCGGCCTTGGACAGCTCAATAGCTGCCGCCATGAATTTTTTATCCTGTTCGAGCATTGCCTTATACCTCATTATTGTTTTTGTATTTCAGGAAGCTTAGCACATAGATCTGGAAATCGTCTTCCTCTTCGTATAGCCCGTGGGGGCCATTGGGATAGATGCGCAGCAGGGAATTATCAATCATGCTGTGCAGCTCAAGGGAGCCCTCTGAGCCTACGGTTTCATCCTTGCCGCCGCCGATAATGAGCGTGGGCGCCTTTATGTTTTGCAAACTCTCCAGCGAGTTGTGAGTGAGACAAGCCTGGGCCTGACGGAGAAATCTCTCGTATGATTTGGGCTTGGTAATGGCGGCAATTATAGGAATGAGGCGGCGGTTTTTGCGATAATATTTTTCTGAATATATAAGCTCCAGATTACTCTCCATCAAAGCGCGGTGATCACCTCGCTCCGCCATTTCTATCCACTTACTTACTGCTCCGGAGATTACCGGGTTCTGTCTAGGAACAGTGACCACAAGCACCAGCTTGCCGACAGCCTCGGGATAATCCGCTGCCAGATGCTGGGCAATCATGCCGCCCATGGAGACACCTATTATATCTGCTTTTTCTATGCCCAGCATGTCCATGGCACGCTTCAGATCTCCGGCCATGTCCCTCGTGCTGTGACCTTGGGGGATGCGCTCCATGCGGCTGAAGGAGTAGATGGTGTATTCTTTTGCAAAGGCCCTGTACAGCACTGCCATGGGCAGGGCCATGCCCTTTACCGTGTGCAATCCGTCCCCCAGCCCGGGCAGCAGGATAAGTATTTTTCCGCCTGTTCCGAAGCGGATATACTCCATGGAATTTTCATCAAAGTTCAAAACTCCATTTATAATTTTCTGCTTCATTGAATACACCTCCGTAGCCTGACGGCTATAATACGAACCCGCACCACAGGGCGTATTTTAGCCTCATGCTTTATTTCATTCTTTGCTGGGCGTCAGCCCAGCTGCATCATTCAATTTCGCCTTAGCCAAAAATCCACTCCTGTGGAGTCGGAGATTTTTGAGAACATATGGGAAGCTGATGTTAGGCGTTAGCTTGCAGATGGGCTATCGCCCTTCAAAAGCTGACAACGACACAGCTGCAATGCATATGTTCTCAAAAACGGATTCGGATTATGGCCGTTAGGCTAAGCTAAAGTATATACAAATGTTCCCGCTTTTTCAATCTGTCTGCAAAATCCTGTGATTTAAAAATAAAAAAGCTGCCTTGCTCAGGGGCAGCTTTTTGGGTATTAAGGAAACTTTATAGGAGGAAAGGAAACAATCTTTATCTGTGATTGTATAATAGCATTTCCTCTCTTTTAAGACTGTGACGAAGTCACGCAAATGAAGCTTATTTTACCAGCTTGGAAATCTGCTTGAATTCGGGGGAGCCGGAGACAACGGTCAGCTCAAACAGAACGGATTCTGCGCCGGAAATCTGGATGCCTTCACCCATTGCGCGGCGGATACCATTTTCCTTGTCATTTGCCTTGCGGGAGCCGCAGCAGTCCTCAACCAGCATGGGATTGTAGCCGGCGTACTTGAGTCCAAGAGCGGTCTGCAGAACGCAGATGTGGGTTTCGGTACCGAAAAGCAGGATGTTCTTGCGGCCGTAGGCATCAACAATGGCCTTGAACTCAGGTTCATCATATGCGCCGAAGCTGCCTTTTTCATAGTGCTCATAGTCTTCCAGTGCGGAGTGCACAGGATCAACAGTGCCGCCCAGCCCCTTGGTGTACTGCTGGGTAACAACCACGGGCACACCCAGAACACGCAGGCCTTTTACCAGCATTGCGGCTTTGTCGAGAACTTCTTCGGAGTTCAGGATAGAGGGCATCAGCTTTTCCTGAAAGTCGATGCAGATTGCGATGGTGTTTTCAGGTCTGAGTCTCATTTTATTAATTCCTTTCGGTTATAGTTTGTTTATACGCTTGATTGAATCATAATGCCTTACAGGAGCCCTGTCAATATTTAAGCTTCATTTAATATTGTTATATCTATGACAACGGCCTTTTTCCTGCAGCCGCTTGCAAAACGGGGAGAAATACGGCATAATACTTAGCATCAAAAATAAGGAGAAATACCATGATATATGAAGGTGATGTCTATCGTCCACCCAGCGAGGCGCAGAGTCTTATAATTCAGCTCACCATCGGATGCGCCAACAATACCTGTACATTCTGCGGCATGTACAAGTGTAAACAGTTTCGCGTGCGGAAGCTTGACGAGGTTATTGAAGATCTGTACTGGGTTAAGCGCTTTTACCCCTACAGCTTTGACCGTGTCTTTCTGGCAGATGGCGATGCGCTCATTGTAAAGACTTCCGATCTGCTTACTATCCTTGATAAAATATATGAAATTTTTCCCCATACCAAGCGTGTCACTATTTATGGCACAGCCAAGGATGTTCTGCGCAAAAGCCATGAGGAACTTTGTCAGCTTCGTGAGCATGGCCTTGAGATGGTCTACATTGGCGCAGAGTCCGGTAGCGACAAGGTGCTTCGTGATGTTGACAAACGGGTGACCGCGGCTGAAACCATCGAAGCCTGCCATAAGCTGAAGGCAGCCGGCATAAAGGTTTCCATGACGCTTATAACCGGCCTTGGCGGCAGGGCTGACAGCCGTGAGCATGCCATAGAATCCGCAAAGCTGGTTAGTGCCACGAAGCCTGAATACTTGGGCCTGCTTACTTTGAATCTTGAGCCCGATGCACCCCTGACCAAGGACTATATGGCCGGAAAATTCGAGATTCTCAGTCCCTTCGGATATCTGGAGGAGCAGAAGCTGTTTCTGGAGAATGTGGACAGCGAAGGCACCGTCCTGCGCTCCAATCATGTTTCAAACTATGTTTCTCTTTCCGGAATTCTGAATCGGGATAAGGAGCGTATGATCGCCCAGCTGGATGCTGCAATACAAAGCGGGCGGATAAGACCTGAGCGATATAGAAGACTGTAAAATCACATAAAAATCCCTGTCCATTCTTGGACAGGGATTTTATCTTTCGTAGAGTGTAATTATGGGGTTTAAAACCAAATATAAAAAATCAAATCGAATCCCATGTGGATGCGATTTGAAAAGGAAGAAGGAGCCTGAGAATATGAAGTTTTCACGGCACTTACGCAAACCGTGGAAACGGAATGTATCAGGCTTCTTCTGACGTTGGTCGGAGCGGGGAGAGTCGAACTCCCGGCCGCGGCGGCATAAATGCCGCGCTGGCCGCTTTGCGGCCTTTTGATTGAAAAATCGCCTGTGGCGATTACATGAGGCCGGGAGTCCAGCCCAATTGAAGCAAAACAAAAAGGCCACCTGAAGGTGACCTTTCCACTTTGGTCGGAGCGGGGAGAGTTGAACTCCCGGCCTCATGGACCCGAACCATGCGCGCTACCAACTGCGCTACGCCCCGTTATTAAACTGTACTCAATACAAAGCCTTAATATTATAGTTTTTTCCAGTCTTATTGTCAAGAGAAAGCTGGCAGCGGCTTAGTGGTTTTATTCACAAGCCTATTTCGTTGACAGTTGACGGCATAAGATGTTAAAATATATCATCTCTTGTTATAACCACAGAAGGGAGAACATCATGAAAGGTATAATTCTTGCAGGCGGAAAAGGCACAAGACTCTATCCCATGACCCGCGCTGTTTCCAAGCAGCTTCTTCCCATTTATGATAAACCTATGATTTATTACCCTCTGTCCGTGCTTATGCTGGCAGGTATCAGAGAGGTGCTTATCATCTCCACCCCTGAGGATACGCCCGTTTATAAGGAACTGCTTGGCGATGGCAAGCGTCTGGGCATGAACTTTGAGTACAAGGTTCAGGATGCACCCCGCGGTCTTGCGGAGGCTTTTATCCTGGGCGAGGAGTTCATCGGTGATGACTCTGTCTGCCTTATCCTTGGCGACAATATCTTCTATGGTCAGGCTTTGTCTGACTATCTGCGCAATGGCGCCAGTGTAAAAGAGGGCGGCATGATTTTCGGTATCCAGGTCAAGAACCCCCGCGCCTTCGGTGTGGTGGAATTTGACAAGGACTACCATGTCCTCTCCATTGAAGAAAAGCCCGAGCATCCCAAGAGCAACTATGCAGTGCCCGGCCTCTACTTCTACGGCAACAGCGTTGTGGAGATCGCAAAGAACGTCCAGCCCTCTGCAAGAGGTGAGCTGGAGATTACTGCGGTCAACAACGAGTATCTCCGCCGCGGCGAACTGATGTGCGACCCCATGGGCCGCGGTATGGCATGGCTCGATACCGGTACACCCGAAGGTATGCTGCAGGCTGCCCAGTTTGTGTCCACCGTTCAGGCTCGCCAGGGCTTCTACATCTCCTGCATTGAGGAAATTGCATGGCGCAAGGGCTGGGTCAGCGATGACGAGCTTCGTGCTATGGGTACCGAACTTAAAATGACTGAATACGGCCAGTACCTGCTTTCCCTGCTGGACTGAGCTGAGAGGTAAATACATATGAAAAATATTTTGGTCACCGGCGGTGCCGGCTTTATCGGCTCCAACTTTATTCATTACCTGCTTAAAAGATATGACGACATAAACATTGTTAACATTGACCTGCTCACCTATGCAGGCAACCTTGACAACCTTGTTGAAGTCAGTGATGACAAGCGTTATACCTTCGTCCGCGGCGATATCCATGACCGCGCTTTGGTTGAGGAGCTTTTCCAGAAGTACGAGTTTGACACCGTTGTCAACTTCGCTGCAGAGAGCCATGTTGACCGCAGCATTACCGACCCCGACATCTTCCTTATCACCAACGTTCTTGGCACCCAGACCCTTCTGGATGTAGCTAAGAAGCACTGGAAGCTGGATCCTGATGACAAGTACTCCCGTGAATTCAAGGAAGGCGTAAAGTACCTGCAGGTTTCCACCGATGAGGTCTACGGCGCACTGGGCGCAACCGGCCTTTTCACCGAGAAGACCCCCCTTGCCCCCAACAGCCCCTATTCTGCCTCCAAGGCCAGCGCAGACTTTGTTGTCCGTGCCTATGCCCAAACCTACGGTATGCCTGTCAACATCACCCGCTGCTCCAATAACTATGGCCCTTATCAGTTCCCTGAAAAGCTGATTCCTCTGATGATCAATAACTGTCTTGCAGAGAAGAATCTGCCTGTATACGGCGACGGCATGCAGATCAGAGACTGGCTCTATGTTGAAGACCACTGTGCAGCTATCACCACCGTCCTTGAAAAGGGCGTGCTGGGTGAGGTTTACAATGTGGGCGGCAACAACGAAAAGGCCAATATTGAGATTGTCAAGCTCATAATTGACAACACCGGCAAGACCGAGGATCTGATTGTCCACGTCAAGGACCGTCCCGGTCACGACCGCCGCTATGCTATTGACAACACCAAGATCACTACTGAGCTTGGCTGGGCACCTGCCTACACCTTTGAAACCGGTATGGCCCAGACCATTGAGTGGTATCTCAGCCACAAGGAGTGGATGGACAAGATCGTCTCCGGCGAATATATGAGCTACTACGAAAAAATGTACAAGTAAGCTATCCAATTACACATCCCCGCTTCGATTCGGAGCGGGGATTTTTTGTTGGCTTGACAACAAGAAAAGACTTGCATTTAAAAACAACTCGTGCTACAATGCAAACATCAAAAAAATACAAGTTGCAAATAAAAACAATTCATAGGAGGGGACAAGATGAAAAAAATACTTGCTCTTATACTGGCTGCAGCCATGATGTGCACTTGCCTTGTCGGCTGTGGACAGAGTGCTGTGACTGAAACCGAGACTCAGACTGAGGAAAAAGCAAGCGCTCCTGCAGAGAAAGTCGTTGAGCCTTCTACCCGCGAATTTACCGATGATCTGGGCAGAACCGTTACTGTTCCAGTGACTGTGGAAAGAATCGCCGTCTCAGGACCTTTGACTCAGGTGTATGTGTTCCCCCTGTGCCCTGAGCTTTTTGTGGGATTCAGCAACGCCTTTGCCTCTGATATAGAGAAGTATTTCCCCGCTGAATATCTTTCCCTGCCTGAGCTGGGCCAGCTCTATGGCGGCAAGGGTACTATGGACCTTGAAGCTCTGCTTGCGGCGGATCCTGACGTGGTTATTGACGTTGGTGACGCCAAGAGCAACATGGCTGAGGATCTGGATGCGCTCACTGAGCAGACCGGCATACCCTTTGTACATATAAATGCCAACGAGGCCAGCGCTGCCGAGGCCTACCTCCGCCTGGGTGAGCTTACCGGCAAAACCGAGAAAGCTCAGGAACTTTCCGACTGGTGCCGCGAAAACTATAATTGCGTTGCTGATATAATGGCAAAAGTGGATGCTGACGGTGCAAGAAAGCGCCTTGTATATTGCCTTGGCGACAAGGGCCTGAATGTCCTTGCAGAGGGCTCCTTCCACGCAGGTACCATCAATCTTGTTTCCGACAATGCAGCCAAGCTCAGCGAGGTATCTTTCTCCGGCGATGGCAATGAGATAGACATGGAACAGCTGATTCTCTGGAATCCCGAGGTCATAGTTTTTGAGCCGAACAGCGTCTATGATACCGCAGGCGCTGATCCCGTCTGGCAGGAGCTGGATGCCATTAAGAACGGCGAGTACTACAGATGCCCCTGGGGCCCCTACGGCTGGCTTTCCACTCCTCCCGGAGTGCAGCGTTATCTGGGCATGGTCTGGCTCACGGCACTGCTCTATCCTGACTATGTGGACTACGACCTTCAGGAGCTGGTAAGTGAGTATTATCAGGTCTTCTATGGCTATGAACTCAGCGATGCCGAGTACAAGGAAATGACCCAGGAATCACTGAAATAACAACTAAAAAGGCCATTCTCAAAATATGAGAATGGCCTTTTTGCTATTTGGGCTTCCATGTGAGGATGTTTTGTGTAAAATAAAAGCATAAACTCTTTGCAGAAATGAGGGCTAATATGGAAAGCATAGCCGACAGAATCAGCCTTAGAAGGAAAGAACTGGGCCTGACCCAGAAGCAGCTTGCAGAGATGCTGCATGTTTCCGATAAGACCGTTTCCCGCTGGGAGACGGATAAACAGATACCGGATGCGCTTACGATGCAGGAGATTGCAAAAGCGCTTGATTTATCTGTGTCTGAACTATATGGTGTGGAAGAGGAAGCCATGGGCGAACAGAAAAATGAGATAGAGAAAACAAGGCTTTATAAGAAAATAAGACGAATATTTTTAATAGGTCTTGCATTTGCTCTTGTTATAATTGCTGCCGGACTGTGCCTGACATATGTTTCTTTTTATGGTTTGAAAAACAATGTTTCTGTTTCATGCCAGACTGATGAGTTTCCCATGTATATGCTCACCGGCTATGACCAGAGCATTGTGGAGTGGGTGGAATACTGCAACACAGCAGGGGAGGAACTGAGCCATGTGAGTGCTCAGGCAGGTGACACTGCCTACTACCTGTTCTATTTGCCCCGGGGATGTGAGGAAACGGAGCTTGAGTATAGCTATCGCAACGGGCCTCGAGGCAGGGTGCTGAGCCTGAATTTCAGAAATGTCTCCGAAGAGGTGGATGATAAGCATTATCTGTGCTATATGAAGTTTCCATGCGAGGACAGCATTATTCTCAAGACATATATTGATGGAGAGGCTGTTGAGTCCTACAGTGCATACGCAATGTTTACAGGACTTTGTGAAAATATACTGTTCAAGTCAGGACCACCCGTATAACGGGTGGTTTGCACAAGCCCTATAAGGGCTTAATACAGGCTTAGCCTTAAGGCTTACGAAAATATTTTCTCTCGCACACATGCCCCACTGCCAACAAAAGTTGGCGGTGGGGATTTTTAAAGGCTCCC
>JAFQQV010000037.1 GCA_017410425.1 Oscillospiraceae bacterium
GGGCAGCAAGGACACTCCCCCCGCATCCGTCTTCGCAGTTTACAACGAGCTGAAGAAGGACGAGATGAAGCGCATGTTCACCCTCGGCATCATTGATGACGTCACCAACCTGCACCTCGTTGAGGAAGCAGCTCCCTCCACCTCCGCAGCCGGCACCATCGAGTGCAAGTTCTGGGGCCTGGGCGGCGACGGTACCGTCGGTGCAAACAAGAACTCCATCAAGATCATCGGTGACCACACTGACAAGTACGTTCAGGCTTACTTCCAGTATGACTCCAAGAAGACCGGCGGCGTAACCATCAGCCACCTGCGCTTCGGTGACAACCAGATCAAGAGCCCCTACTACATCAACAAGGCTGACTTCGTCGCCTGCCACGTTCCCTCTTACATCACCAAGGGCTTCCCCATCGTAAGAGACGTCCGTCCCGGCGGCACCTTCCTTATCAATGCTCAGTGGTCCGCTGAAGAGCTGGACAAGCAGCTCGACGCCGCTTCCAAGCGTTACATCGCTGAGAACAACATTCAGGTTTACCTGATCAACGCTATCGACCTTGCCAAGAAGCTTGGCATGGGCAAGCGCACCAACACCATCCTTCAGTCCGCATTCTTCTCCCTGGCAAAGGTTATGCCCGAGACAGAGGCTATCGGCTACATGAAGGAAGCTGCTCTCAAGTCCTACCTGAAGAAGGGCCAGGACGTTGTTGACATGAACTATGCAGCAATCGACGCCGGCGCTACCGCATACGTCAAGGTCGATGTTCCCGCCGCATGGGCAAACGCTGTCGACACCGCAGCACCCGAGGCCAAGAAGGGCCCCGAAAAGACCGTCAAGATGGTCACCAACATCCTCGACGTTATCGACAGAATGGACGGCGACTCTCTGCCCGTTTCCACCTTTGCCGATCACGTTGACGGTACCTTCGAAGTTGGCGCAGCTGCATACGAGAAGCGCGGCATCGCTGTCTCCGTCCCCAAGTGGGATGCTGAGAAGTGCATCCAGTGCAACCAGTGTGCATTCGTCTGCCCCCACGCTACTATCCGTCCCTTCGCTCTGACCGAGGCTGAGGCTGCTGCTGCTCCCGCAGGCACCAAGATGGCTGAGATCAAGGCAGGCACCGGCAAGGGCGTTTACAAGTATGCAATGGCAGTATCTCCTCTGGACTGCATGGGCTGTGGCGTATGTATCTCCCAGTGCCCCACCGGCGCTATCGAGATGGTCTCCATGGAATCCCAGCTGCCTGAGCAGGAAGTCTTCAACTACATGGTTTCCGAAGTATCCGAGAAGAAGGATATGTACGCAGAGAACGTCAAGTACAGCCAGTTCGCTCAGCCCTACCTCGAGTTCTCCGGCTCCTGCGCAGGTTGTGCAGAGACCAGCTATGCAAGACTGGTTACCCAGCTCTACGGCGATCATATGCTCATCTCCAATGCTACCGGTTGTTCCTCCATCTGGGGCGGCCCCGCAGCTACCTCTCCTTACGCAATCAATAAGGAAGGCCGCGGCCCCGCATGGGCAAACTCCCTGTTCGAAGACAATGCTGAGCACGGTCTCGGTATGTACCTCGGCCAGAAGAAGATCCGTGACGACCTGAAGGCATCCGTTGAGGTCATGGCAGAGAAGGCAGAAGGCGAGCTCAAGCAGGCTGCAGTCGACTACCTGGCCACCTACGACGATGGCAACGCCAACCAGGAGCCCGCAAGACGTCTTGCAGCTCTGGCAGAGGCCAATGCAGCTGAGTGCGATGTCTGCGCAGCAGTTGCAGCAAAGAAGGACTTCCTGAACAAGAAGTCCATGTGGATCTTCGGCGGCGACGGCTGGGGCTTCGACATCGGCTTCGGCGGTGTTGACCATGTTCTCGCTTCCGGTGAAGACGTCAACATCTTCATCTTCAACACTGAGGTTTACTCCAACACCGGTGGTCAGGCTTCCAAGGCTTCCAACATCGGTCAGGTTGCTCAGTTCGCAGCAGCAGGTAAGGAAATCAAGTCCAAGTCCCTGGCTGAGATCGCAATGACCTACGGTTACGTCTACGTTGCACAGATCGCAATGGGCGCCAACAAGGTCCAGACCCTCAAGGCAATCGCTGAGGCAGAGGCTCACAAGGGTCCCTCCCTCATCATCGCATACTCCCCCTGCGAGATGCACAGCATCAAGGGCGGTATGGAAAACTGCCAGAAGGAAATGGAAAAGGCTGTCAAGTGCGGTTACTGGAACCTCTTCCGCTTCAACCCCAATGCCGAGCAGAAGTTCGTGCTCGACAGCAAGGAGCCCGCAGGCGGCTACCAGGAGTTCCTGATGAACGAGGCCCGCTACAGCAGACTTACCCGCGAGTTCCCCGAGCGTGCAGAGCGTCTGTTCGCCGCTTCCGAGGCCAACGCCAAGGAGCGCTACGAGCACCTCATGAAGCTCAAGGCTCTCTACGAGTAATATCTCCGGCAGCGTAAAAGCTTAAATTAAACAGAACCCTGCACCTTTAAGGTGCAGGGTTTTTTATCGGAACAATTGATTCCTCCCAGCGTCAGAACAGGGGATAAAAGGCGTTTGTTATTAAAATTAAGTTGACCCTAATGGGACAAAATGTTATTATAATAAATTAGGAAAGACCGTTTAATTGGAGGAAATAATGAAGAACCGTGTTGGAAGAATAATTGTAGCCCTCGTTTTTCTTGTGGGCTTTGCATTTTATACATATGACCAGGAAAAGAACAGCATGCACAGTGATGATGTTGCATTCTTTGGCGAGGCCAAGGGCCTGAATGCCCAGGCTTTTGAGGGCGTCTCCATGGAGGCTGAGCCCAGCCCTGAGGAAATTGTCGGCCAGCCTATGGAACAGGCAGCAGAGCCTGAAGCTACTCCCGAAGCCACTGTGGAGCCTACTCCCGAACCTACTCCCTCCATCCCTCAGGTGGACATTACAAGCTGGGAGCTTATTCTTGTAAATGCTGATAACAGACTGGGCAGCGACTGGACCCCTGAGAGAGTTATTACTGTCAGCGACAGCCAGTGCCCCATTGACTCCCGTATTGAGGAGCCTTTGATGGCTATGGCCCAGGCATGCAAGGATGCGGGGCTGAGCGTCTATCTCTCTTCCGGTTACCGCTCCTATTCTGAACAGGCTGCAAACTTTACCCGCGTCTGCAACAATAACGGTGTAGCTGACGGTAAGGATGCAAACGGCTTCTACATCACTATGCCTGCCGGCGGAAGCGAACACCAGACCGGTCTTGCTGTTGATATAACCGACAGATACTATGAAATCAAGAACGCCAGCCTTGAAAATACCGACACCTTCAAGTGGCTCAAGGAGCACTGCACCGAGTATGGTTTCATCCTCCGCTTCCCCAAGGATAAGGAAGAGATCACCGGCGTTATGTATGAGCCTTTCCACTTCCGCTATGTGGGTGTTGAAGTTGCAAAGTATATGACCGAGAATAATCTCTGTCTTGAAGAGTTTGTAGCACTTTATCAGGAGTAAGAAAATGAAGTACAGGTTTATTAAATGTTTTCTGCTTGTTCTCTGCGCGGCATTTCTGTGTGCGGGATGCGCACAGCCTGAAGAGCCTGCAGCAACTGAGGCCCCTGCTGTTGGAGAAGTAGAACCCTCTGAAACAGCGGCCCCTGAAGAAGCTGCAGAGGCAGAAGGGGAAAAAGCAGAACTGCCTCCCCCTCCCGATATAGATATCAACAGCTGGGAGTATCTGTATGCAGGCATTTCTCAGGGTGTTGGTCGTTATCATCCGGAAATCCGAGTCTGGGAAATGCAATATATGGATGCCAGATGTATGGATCAGACCATTGCATTCATGGAGGCCGCCCGGGAACAGGGCTATACTGTGTGGATGAACAGCGCCTACCGTAACTGGGACTACAGACTCAACTGGTACGAGAAGTACATATATGAATATGGCAGCTCCTATGAAGCTGCAAAGCATACCTTCCCTGCCGGCTGTAGTGATCACCATACGGGTCTGGGCTTCTGCATTACCGATGAAAGTATGCTCCATGGTGACTATAACGAAAAATACGACCTGGACATTCAGGAGACTGAAGTCTACGACTGGATGGTGGAACATTGTACCGAGTATGGCTTTATCCTGCGTTATCCCGCGGGGCATGAGGACTGCTACGGTATGGCCTGCAAGAATGCCGGTCACTTCCGCTATGTAGGTCAGGAAGCTGCAGAGTATATAACTGAGAATAATATATGCTTTGAAGAATTTCTTGCTCTTTACGAAGAATAATAAAAAAGACATGACGCAAAGCGTCATGTCTTTTTTATTATTATCAAAGCAGATCCTTCAGCGTTCCCAGCTCCGGAGAGTTGGATTTTTCACTGCGGCAGGTTATAGAGCCGGCAAGGCGGGCTGCATTTGCAGTATCCTCAAGACTCATACCCTGCATGTCTGCCCAGATGATTGCAGCCATTGCAGAATCGCCAGCGCCATTGACATTGACAGTTTCTGTGGGGATAACCGGCAGATGGACAAGAGCGTCCTTTGATGCAGCAATAATACCGTCGCTGCCAAGGCTGATAAAAACTCTCTCCACGCCCATTTCAACAAGTTTTTTTGCTGCCCTTTCAGGCTCAGCCTCGCCGGTGAGCATCTGTGCTTCAAGCAGATTGGGCTTGAAAGCCCGTATCCTGGAGAGATGCGGAAGAAATTTTCCACCTTTAACAGTGGAGACAGGGTCTGCGTAGATGGGCAGATCAATATTCTCACAGATATAGGACAGAGCTTCCTCACTCAGATTTGCATCCAGTACCAGCGCGGAATATTTTTTCAGTTCCGGCAGTATGGAGCTGAGGTATTCGGGGCTTATCTCGCGGCAGATGTCCATCTCGTTGATTGCCAGGGCCATGTCGCCATCACTGTCAGTGATATAGAGATAGCAGGAACTGTTGCGGCCCGGAATCACGGGAGACAGGGTCATATCCATGCCCAGCTCCTCGCAGCTTTTTTTCAGGGAGCTGCCGTTGGCATCGTCACCCAGTGCAGCCACAAGGCCGACATTCAAACCAAGCAGGCAGAGATTATGGGCAATATTGCGTCCGACACCGCCCGGGGTCATACTGACAAAGCCCGGTGCGGAATCCTTCGCCACGAGCTTGTCTGCGGGTCTGCCCCAAATATCCATATTAACGCCGCCGATAACCACGGCGGCGTTAATTTTGTCATTTATCAGTCGATGTGCCATATCTCTTTTGCGTACTGAGCAATAGCTCTGTCAGCAGCAAAGAAACCACTCTGAGCGGTGTTCATGATGGACAGACGGCCCAGCTCGGAAGGATCGGAGATTGCCTTGTACAGCTTCTCCTGGCAATCTGCGTATGCACGGAAGTCGGCGATCAGCATGTAGGGATCACCGCCGTAGAGCAGGTTGGAGATAAGGTCGGAGTAGCTCTTGCCGTCGGCAAAGCCGTTGGAGATGCGATCGGTGATGCGCTTGAGCTCGGCATCCTTTGCGACGATGGAAGCAGGATCGTAGCCGTCCTTGCGCAGCTTTGCGATCTCGTCGGTATGCAGACCGAAGAGGAACATGTTCTTGTCGCCCAGACGCTCGTACATCTCGACGTTTGCGCCGTCCAGAGTACCGATGGTGACAGCACCGTTGGCCATCAGCTTCATGCAGCCGGTACCGGAAGCTTCCTTACCTGCGGTGGAGATCTGCTCGGAGACCTGGGCAGCAGGAACGATAGCCTCAGCAGCGGATACACGGTAGTTCTCTACAAAGTAGACCTGCAGCTTATCCTTGCATGCGGGATCCTTGTTGATGTCGTTTGCCATGCTCAGCAGCAGCTCAATGATGCGCTTTGCAGTCTTGTAGCCGGCAGCAGCCTTTGCGCCGAAGACGTAGGTGCGGGGAACGAATTCCATGTTGGGGTTATCGCGCAGCTTCAGCTGCAGACCTGCAATGTTCATTGCGCACAGCAGCTGGCGCTTGTACTCATGCAGACGCTTGACCTGAACATCCATAATGGCGTTGGGGTTGAGAACAAAGTTGTCGTTGCGCTTTGCAAACTGGGCAAACTTCAGCTTGTTCTGCAGCTTGATGGCATTCATGCGCTCGCGTGCAGCGCTGTCATCAGCAAACTGAGCAAGGTCAATGAGAGTTTCGGGCTTGGTCAGGTAGCCATCGGAGCCCAGGGATTCGCAGATGAACTTATGCAGATCGGGGTTGATCTGGGCCATCCAGCGGCGATGGTCGATACCGTTGGTAACGTGGGTAAAGCGCTCGGGACGGATGGTGTAGATGTCGTTGAACAGGTCATCCTTCAGGATCTCACCGTGGAGGCGGGAAACGCCGTTGACCATGTAGCAGGAAGCAAGGCAGAGGTTTGCCATGTGGACCTGACCGTTCTTGATGATCAGGTTGCGGCCCAGCTTTTCGCCTGCGCCGAACTTGACAGCAAGATAGTCAACCCAGCGGCGGTTGATCTCGCACATGATTTCCCAGATACGGGGCAGCAGCTGCTGGATCAGGTTCTGGGGCCACTTTTCGAGAGCTTCGCTCATAACGGTGTGGTTGGTGTAAGCCACGGAGTTCTTGACCAGATCCCAGGCTTCGTCCCAGCCCATGCCGTGCTCATCCATGAACAGTCTCATCAGCTCGGGGATGATCATGGTGGGGTGGGTGTCGTTGATCTGGATAACGTGGTGCTCGGAGAAGGACTTGATGTCGCCCCACTTGCGGATGTGCTTGCGCACGATATCCTGAGCGGAAGCAGAGACGAAGAAATACTGCTGCTTGAGACGCAGGAGCTTGCCCTCAACGTGATCGTCTGCGGGGTAGAGGATCTTGGTGACAACTTCAGCCATAGTGCGCTGCTCAAGGCTCTTGACGTATTCGCCCTCGGAGAAGAGGTACATGTCAAGGCTGTTGGGGCTCTTTGCGTCCCAAAGACGCAGGGTGTTTATCTCTTTTCCGCCGTAGCCTGCGATCAGCATGTCGCGGGGCAGAGCGATAACTGCGGTGTAGCCGGTGTGGCTTGCCTTGTAGTGGCCTGCATTGTCCCAGTGGGGAGAAATCTGGCCACCGAAGCGAACCTCAACCTCATCCTCGTGGCGGGGGATAAGCCAGCTTTCTGCGGCGCTGCGCCAGTTGTCAGCGACTTCGGTCTGGCGGCCGTTTTCAAAACGCTGCTTGAACATACCGAGCTCATAGCAGATGGAGTAACCGGTAGCCTGCAGGCCTTCGGTAGCCATGGAGTCCATGTAGCAGGCGGCGAGACGGCCGAGACCGCCGTTGCCCAGACCTGCGTCGGGCTCTTCTTCAAATATGTCGGAAGCGTTGCGGCCCATGTCCTCGATAGCGCCCACAACTGCCTCGGAAATGCCGAGGTTGTAAGCGTTCTTCATAAGGCTGCGGCCCATGAGGAATTCCATGGACATGTAGTGGACTTCTTTGTTTGCATGCTTGGGGTCCAGTGCGGTGAGCAGACGGCTCATCAGCTCACGGATAACGATAGCGGTGGCCTGGAAGACCTGCTCGTCAGTGGCCTCTGCGCTGGTGACGCTGAACTGGGCACACAGCTTGTCCTCTATTGCGCTGCGTACTTCTTCTCTGGAGATCTGATTGGTCATTGGTTTGTTTCCTACCTTCCTTGATAAATATCTGAGGGCACATGCCTTTTGGCATGTGGAGAGGAATATGCTAAGCCGGAAGCAGCAAAACGCCGCTGCCAGCAATCATTTCTTGTTATATGGCGCTATGCGTCACAGTATGCTATGTTAACATTTAGTCGCCAACTTGTCAATAATTTGGGCTTGGTAAAAATCAACCAAAATGTAGTATTTACGCGGTTTTCAGCCTTGCGGGAACAGACCTTGCCGTACAAAGGGGCCTAGCTGCATAAAAACAGCCCCGGACTTTTGTCCGGGGCTGAAAATATTTGCTTATGCTCTATCAGAGCTTGCTTGCCTTGGGAACAACTACGGGCAGCTTTGCATTGCCGGTCAGCTTGCAGTCTTCGGAGAAGACGCAGTCCTTATCGACGATGACATGCTCAAGCTCACAGCCTTCGCTGATGATGCAGTTACGCATTACGACGCAGTTGCGGAGCTTTGCGCCCTTGCCGATGCGGCAGCCGGAGAAGACGATGGAGTTTTCAACGGAGCCTTCGATGATGCAGTTGTCAGCAACCAGGCTGTTGCGGGAAACGGCTTCAACACTGTAGTAGGTGCTGACTTCTTCCTTGGTCTTGGTGAAGACGGGACGGTCAGCAGCGAAGAGGCAGTGTCTCTTATCCTTGTCCAGCATATCCATGCTTGCCTTGTTGTAAGCCTCAACGGTGCGGATGATGGAAGTGTAGCCATCGTGGACATAGGTGGCCATCTTGCCGCCGTTGTTGAGCCAGATGCGCATGGAGTCGTTGTGGAAGCGGTAGAGGTTGCGCTTGAGGGCGAAGTTCATCATCTTCAGCAGGGTTTCCTTGTTGATGATGTAGGCCTCGAGAGAAGCCAGTTCGCCTTCCTCAGCCTCAGTGTCAATGAGCATTTCGCTGACATAGCCTTCTGCATCAACAGCGTATGCGATGCGGCAGCCGTCAGGATTGCCCTTGGCGCAGATTGCAGTAATCTCAGCGCCGGAAGCAACGTGCTGCTTCATGGGCTCGGTCAGGTCGATGTTGGCGCAGATGTTGCCCAGCATCAGGACGACGTACTTTGCGTTGATGTCCTTGATGTAGGAGGAGACAGCGTTAAGTGCTTCCATGGTGCCTGCGTAGTTACCTCTGTGGTACTCGGGCAGACCGAAGGGAGGCAGAATCTGCATACCGCCGCTGCGGCGGGACATATCCCAGGGCTTACCGCCGGCCAGGTGGTTGAGCAGGGACTGGTAGTCACGCTGCATGATAACACCGACATCCAGAATGCCTGCATTTCTCATGGAGGACAGAGAGAAGTCGATGAGTCTGTATCTGCCGCAGAAGGGCAGAGAAGCGGAGGTACGGACGCTGACGAGCTCGCGGAGCTCGGGGGCGGTGCTGTAAGCAAAAATAATACCGTGGAAATCCTTCATGGCTTAAACCTCCTCACTCTTGTAGATCATTGCATTGGCAGCAACAGTGGCGCCTTCGCGGATCTCGATATCGGGACCGCAGGTGGCGACGCCCCAGCCATCGCTGCCGTCGGGAGCTGCACCAACGTGGGCACCCTTGCGGATGATGGTGTTCTCGCCGACAATGGCGTATTCAACCTTTGCGCCTTCCTCAATAACAACGCCGGGCATCAGTACGCTGTAAAGAACCTCAGCGCCTTCGCCGACCAGAACGTCGGGGGAGAGGACGGAGTTCTCAACATGACCGTAGATCTCACAGCCTTCGGTTACGATGGAGTGAACGATCTTGGAATTCTCACCTGCGTAGTGAGGGGGAGAAATGGGAGAACGTGCAGAAATGGGCCACTCAGGGTCATAGAGGTTAATGAGAGTGGTGGAGAGCATGTCCATGTTGGCATCCCAAAGGCTGGTGATGGTGCCGACGTCTCTCCAGTAGCCCTGGAAGTGGTAAGGCCACATCTTCTCGCCTGCATTGAGCATGTTGGGGATGATGTTCTTACCGAAGTCCTTGCTGGAGTTGGGGTCAGCTTCGTCTGCAATCAGGTATTCTCTGAGCTTCTTCCAGTTGAAGATGTAGATACCCATGGAAGCAAGGGTGCTCTTGGGATGGGCGGGCTTCTCTTCGAACTCATTGATGTAGCCGTTTTCGCCAACGTTCATGATGCCGAAGCGGGTGGCTTCTTCAAGAGTAACTTCAAGCACGGAGATGGTGCATGCAGCGTCCTTTTCAATATGCTCGCGGAGCATATCGGCATAGTCCATCTTGTAGATGTGGTCACCGGAAAGGACAACAACGTCATCGGGATCATAGGTGTCAATGAAGCCTATGTTCTGGTAGATAGCGTTTGCGGTGCCTGAGAACCAGGAGCCCTTCTCACCTGCGCTCTGGTAGGGGGGGAGGATATATACGCCGCCGTCAGCAACGTCCATATCCCAGGGCTGGCCGTTACCGATGTAGCTGTTGAGCTGAAGGGGTCTGTACTGGGTGAGGACACCAACGGTGTCGATACCGGAATTAGCACAGTTGGAAAGGGGGAAGTCAATAATTCTGTACTTACCGCCAAAGGGTACGCTGGGTTTGGCAACGTTCTGGGTCAGTGCATAAAGGCGGGAACCCTGTCCGCCTGCCAGAAGCATTGCAATAACTTTTTTCTTCATGGGCAGCCTCCTCTGTTTTCTTTCGATCAATTGAAGCGATTCATGGCTCGCTCCGGGCCATGGAGTACATAACATTCAACAGCTTCAGCTGCACGCTTTACAGCTTCAGCCATCTCTTCTGCATCCTTGTTGCGGAAGACCGACAGCACCCAGTCTGCCACATCGTAGTCCGGGTGGGGTGGTGCGCCAACGCCGATGCGTATACGGGGGAAAGAATCTGTGCCGAGGTGCGCGATGATATTTTTAAGACCGTTATGGCCGCCGGCAGAGCCCTTTGTGCGGATACGCAGCTTGCCTATGGGCAGGCTCATCTCGTCAGAGACGACAATCACGTTTTCCGGGGCGATCTTGTAGAACTTGACCGCCTGAATAACAGCTTCGCCGGAGAGGTTCATATAGGTCTGGGGCTTCATAAGCAGAACAGACTCCCCGCCCATATCTACGGTGGCAGTAAGCGCCTTGAATCTGGAGCGGTTTATCTTGATGCCCTTTTCCCTGGCAAGGGCATCGGCGGTCATGAAGCCCGCGTTATGGCGGGTGCACTCGTATTTGAGCCCGGGATTGCCCAGGAACACAACGAGCCACTTTACACCGCCGGATTTACTGAAAAACATTTTTTGCAGTGACTATCAGTCAAAGAGGTTGGAGATGGAAACTTCTTCGTAGATGCGGCGGATAGCCTCGGAGAAGACGGGAGCGGTGGGCAGGTATCTGATCTTGTCGCTCTTTTCCTTGTCCTTGGGGAAGGGAATGGTATCGAGCAGCAGCAGCTCCTTGATGGCGCTGTCTTCGATACGCTGCAGAGCGGGACCGGAGAGAACACCGTGGGTGACGCAGGCGTAAACTTCCTTTGCGCCGCCGATCTCAACGATGGCCTTTGCAGCACCGCAGAGAGAACCGGCAGTGTCAACGATGTCGTCGAGCAGGATGCAGGTCTTGCCTTCAACGTTACCGATAATGTTCATGACTTCAGACTGATTTGCCTTTTCACGGCGCTTGTCAACGATAGCCATGTTGACGCCCAGCTTGTGGGAGAACTGGCGGACTCTTGCGGTGGAGCCGACGTCGGGGGAGACGACCATAACGTCCTCGTTGCCCTTGCCGAACATATTGACGAAGTGCTTTACGAACAGGTTGCTGCCGCGGAGATTATCAACAGGGATATCGAAGAAGCCCTGGATCTGGTCTGCGTGCAGGTCCATGGTCAGGAGTCTGTCAGCACCGGCTGCGGTGATAAGATTGGCGACCAGCTTTGCGGAGATGGGATCGCGGCTCTTAGCCTTGCGGTCCTGACGGGCATAACCGAAGTAAGGAACGACTGCAGTAATACGGCCTGCAGAAGCTCTGCGCATGGCGTCGATCATGATGAGCAGTTCCATGAGGTTGTCGTTTACGGGGTTGCAGGTGGACTGAACAATAAATACGTCCTTGCCGCGGACAGGCTCATAAACGGACACAGAGCACTCGCCGTCTGCAAAGTGGGAGACAGCAGCGTCACCAAGCTTTCTGTACAGCTCGGTGCAGATGTGCTCAGCCAGATGGGGGTTTGCGTTACCGGTAAAGACTACGATTTCCTTGCCATGTGAGATCATTTCTCTTTTTCCTCCATAAATCCAAAATAAAAAAGATGAAAATAAAATAATATGAACTACGCATTTTAGGATAAGGGCATTATACGCCCATAATGCTGTTATTACATTATAACACCGAATTTATGAAATGGGAAGGACTTTAGGCCTTTTATTGTAAATTTAAAGATATTAAAAAATTAATTTACAAGTGCAGCTCTTTTGTGTATACTAATTAAGTTACGATTATTACAATGAAAGTGGTAGAAATCATGCTTGAATTTGAAGAATATAAGGTAAAACTCAACAATGCAAAGCCCACTCTGGAGGTGCTTCGCGGTGCGCTGAAGCTGGAGGCTGCCCAGAAGGAAATAGAAGAGCTGGAGGCCGCCAGTGAGCGCGATGGTTTCTGGAATGACGTTGAAAAGTCTCAGAAGGTCCAGAAGCGCCTGAAGGTCCTCAAGACCAAGGTTGAAAACTATGAAAAGCTCTGTTCCGCATGGGACGATATGTACGTCATGTGCGAGATGGCCATCGAGGAAAATGATGACTCCATGCTGGAAGAGCTCAAGAGTGAGTTTGCAAGCTACACCGAGAAGGTAGAGGCTACCCGCCTGGGCACCCTGCTGACCGGCGAGTATGACGCAAATAATGCCATCGTTGCCTTCCACGCCGGCGCCGGCGGCACCGAGGCTCAGGACTGGGCATCCATGCTCTACCGTATGTACAACATGTGGGCTGACCGTCATGGCTACAAAGTCAAGGTCATGGACTATCTGGACGGCGATGAAGCAGGTCTCAAGAGCGCAACCATTATGATCGAGGGCGAAAATGCCTACGGCTTCCTCAAGAGTGAGCACGGCATCCACCGTCTGGTCCGCGTCTCTCCCTTTGACTCTGCCGGCCGCCGCCATACCTCTTTTGCTGCAATCGAGGTTATGCCCGAAATCCAGAACGACAGTGAGATCGAAATCCGCCAGGAAGACATCAAGATGGACGTTTACCGTTCCTCCGGTGCCGGCGGCCAGAAGGTCAACAAGACCTCTTCCGCTGTCCGTCTGACCCATATTCCCACCGGTATCGTGGTTGCATCTCAGGTTGAAAGAAGCCATTTCCAGAACCTGGAGAACTGCATGAACATGCTGCGTGCCCGCCTTGCCGAGATCAAGGAGCGCGAGCATCTGGAAAAGATCAGCGACATCAAGGGTGTTCAGATGAAGATCGAATGGGGCAGCCAGATCCGCTCCTACGTATTCATGCCCTACCAGCTGGTCAAGGACCATCGCACCGAGTATGAAAACGGCAATATCGACAATGTTATGAACGGCGATCTTGACGGCTTCATCAATGCCTTCCTCTCCATGAGAGCAGACAGCTGATGAAAGAAAATATGAAAAAGGTCTGCATTGCACTGCTGGGCAGTGCTGTGCAGGCCTTTGGTCTGTATAATGTTCACGCCGTCTCCGGCGTAACCGAGGGCGGTATACTGGGTCTGACCCTGCTTTTGTGGCAGTGGTTTGATATTTCACCCTCAATAAGTTCTTTGATACTCAACGGCATATGCTATCTCATAGGCTTTTTCGTGCTGGGCAAGAGCTTTATTGTCCTGTCCGCCATCTCCGGCATAGGCTTTTCCATCATATACCGCGTGCTGGAAATCTGGCCGCCTCTCTGGCCCGCTCTTGCTGATATGCCCTTTGCTGCTGCAGTTCTGGGCGCGGTCTTTATAGGCGTAGGTGTGGGTCTTTGCGTCAGAGTGGGCGCTGCCCCGGGTGGTGACGATGCTTTGGCTATGAGCGTCAATAAGCTCAGCGGAATGAAGCTCAGCAGTTTTTATTTTATCAGCGATGCAATAGTGCTTGGCCTTTCTTTGAGCTATATTCCCCTGCAGCGCATAGTCTGGTCGCTTTTGACCGTGGTTTTGTCCGGGCAGATTATAGATATTATAGCAAGAATGAAGATAAAAAAATAAGCTCAAAGCCTAAGCTAGTGGCTTTGAGGTGGAAAGAACAGCATCATCAATCGAGCAGCCTCAGCATTTGCTGAGGCTGCTTTTTTATGATTATCAGCGCTCGCTGGGTCTCCAGTCAATATCGCCATAGATCATATCGTCAATATCCATAATTATTAACCTCCTTGTTTTTTTACAGCATACTTCCAGTATATGCAGGCATTATCTTGAGTATGCCAGCGGAAAATCAGCTTTCCGCGCATTTGAGCGTGATAACAGGAAGCTCCGGGCGGTTGAGAAATCTCGGTATAATAACAGAATTGCCAAGACCTCTGGAAACCAGCATTCTGAGATTGCCAATGCTGTACAGGCCCTTTTCGTACTCGGCTCCAAAACTGCCGCGCACATCCAGCAGGCCGCCAAGGCCCGGCAGGCGCACTATGCCGCCGTGGGCATGGCCGCTGAGCACCAGCTCAACCGGCAGGCGGGGATAGTTGCGCAGGGTGTCGTTGCGGTGGTAGAGCCACAGCACGAAATCCTCCGGATACTCCTCCCTGAGCTTTGCTGCAAGGGCATCGGGCTTTATCATGTCGGCGGGGCCGTTTTTATCCTCTGCACCGCAGATGATGATGCGACTGCCGTCTTTTTCCAGACTTTCATATTCATTGCTCAGACAATGGGCACCATAGCTCTCCATCAACGCTTCCATCTCGGAGCTAAGCCTTGCGCCCCACTCATGGTTGCCGTTTATATAGTATATGGGTGCAGTGCCCTCGATGCCAATGAGCAGATCCTCCACAGCTTTCATGTGATCTCTGCTGCTTATCATGTCGCCGGTAATGGCGATGAGGTGAGGGTCAGTCTCTTTTATAAGAGCTGCAAGAGCGCTGTTGTTTTCGCCAAAGCTCCAGCCGTGCAGGTCTGATACCAGGGCTATCCTGAAACCGTCAAATTCCCTGGGCAGATTTTTATACTCCAGGGTGTACTCTGTTATATCTATATTGTAGCGGCTGTCCAGCAGCAATCCGCCTGCCAGTAGCGCTGCCAGGGCTATAGCGGCGACGACATTCCTTTTCATGCAGTCCTCCTTTGGGGGAGTTTTCCGTTCACGCTTGGCTGATTGTAGCACGGAGAAAGAGAAAATAAGGTAATTTTTTGAAAAACTTCTTTTAAGAAACCATGAATACTGATATTATGGCTTGAATCGCCGGACACTTTGCGTTATAATACCCAAGTCTGATTTTTAAAGATACAACAAAAGCAAAGGATGAACGATATAAAATGAGTGCATCAACTGAAAAGAAACTGCGCCGCGAAGCCCGCGAGGCAGGTAACGACAAGAAGGCTCTTGCCGCTCAGGCAGCAGCTGAAAAGAAAGCAAAGAACAATCGCCGCTGGACCCTGGTAGGTGCCGGCGTAGCAGTGCTGGTCATCGTGGCCCTGCTTCTGGGCTCCGGACTGCCCTATATGAGCACTGCCTATACTGTCGGTAATGAGAAGTTCAGCGCCGCTGAGGTCAACTACCACTACGGCAGCCAGTACGGCAACTTCGTCAACCAGTACGGCAGCTACGCATCCCTCTTCGGCCTTGACACCTCCAATGGTCCTGTCAATCTTGAGGAGCAGGAGTGCTACATGACCGACGGCGGCAGCTGGAAGGACTACTTCCTTGATTCTGCCAAGATGGCCATGGTGCAGACTGTCGCTCTGACTGACTATGCTGCAGAAAACGGCATTGCTCTCACTGAGGATGAGATGGCCGGTGTTGAGAGCTACTTTGCTGGTATTGACCAGGCTGCTGTGGCTTACGGCTTCAGCACTGCTGACCAGTTCTTCTCTGCAAACTACGGTGCCGGCGTTGATGAGGACCTGGTCCGCGAGGGCTACATGTCTTCTGCACTGTGCGGCAAGGTCATCGATGAGATGAACGCAAGCTTCACTTACAGCGATGCTGAAATTGAAGAGAAGTACCAGAGCTATGAAGGCGAGCAGGATATGTTTGAGTATATGTACTACTTCGTAGCAGCAGAGACCTCTGATGAGACTTCCGAAGTTAGCGAGGAAGCTCTCAAAGCTGCAGAGGAAAAGGCTGCCGATATCGTCAAGGCATTTGCCGATGCCGAGGGCGAGGACCTTGAGGCAAAGTTCAATGACGCAATTCTCTCCGTTGACGTAAACGGCTTTGCTACCGAGCAGAGAAGCACCGGTGCATCCATCATTGCCGCCAAGGAATGGCTTATGGATGCAGCCCGCAGCGAGGGTGATATCACCTCTGAAGTCAACAGCAGCGAGAGCGGCTACTATGTCATGCTCTTTGTTGAGCGCGATGACAACCACTACAATATGGCAAATGTCCGCCACATTCTGGTAAAGGCTGAGGCTGACGAAAACGGCGCATACACTGACGAGGCTAAGGCTGCTGCCAAGGCACGCGCAGAAGAGATCCTCAAGGAGTTTGAATCCGGCGACAAGAGCGAGGAAAGCTTTGCTGCTCTGGCTGAGCTCTACACCGAGGATACCGCATCCGCAGCTGACGGCGGCCTGTACGAGAACATTGCCAAGGGCCAGATGGTTGAAGAGTTCGACGCATTCTGCTTCGAAGGCCACAAGAAGGGCGACACCGCTGTTGTCTACGGTGAGAGCAGCAGCTACGCCGGCTACCATGTCATGTACTATGTCGGCGAAGGCCAGCAGTACTCTGACTATATTGCCGAGCTGGATATGCGCAATGCAGACACCACCGAATGGCTCAATGAGCTGACTGCAAAGTACGAAACCAAGGAAGGCTTCGGCATGCGCCTTGTAGGCTAATAAAAACTTGTATCAGGCGTGCCTTATGGCACGCCTGAATTTATAGGAGAAACTTATGGATGAGAGAACCCTGCGCGCCCGCATGCTTCTGGGCGCTGAGGCTATGGAAAAAATTGAAAAAAGCCATGTGGCGGTTTTCGGCCTTGGCGGAGTAGGCTCCTGGTGTGCAGAGGCTCTGGCGCGCTCCGGCGTAGGCCGCATCACCCTTGTTGACCGGGACACCGTGGGCCGGAGCAATATAAACCGCCAGCTCTGCGCGCTGGACTCCACCGTGGATAAGAGCAAGGCTCAGGTTATGGCGGAGCGCATCCGGGACATCAATCCCAATATTGAGACCCGCTGTATCCATGGCCACTATGAGGCTGCAGACAGAGAGCGCTTTTTTGCCGACTATGACTTCGTGGTGGACTGCATAGACCTGGTTTCCTGCAAGGTGGACCTTATCATGACTTGCCGTGAGCGGGGCATTCCCTGCATTTCTGCGCTGGGCACCGGTAATAAGGCGGACGCCTCCCAGCTGCGTATTGATGATATTTCCAAGACCTACGGCTGCGCGCTGGCAAGGGTGGTACGCAAGGAACTTAGAAACCGCGGCGTGGAGCATCACGCGGTGGTGTTCAGCCCTGAGGAGCCTATGGAGCCGGAGCAGTTTGAAGCGCCTCCTCCCGGAAGACGCAGTGTGCCCGGCTCGCTGGTATGGGTACCCGCTACCGCCGGCATGCTCCTGTGCCAGCATGTGATAATGAAAATTGCGGATATGTAAAATTGAAAAAGGCTCCCTCTGACGAGGGAGCTGTCAGCCGACAGGCTGACTGAGGGAGAGAACTACCCTTCAGTCTCGCATACGCTCGACAGCTCCCCTGACAAGGGGAGCCTTTTCTCCTTTGAAATTATCCCAGCAGAAATTCCCTGTGCAGCAAGTTGATGGCCGGCAGGAACAGATCAGTTTTTGTTTTCAGAGAAATACAGTTTTCTGCGATAGTGCCGGAGAGCACTTCAATGCCCTCAGCTGCCAGCAGCATCACCGCCCGGGACAGAGCTGCCGCATCAGCCATCTTGCCGCCTATGCTCATCCTGCCCTCAGCGGCTTTGCCTGTTATGCCGGCAAAATCCGGCCTTTCGCTGTCGCGGAGCAGCTTTAGTCTTGTGCCTCTTTCTCCGCTGAAGGAGCTTAAAAGCTCCAGCTCAATCCCGTTTGCCATGGCCAGCTCCACGCTCTTTTCGTGCAGCACCTGTGAGCCAGCCTTAGCCAGAGCCAGCATATCTCTGAAGTCAATGGTATCCAGCTTCACAGCCTCCGGGATTATCCGCGGGTCTGCGGTGTATATGCCCTCCACATCGGTGAATATCTCGCAGGCCTCGGCCTCCAGTGCGGCAGCCAGAGCCACCGCTGTAGTGTCGGAGCCGCCCCTGCCAAGAGTTGTAAGGTCGCCTTTTGCACATATCCCCTGAAAGCCCGTGACCACCGGTATGCGGCCCAGACTGAGTTCTTCTTCAATTCTGCCGGGGGCGATGAGCTTGATGTCGCTGTCGCCAAAGCTGCCATCGGTGAGGATGCCGGCCTGCCAGCCTGTCAGCGACACGGCTTTGAGCCCCAGCTCCTCCATGCTCATCACCAGCAGCGCTGCACACTGCTGCTCGCCCGTGGTCATAAGTGCGTCCATCTCCCGCAGCGGCGGGCGGCCATTTATTTCATGGGCCTTGCTGTTAAGTATATCCGTAGTGTCGCCCATGGCGGAAACCACCACTACAAGCTCCTGCTCCATCTGATGCCGCTGCAGGCAGAGCCGGGCCACATGGCGCAGCCGCTCCGCATCGGCCAGAGAGCTTCCGCCGAATTTTTGCACGATAAGCATGTGCTCTCCTCCAGTGCCAGATTCACGGGCAAAACCTTGCCCGCTTTATTATATACGGAAGATGTGTGGAGCGTGCGGGTATAGAAAAAATGAAAAAGGGGGATAAATTATTAAATACGAAATTTGGAGGGAGCAAAGGTGCAGGAAAAGCTGGCGGGCTATTTTGCCCTGCTTTTATACTCTGCAGGGGCCGTGGGGCTTATCTGGCTTGCAGTGCGTTTTCTGCTGCCCTGGCTGGCCCCTTTTATACTGGCCTGGTGTCTTGCGGCCCTGCTGGAGGGGCCGGTATCCGCCCTTGTGCGTCGGCGCTGGCGACGTGCTGCGGCGTCTGCACTCTGCACAGTGCTGGCTTTTGCCCTGCTGATCTGGGCGGTGGGAGCCTTGCTCTGGGAAGGCTTAGGTAAATTAGGCGATTTTGCCCGGGAGCTGCCGCTGCTGATGGAGGCTGTGACCCAGAAGCTCAACGAGCTGGAGCAATTGGCGCACAGCCATCTGTCATCTGCGCCGGAGGGTGGGGCGATGTTTCTTGAAATAGCGGGCAGCGCCATGACAGATGCGCTGGCATCCCTGCCGGCATATATCTCCAGGGCAGCGGTTGCATTGCTTACAAAAACCGCCCAGGCAAGCCCCAATACCCTGCTTTTTGTGGTCACCAGCGCCATCGGCAGTTATTTTATCTCGGCTTCTTTCCCCCGGATAAATGCTTTTTTGCTTGCCCAGCTGCCGGCCTCCCTGCGAGCAAAGCTCAAGGGACTGGGAGCTGATCTCAAATCCAGCTTCGGCGGGGTATTGCGCTCCCAGCTTATACTGATGCTGCTGACCTTTTTCCAGCTGCTTCTGGCCTTCTGGATGCTTGGGGTGGAATCTTCCATAGAGCTTGCGGCCATAACCGCCCTTGTGGATGCCCTGCCGGTTTTCGGCACCGGGGCCATACTTATGCCCTGGGCTTTCTGCGCCCTGCTGCTGGGTGATTCAGGCCGTGGTATCGGGCTGCTTTTAAGCTGGCTTGTTATCAGCCTTGTGCGAAACTGCGTGCAGGCAAAGCTGATGGGTGATCAGATCGGCCTTGATCCATTGGCCTCGCTGATAAGCATCTATGTGGGCTGGCGCGTCTGGGGCGTGGGTGGTATGCTGATATTTCCCATCCTCTTTGTGACATTGATCCAGCTCAATGAACGCGGGCTCATAAGACTGTGGAAAAGCATATAAAAACTCCCTTTTGCAATTACAAAAGGGAGTTTTTTCAAATTATTCAGAAAGCTTCCTTGATGGTGTTGATCACATCAGGGATCCAGCTGTGTATCAGCTCGTCCAGATTGATGTTGTAGCTGACTTCAAACAGTCTTTCAAATACACCGTAGATGCGCTCGGTTTCTGCACCGGTGATGAAGCCTACAATGATGGCCAGCAGGGCAATACCTATGGCAATGGATACAATGCTGAGAACTATTTCCCATCCTTTTCTCACTGTACAGCCACCTCCTTGCAGCAGAGCTTACGGCCAAGCCTGCAGATACCGCGGAAGAAGCCCACGATAACAACGCCCAAAAACCAGATGAACAACCAAACGAACAGCAGGCTCAGCGCAACAAGAATAAGGCCAGCGCCGAAGACTACCATGGTGTCGGCAATAACCGCAAAGCTGCCAAAGCACATGCCGATAAGGGACACGCCGATGTAGACGCAGCCTGCGGCAAGGGCCAGGAACAACACAGTGGGTACAAGCAGCACCGCAAGGCCTATGAGGCCCACAGGGATAGCGAAGAAAATGTAGAGCACCAGCAGGAAAACATTGGTCTTGGTTCTGTAGGAAACTTCGGCCTTTTCCTCAGACATTTCCACGGGGCTTTCCACCTCTGCCTCTTCGGAGATTTCCTCAACAGGCTCTTCCTCAGCCTTGGTGGAGACAAGCTCACCGTTTTCAACGCTGAAGTCTGCAAGGAAGGCGTCCAGAGCCTCTGCGGTCTCTTCCACGTTGGAAACCTCTTCTGCTTCTTCGCTTTCAGGCTCAACAGCCTCAGCAAGCTCAACAGGGGCGGCTTCCTCAGGCTGGACATCTGCCTCGGCCTCAAACTCAGGAAGTTTTGCATCCTCATCGAAAATGGAAAGCTGATCCTCTGAAATCTCAGGCAGGACGGGCGCAAGCTGGGCTGCCTGCTGGGCGGTCTTGTCTATAATGAAAACGAAAGAGGGCACATCCTCAGGGTCTGCGCTGTAGTTTTCGTCCAGGCTGCGGCTTTCGAACTGGAGCTTGCGCTCCTTGGCGTTATAGCTGCGGGCGAGGACAACTGCCTGACGGGTGGGGGAGACCAGTAGCTCCAGAAGCCCCTGCTCATCCGAAGTCTCGTCAAACATTCTCTCATACATGGTCATAGCGGTCTGCCTGTCTTCTTCATACATGAAGCTCAGCAGGCGGCCCAGCTCGGCCAGGAATTTCTGCTTATTAATAAAAATACACCTCCGACACTGAATCTGCTCAGTGCACAGTTGTAATAATTATAACCATATTATGGCTTTGGGTCAAGAAAAACTATGCATACATCTTAATATGGCGGGAGCATCTATTGACAAGGGGATGCGCAAAATGTAAAATATCCTGGTTATTATTACGACGGGGCAAGGGCCCTGGCGAAAGGAGAGCTATATTATTATGGCAAAAGAAAAGAGAGTAGAACAGATAACCGATATGGAGGTTGACTTTGCCCAGTGGTTCACCGACGTGTGCACCAAGGCTGAGCTGGTTGACTATTCCGGCGTCAAGGGCTGCTTCATCCTGCGCCCCTACGGTTATGCTATTTGGGAAAATATCCAGAAGGAGCTGGACGGCATGTTCAAGCGCGATGGTCACTGCAATGTGTCCATGCCCATGCTCATCCCTGAAAGCCTTCTGCAGAAGGAAAAGGATCATGTTGAGGGCTTCGCTCCCGAGTGCGCATGGGTCACCATGGGCGGCAGTGAGGAACTGCCTGAGCGTCTTTGCGTTCGCCCCACCTCCGAGACCCTTTTCTGCGATCATTGGAGCCGAGTAGTTCACTCCTGGCGTGATCTGCCCATGCTCTATAACCAGTGGTGCTCTGTTATGCGCTGGGAAAAGACCACCCGTCCCTTCCTCCGCGGCAGAGAGTTCCTCTGGCAGGAAGGCCACACCCTGCACGCCACTGAGGAAGAGGCAAGAGAAGAGACTCTTCGCCAGCTGGAAGTTTATGCAGACCTCTGCGAAAACTACCTGGCCATGCCCGTTATCCGCGGCAACAAGACCGATAAGGAAAAGTTTGCAGGCGCTGTCAACACCTACACCATCGAGTGCATGATGCATGACAAGAAGGCTCTGCAGTCCGGTACCAGCCACTTCTTCGGTGATGGCTTTGCCCGTCAGTTCGGTATTACCTTCACCGATAAGGACAACCAGCAGAAGTTCCCCATGCAGACCTCCTGGGGCATGTCCACCCGTATCATCGGCGGTCTTATCATGACCCACGGTGATAACTCCGGTCTGGTTCTGCCTCCCCGCATCGCCCCCATTCAGATCGTCGTTGTGCCCGTTGCACAGCACAAGGAAGGCGTCAAGGAGAAGGCCACCGAGATGTACGATGCCATCAAGGCAGCAGGCTTCCGCGCCACCATCGACCTGAGCGACAACAGCCTGGGCTGGAAGTGCGCACAGTACGAGATGAAGGGTGTTCCTCTCCGCGTGGAGCTGGGCCCCAAGGACATCGAAAAGGGCGTCTGCGTCTGCGTCCGCCGCGACAATGGCGAGAAGATCTCCGTTGCTCTGGACGAGCTGGTTGAAAAGCTGCCTCAGCTGCTGGATGATGTACAGCAGGGTCTGTTCGACAAGGCAAAGCGCAATCTGGACGAGCACTGCTACGCTGCCTACTCTCTGGAGGAGGCAAACGAGCTGCAGAAGGCCAACGGCGGCTTCATCAAGACCATGTGGTGCGGCGATCTCCAGTGCGAGCTTGACATGAAGGAAAAGGCCGGCATGTCATCCCGCTGCATCCCCTTTGAGCAGGAGCACCTGGCAGATACCTGTGCCTGCTGCGGCAAGCCCGCCAAGCACATGATCTACTGGGGCGTGGCATATTAAGTCAGAAGAAGCCTGCTCCTCGTCAGAATAATGCCATAAGGTCATGTGCCGCCGCAGGCGACAGCACATTGACCGATGACATTATTCTTCCTCTCCAATTCAAAGCCGCGGGGCTTTGAATTGGTAAAGTTTATAGCTAAAGGCACGCTGGAAGCAGCGTGCCTTTTATTTTTTAAAGCCTTCCCCTTGAGGGGAAGGTGCCGAGCAGAGCGAGGCGGATGAGGTGGAGATGCACAGCTCTCAGTCAGTTTTAAGCAGACAGCTTCTCCTACAGGAAAAGCCACAGGCTTTTAAAACCGAAAAGAGCCCGTCTTTTTCAGACAGGCTCGTTTCGGGTAATTATAAGTGAATTACACAGCGCGGGTGACCTTGCCGCTGCGGAGGCAGCGAGTGCAAACGTAGACATGCTTGGGAGAGCCGTCCACGATGGCCTTGACGCGCTTCACATTGGGCTTCCAGGTACGGTTGGTTCTTCTGTGGGAGTGGGAGACCTTAATGCCGAAGGTAACGCCCTTATCGCAGAATTCGCACTTTGCCATTTACTGA
>JAFQQV010000038.1 GCA_017410425.1 Oscillospiraceae bacterium
CACGTTCCATCTACAACAACATCATCCCCTCCTCCACCGGCGCTGCAAAGGCAGTCGGCAAGGTCATCCCCGAGCTCAACGGCAAGCTGACCGGTATGTCCATGCGTATCCCCACCGGTGACATCTCCGTCGTCGACCTGACCGCTCGTCTCGAGAAGCCCGCAACCTACGCAGAGATCTGCGCAGCAATGAAGGCAGCAGCAGAAGGCCCCATGGCTGGCGTTCTGGAGTACGTTGATGACGATGTCGTTTCTTCCGACTTCATCCATGATCCCCACACCTCCATTTTCGACGCCAAGGCCGGCATCCAGCTGACCGACACCTTCGTGAAGGTTGTTTCCTGGTACGACAATGAGTGGGGCTTCTCCAACAAGATGATCGACCTCACCCGCCACATGCACAAGGTTCGCCACGGCTAATATAAGCTTGGCTTAATAGTGCAAAACTAAAAACAAAAAGCTCCCCGATGAAAATCGGGGAGTTTTTTTAGTCTGTAACAGATATATTGATTTTTCCTACAGCCGGGCCTATGAGCCTGAAGAACCAGCCGCTGCAGAGCTTGTAAACTCTGTAGACCACATAAGAAATCAAAAGCAGCAAAACCGCACTGCCAAGCTGATGGGCCACAAGCACCGGCAGGCTTGCGCTGGCGGCATAGCCGATAAAGAGATAGCTGAGGAAGGGCGTGTGGAACAAAAAGCAGGTGAATACGGCCTTTGCAAGCTCGTTAATCAGCTTGCTTCTCAGCTCCAGCTTGGTAAATATCTCAAGGATAAAGGCGGCCATCAGGATTACAACGGGATTGTTGTAGTTGAGAAACAGGCCTATACCCATCAGGGCCGCGGCGTACATCACAGCAAGACAGATCACAAAGCCAAGTAGAGCCTTGCCCTTGGAGAGATTCAGCCCCACGCGGCGGATATAGGCGCCTACAAGGTACACTAGGACAAAGTTTACGATGGTGTAGCCCTGCTGGCTGCCGTACATGCCCACGCTGCTCAGCTGGCTTGTGTTCACGCGCATTTCAAGCAGGTCGATTGCAAAGCTGTAAACGGAGAAGAGCAGCAGCGCCGTTATCAGCAGCTTTTTGAAATTCTCCTTACTCAGATTATTGCAGGCTGCATTGATGTATGGGGAGATAATATACAGCGTGCAGTAGAGAATAACGAAGTAATTCTTGGGCAGCAGATTGCTGATAAAAGCCTCCATGGTGAAGGGGGTGCCGGCAATGACATACATAAAGTAAAATGCAAGGCGGAAAAGGATAAGCTGCAGCATAAGGTCGATGACTTTTATAAGCCTGCGCTCCTGGCTGGCGGATAGAAAATAGGCCGAGACCATTATCATCAGGTCCACCGCGCAGATGGAAAAGCTCTCAGTCAGCTGCAGGTAATAATAGTTCAGGCTGCCGGGCTGGGCGTAAGCAAAGCCGCCGCCAATGTCAGCGTGGTTATAGTGCAGAAATATGACGCATATTATACTTATGATACGCAAAAGCTCAATGGATGAGTTGCGGGTTTTGGCTTCAATACTCATGTTTCAATCCTTTTCGGAACTTAAAATGTACCTTAATTATAGTATCCCGCCAAGAATTGTCAATCTGCTTTTTATGCATCAAATCCGTTGACAGCGCCCTTTTGACGGTGATATGCTCTATACAGAAAAATTTCGGATATAATACGAAAGGAGCAGAAATATGAGCATTGATGTTTTAAGCCTTGCAAAGCAGCAGGAGGAATATATTATCACCACCCGCCGCCATATTCATCAGCATCCTGAGCTGCCTTGGCAGGAGTGGGAGACTACGAAGTTTATCGAGGATGAGCTGAAGAAAATGGGCCTTGAGCCCCGCCGTTTTGACGATGAGCATACCGGCCTGTGGTGCATGATAAAGGGCGGCAAGGCCAAAGAGGACGCAAAGACCATCATGCTTCGCGCGGATATTGATGCGCTCTCTGTGACTGAGGACACCGGCCTGCCCTTTGCAAGCTGCAATCCCGGCGTGATGCACGCCTGCGGCCATGACAGCCATGCGGCAATGCTGTTGGCTGCGGCGAAGATTCTGGTCGATATGCAGGCTGAGCTTACAGGCAATGTCAAGCTGCTGTTTCAGGCAGCAGAGGAGACTGCCATCGGCGCCAAGTGGTTTGTGGAGCAGGGCGTTATGGATGATGTGGATGTATGCTACGGTTGCCATATTGGCTCTATGATAGACACGGGCTATATTTCTGTTGAGCCGGGCCCCCGTTTTGCTGCCTGTGATGAGTTCAAAATTACAATTGACGGCATCGCCTGCCATGGCGGTATGCCCTACGTGGGCAGGGATTCTATACTTGCCGCCTCCACCATTGTCTGCAGCCTGCAGAATATCGTCTCCCGCCGCGTTGATTGTCAGGAGGCCTTGGTCATCACTGTCGGTTATATGCATGGCGGCACCAATTTCAACATAGTCTGCGGCAAGATGGAGCTGGGCGGCACTGTGCGCAGCTATAATGCCGAACTCCGTGCAAGCGTGCCTGACATGATGCGTGAAGTGGCTGAGAATACCGCAAAGGCCTTCGGCTGCACCGCAGAGCTTGAATATCAGTTCAAGACCCCTGCTGTTGTCCATGATGACGAGCAGATGAACCGTATTGCAAAGAATGCAGCAATTAAGATTTTCGGCGAAGAAGGGCTGAAGCCTGTAAAGCCCCTGGGCGGCGGTGACGACTTTGCCTACTATATAGAGCAGAAGCCCGGCATATATGCCATGATCGGCGGCCGCAATGAATCCAAAGGCTGTAACTGGGGCCACCATCACCCCAAGTTTGATGTGGATGAGGATGCATTCTGGCGCGGCACAGCCATGTTTATACAGATGACGCTGGATTACTTTGCAGATTAAGGAGAATAATAATGTCTTTTGCTGTTAAACTTATTTTGATATTGCTAATTTTCGGCGCATTTGTTGGCTATCTTAGCTACAGCCAGCGCAAGCAAAACCGCCTTGTCGGCCAGTGTAACGCCCTTGTGGTGCGCTGCCCTAGCTGCGGCAATCCCGCCACCGCCAGAGCCCGTGCCTGGGAATGCCCCTACTGCGGTGACAGCGGCTTTGTCAGCGACGGCTATGAGGAGGAAGAGGAATAATGTTTCGTGAGCTGGTAAGAAAAAAGAAGCAGCTGCCCCTTGAGGCCTGCATTGATGTGCTGAAAACTGAGAACAGGGGAGTGCTCTCCGTTAT
The DNA here is from genome assembly GCA_017410425.1 of Oscillospiraceae bacterium. Classification (GTDB taxonomy): domain Bacteria; phylum Bacillota; class Clostridia; order Oscillospirales; family Oscillospiraceae; genus Limivicinus. The sequence continues at coordinate 3,221 of JAFQQV010000038.1, forward strand.
TGGTGATGAGGGCTATCCCTATGGCACACCTATGAACCATTTCTACAACGAGGAAGACGGAAACATATATTTCCATTGCGGAAACATCGGACACCGTCTGGAGGCTCTCAGAGGCTGTGATAAGGCTTCATTCTGCGTATACGACAAGGGTATTGCAGATGAGGGCGACTGGGCCTTGAAAGTCAGAAGCGTTATCGCCTTCGGCAGGGTTGAGATACTGGATGATGTTGAGCTTATTGCAGACATTGTTACAAAACTCAGCCATAAGTTTACTTCCGATGATGAGTACATAAAGGAAGAGATAAAGAATCACGGCCACAGGACCCTGCTGCTGCGCTTTAATGTTGAGCATCTTTGCGGTAAACTGGTGACTGAATCATAAAAACCCCGGGACTATGTCCCAGGGTTTTTTATTTTGCTCAAAGGGTGATTTCCCAGCGTGTATTGGTAATCCATGCGTTATCGCTGGAGCTTGCGAAATCAAATGTTTCATCATAGCTGTCTGCATAACAGACGTCACCAAAGCCTATATTGTCATCAAACCAGACCAAACCTATTTTGAAAGAAATCTCATACTCAGCAGCGGGAATATTGATCTCGGCAGTTTCGCCCTGGCGTACATAGAATCTGACATATTGCCCTTCATCTTCAATGTCTCTTACTGTGATTTCCAGAGGGCCGCTTTCAGCATTTGCAACAAGCAGGCCACCACCCTGGTACTTGAATGTACGTTCCAGCTCTGTGCCGGTCTTGGGTTCATTATCGCTGCACTTATAAACTATTTCATCATAAAGCTCGTCAAAAAGCTCAACATCTTCGTCAGAAAGGCCTGTAGCTTCCCATAAAATAAGTGTCGACATTGCATCGTGGTATTTGCCCATGGCAATTTCATCCTTTGCCAGTGCTGCATAATCAAAAGCTTCTTCAACAGTTTCGTTTTCTTCAAGTTCCTCAATTTCTGCAGGCTCTGCAGTGGCTTCTGATTCCTTGGCAGGACTGCTGTCATTGCCGCAGGCTGAAAGAAGCATGCAGAATGTAAGAAGCAATGCAAGTATAATACGTTTTTTCATGGTAATATTCTCCTTTTCTCCGTATGTTTTTAAAATAGCACGATTTAATTCTATCTTCAAGTACATATGAAAGAAGTATTTAAAATAAAAAAACCACATGTGCGAGCACATGTGGTTTTTTATTTGGAAAAAGTAGGACAGGAGCACGAGAGAGAACGAATCTCTCTCGTGCCTTGTTTTTAAGTGTTAATGCTTCTTGTAAATCTAATTTAAGATTAGATGAACAGACCCCAGATGAGAGCGAGGACGAGAGAAGCAACAACGGGGATAATGCAGGTGGTGACGCAAACGCCCCAGTAAGACTGCTTGTGAGTGCAGTGGGAAACTGCGAGCAGGGTCAGAACAGCGCC
>JAFQQV010000039.1 GCA_017410425.1 Oscillospiraceae bacterium
ATATGGTGGAATTAGCTCAGTTGGCAGAGCACCGGATTGTGGTTCCGGGTGTCGTGGGTTCGAGCCCCATATTCCACCCCACATAAAAGTTCCTGAGGTCGGCATTGCCGACCTCGGTTTATAAGTACCGATGGGATGTAGTGTAATGGTAACACACCGGACTTTGACTCCGATATAGTGGGTTCGAGTCCCGCCATCCCAGCCACTTTGTCAGAAGACGCTCGGCCCGCTCCGCTTCCCTCAGGCATGAGGAAAGCTGCGCTAAGCCTCCCGCCTTCTTCCTCTCCAACTTGAACCCGCTGCGCTGGGCTTCAAGTTGGTAATAATTGAACAGATATGCCCCAGTAGCTCAGCAGGTAGAGCACCGCCCTTTTAAGGCGGGTGTCCAGGGTTCGAGTCCCTGCTGGAGCACCAAGAAAAAAAGACAGGCCATGTGCCTGTCTTTTTCTTGGTATTTGCCCAGCGGGACTCGAACAGGGCGGCGCTCCGCAGAGCGCAAAAAGGCTGCCGGTGGCAGGCTTTTTAGCCCGCGGGTAGAGTCCCTCTGACTTGCGGACGCATCCGGTACGGGTGTGGACGCAAGTCAAACTAAATGCAAGCGAGAAGCCTGCGCTCGCAGAGCGCCTTTTAAAGCCTTCCCCTTGAGGGGAAGGTGCCGAGCTTGCGAGGCGGATGAGGTGTTTACAAAACGTTTGCCCTAATCTGTCAGTCTGTGGCTTCCAACTCCAACGGTTGAAAATAGAAACCGCTTTTAATATAATGCTTATATAGCAGCTTTGAATATCTTGTTGAATTTTAAGTGAGGAATTATCCATGCACATGAGCTACAGTATGCAGGAACTGCTACATGCATATGAAATTACTGATCTTGAGAAAGCGGCGCATATTCCAGCCCGGGCCAGACGCTTCCGTATATGGAAAAAGGCCGACCTGAGCGGAAGACCTTTTTGGGGAGTACTGAATTTCTGCGGTATTGACACCAGCGCCGTTTCAGCAGACAGACAGCTTGGCTGGCTTGAGTGGGATGGAAACGAGGTCTATTTAAATACTGCTGATGCAGCTGAAATCCCGACCCTGCTGAAACGTGCGGCAGGCATAATGAAGTACTGGAAAAAACAGCTGGAGCGCGATTACCCTGAAACTCCTTTCGTCATTTTTGCAAGCTATGGCGACAATCTGGAGTTTATTGAAGATGGCGATGATGAAGAATACTATGTGAATATGCGCTTCTTCGCGCTTCGTAATTCTGACACACTTCTTGATTTTGACGGCATGGAGAATAACGCCCAGCCGGTTATGTGGTATTGCTGCAATTTCAGATAAGCATAAAAAATCGGAGGCTCCTTTGAGCCCCCGATTTTTTTTAATTTCCTTTTGCGTTTTCCACGCTGAAAGGTACAAGGCTTTCGCCCACAAGCTCGGTGCAGTAGTAGGCGGGTCCGCCCAGCTCCATGTAATAATAGGTCCGCACATTCTTAACCTTGAGCTGGATGTTCAGCTTTTCAAGTCCTCTGGCCTTATCGGGCAGACTGTCGGCCTCAATGACGATGCCGTTTTCCGTAGTCTCCTGACTGTTGATGCCAAGGTCGGTACCATCATCCATATAGAGATGATCGCTTATGAATACTGAGCTTTCCACCACGCAGATGCGTCCGTCTTTTATGAGCATTTCCCATGCCTTTTCGTAGTCCCCGGCACTAAGCTCACTTTGCAGCAGCCAGTCCAGACTTATGGCGCTCAGATGGCGGAAGTCATATTTTTTGGCGTAGTCGCTTCGGCCATTCAGATAGTCTTCATAGATATCCTTCTGCATACCCTCTGCCAGCAGCACATCAAGATCGTCGTTGCCCTTTGCATCGTGGAAAAATGCCACATTGTTCATCTGCTCCATCAGCAGTTCATCTGGCTCAAAGCCGAACACCAGTCCGGGTACGACCTGTTCAAGGTTAATGCCAAGCAGCAGAGTCTCGCCGTCATAGTAGCGCTCGCTGAGTGTGAGGCTGCTGTTGTGGAATTCGGGCAGCTCCACCCTGTCCGGGGAGGGCTGGGCGCTGTTCATGTATTCCTTGGCGGCATCGTATACTGCGTTTTTATCCTCAAGCTCTGCGTAATACTCATCCATCACCTCCGCAAATTCCGGGGAGACACTGTCTTTATCCGGCCTTGCGGTGTCAAAGCCCAGACTGCTGAATATTGGAGAGAGCCAGCCTGCGGCATATGCGCCCATGCCCAGCGCCAATATCAGCGTGGCTGCAAGGGCAAAGCTGATGATGCGTCTGCCTCTTATGTGTCCCGGCTTTTTATCCTTGAAATAAATTTGTCCTGCCATGATTACATCCTCCTCATGAATGCCGTTCATAGCGCGCAGCAGAGTATATGAATCTAACATAAACCTTCCTCCTTCAGAAATGAAGCCAATTTCCTGCGGCTGCGAAAGAGCATGGTTTTGACCTTGCCCTGGCTGAATTTCATTTTTTCAGAAATTTCAGCAATGCTTGCAAGATACCAGTAGCGCAGGACGAACACCGCTTTTTCCGGCTCCGGCAGTTTTGACACAAAGCCGCCGATGGCCTCTTTAAGCTCTTTTTCCTCCAGAGCGGAGGCCGGGCTTGTTCCTCCGGGAATACACTCCTGCAGCTCCTCCAGCGCAAGGTCAGTCTCTCCGCTGCGGCGCTTTTTTCTGCTTTTGTACCTGATACAGTTAATGGCGATATTTCTTGTGATCCCGCCGAGAAAAACCGGGAGCACAGCCGGCCGCTCCGGGGGTATAAGATTCCACGCGCGAAACCAGGTGTCGTTTACACATTCCTCCGCATCCTGCTCGCTGCCGCATATGTTGTGGGCAATGCTGTGGCAATATCTGCCGTATTTTCTGCTTGTCTCTGCTATGGCCCGATCAGAGCGCTGCCAGTAAAGCTCGATTATATCCAGATCGTCCATACTGTACCTCCTTAAGTTTCAAGAGCTCTCACCCTTATATACAGCAAAAACCAGAAAAGGTTTCAGAAAAACGAAAATTTTCTTTTCCCTTTTACATAAACTCCACCGCGCTTTAACGCTTTATTTTATAAAATTTTTTACAACTCCACTCTTGCCTTTTTGCCGGAACTTTGGTAAGCTATAGGCAAAGCACCAACAATAAAACTTAAAGGAGCGTGGTCAACATGGTTAAGCTGCTGATGGGTCTGAAGGGTTCCGGTAAGACCAAGAAGCTCGTTGACATGGTGTGTGAAGCAATAGAAAACGGTAAAGGCGATGTTGTCGTCATTGAGAAGGAGCGCAAGCTCACTTATGACATTCCTTATCAGGCCCGCCTTGTGGATGCCGGCGCTTACGGCATTGATACATACGAACTGCTCAAGGGCATGCTTTGCGGCATGCACGCAGGCAACTATGACATCACCAATATTTTTGTGGATAATTTCTTCAAGCTGGTAGGGGACAAGTCTTCTGATTCCCTGGTGGCTTTTGTCAAGTGGCTGGAAAAGTTCTCTGAAACTGAGAATGTTTCTTTCGTGCTCAGCATCTCCGCTGATCCTGCAGAGATGAGCGATGAACTGCAGCCCTACTGCATATAAATGAAAAAACCGGAGACTCAGTTGAGTCTCCGGTTTTTTTCATTTTTAAATGTCTCAAAGTTTTCCGGCACGGGCGCAGATATACTCCTCCACCTCGCTCAGCTCAATGCCCAGTGCGATGGAAAGCTCACCGTGGAGAATATCCTTGGCGCGCTTCATGGTGCTTTCTGCCCTGCTGCTCTTGCTCTTCTTGTCTGCCATTTTACCTTTCAGACCTTTGACGATGGCCACAAGGGCTTCACATGTGTGCTTTTTGAAAAGCTCCTTGTAAAAGGCATCCACGTGGTTGAATCTCGTATCCGTACAAATTGCCGGCTCAATGCTGTCAATGGACGCAATGAGAGCTTCGGCTTCCTCCCGGCTGATAACCGGGCGCATGAATGCGTTGGAATCCACCGGTGTAAAGTAGACTCCGCTTCCGACCAGGGGTGCAAGATGGTAGTAAAGCTTGTCCGCGGATGCGCCGGACATGTCCAGAGGCGCGATCTTTTCCACGGTACATACACCGTTTTCCCCGTATATGATCTTATCTCCCACCGAATACATCACATATATCCCCTATATTAGTACTTATGTGTATATAATACACGAAAGCAAAAAATTTTGCCAGTGATTATTTTAAAAAATTTTAACTTTTTTCCTTATTTCAAGCCATGTTCCGGGCTTTGACGGAAGAAGTTCCAGACATTTCCAAGTGGCATATCGCCCCTTGCCACGGGGCATATACTTTGATATAATAAATCATTACAGTATTCTATGAAAGCAGGTACAAGCGTGAAGCTTTATCTATACGGACACGATTATAAATACGCTGCAGAACAGATGCTTCTGACCATGTTCCCCGGTGAGCGGCCTGAGTATCCCGATGGCAGGCCCGAAGGGGACAGGATGGAGCTGCGGCTCAGCCGGGGCGGGAGCATTACCACTGCCAGCTGCAAGCTGGTGCTGGGTGAAAACGAGTACCGCGCTATGGCAAGGGCTGATAACAGCCAGATGGGTGATGCGCTTCTTACCGACAGGGTCTGCCAGCGGCTTATAAAGAATGCGGCCTACAGGGCGGTTCTCCGCTCCGGCAGAAAAAAACCGGCCTGGGGCGCTCTTACCGGCGTGCGACCCGGCAAACTGCTGGCGGGGCTTATCAACTCCGGCCTTGATGAGCAGGCGGCTCTGGCGGAATTTATAAACCAGTATGATGTAAGCCTTGAGCGGGCGGAGCTTTGCCTTGCCACCACAAGGGAGACTCTGAAGGCGGAAGCCTCAATGGATGAGAAGGACGTCTGCCTCTATGTGGGTATACCTTTTTGCCCTACCCGCTGCTCCTATTGCAGCTTTGTCAGCCAGTCGGTGGAAAAGAGCATGAAGCTTATCCCGCCCTTCCTTGAAGCGCTGGAGAAAGAGATTATCGCCACCGCAGCCAGAATAAAGGAGCTGGGTCTGCGCCCGGTATCCTTGTACATGGGCGGCGGCACACCCACTACATTGAACGCAAAGCAGCTGGACAGACTCTGCAGCCTTCTGGAGCAGGAGTTTGATCTGAGCGCGCTGCGGGAATATACCGTTGAGGCCGGCAGACCCGATACCATCAGCCGGGATAAGCTGGAGGTGCTGCGGGCCCACGGTGTTGACAGGCTGAGCGTCAATCCCCAGACCATGGATGACAGAGTGCTGGAGCTTATCGGCCGCCGGCACAGCGCGCAGGATATTATCGATGCCCTTGAGATTGTCCGTCAGGTGGGTGGCTTTGATGTGAACATGGATCTCATCGCAGGCCTGCCCGGAGACAGCGTGGAGGGCTTCAGAGACACGGTGGAGAAGGTGCTGGCTCTGGGGGCAGAGAATATCACCATCCACACCCTGAGCCTTAAAAAAGGCTCCAGAATCACGCTGGAGGGTATAGAAATACCTACGGCTGAGGAAGTTTCCCAAATGCTGGATTACGCAGGGGAGCGACTGAGCGGTGCAGGCTATGCGCCCTATTATCTCTACCGCCAGAAGTTCATGTCCGGTGGCTTTGAAAATGTGGGCTGGGCCAGGAATGGCCGCATCAATCTCTACAATATTGTTATCATGGAGGAGCTGAGAAGCATCATCGCCATGGGCGGCGGTGGCTCCACCAAGCTGATAAGGCCGGACTCCGGCAGGAATATCCGCCTTATGGCACCCAAATATCCCTTGGAATATATTAATAATATTGACAAAACCTGCGCCGACAAAACCGGTATTTGCGAGTTTTACCGTGCATTTGCAGAGGAGGTATAAACATGGCATACGATCTTACAAACGTTAATTTCAGAACCGTAACCGACAGAAAGGAATTTATGGCAGAGTGCGACCAGGCCTATAGGGATAGGGTTTCGAAGGCTGCTGACCTGATTGCTGAAAACCGGAAAAACAGCCCCATTGTTCTGCTCTCCGGCCCCTCCGGCTCCGGCAAGACCACCACATCCATGAACGTTGCCGAGGAGCTGAAGCGCCGCGGCATCGGCACACACTATGTGGCCATGGATGACTACTTCAAAACTGTGGATGCAAGCTCACCCCGCACCGAGAGCGGAGAGCTGGATCTGGAGTCTCCTCTCTGCGTGGATATGGAGCTTATGCGCGAGCATTTTGCAAAGCTTGAAAGGGGAGAGCGCATATTCGTGCCCAAGTACGAATTTTCCCGCCGTATGCGCGACAGCGCTTTTTCCAAGTCCATCAAGCTGGATAAGGACGAGATAGTCATCTTTGAGGGTATCCATGCCCTCAACGGCATGATTGCCGATCATTTCCCCGATGCCTTCAAGCTCTACATCTCCGCCAGAAGCGATGTTGAGTATAACGGCGAGATTATGTTCAAGCGCACCTGGTTCCGTCTCATGCGCCGCATGGTGCGCGACTATAAGTTCCGCGGCTCTCCTCCCGGTGAAACCATGAGCATGTGGGCCAATGTCCGCCGGGGCGAAAAGCTGTACATTTCCCCCTATAAGGACAAGGCAAACTACCAGTTTGACACCTCTTTTGCCTATGAGCCTGCGGTATATGTCAATATGGCAACGGAGCTTTTCATGTCCATCCCTGAAGGAATTGAGCGCTTTGACGAGCTCAAGACCATTCTCCCGGCGCTGCAGATGTTCGGCGAGATAGATGAAAGCGAAGTGGCACCGGATGCCCTTATACGCGAGTTTATCGGCGGCGGTATTTACGGCTGACGCATAAGATAAAAATTTTATACAAAGGAAAGAAGGCGAAATTATGCCCTTATTCGAACTCAAAAGCATTACAGAACTCACAATTGAAAACGCAAAGGAAGACTATCGCGCCTCAAAGCGGGTGGAGCAATTCAGGTACGGAGCGGAGGCCATATATTTCCCCGCTTTTCCCGGCACCCAGTACCTGCCCTATAAGTCCCTGACAAAGGTCAAAAGTAAGAACACCGCCGTCAGCGTTGCCGGCACCTGTGGCAAGCAGATCCCCATGGTCTGCCTGCGCCTTTACTATGGCGATACTTTCAAGGACTTCATGCTGGAAAAGAAAAAGAGCGAGGATATGATCCTCGAAGCCATTGCGGCCTGCTGCCCCGAGCTTGAGATTGACCGGGACAATAGTCCGCTTAATATGGGGATATAATCAAAAAACTCCTGTGTGTTTTTCACACAGGAGTTTTAATTGTCACCCGAAAACCACGGGCTATGCCTATGAGTAGTTCCGCCGTAGCGGAAAGCCTCCCTCATCAGAGGGAGGTGTCATTTGCAAAGCAAATGACGGAGGGAGAGAAAGTGTTAAAGGAATTTCTCTCCCCCAGTCTCACGCAAGCGCTCGACAGCCCCCTCGTCAGAGGGGGCCAATAAAAGACACCGTTGTCAACTATGTTGGCAGTGGGCTGTGTATGCAAGAGAAAAATTATTCGCAAGCCTTAAGGCTTGGCCAGTTTTAAGCCCTTATATGGCCAGTGCAAGCCACCCGCTATGCGGGTGGTCTTGACTTAATCTGCAAATTTTTCTGAGTAAAACTCTGAGGGCAGACAGTCTGCAAGTCCGGTCAGAAGATTTGTTATGGACAAATCCGGCTGAATCTCTGGCTGCTTGAGAGGGGCGTCTGCATAAGGACTCAGGCTGAGCGATACTCTCACCGCCGTACCTATATCCTGCCTGCTCTCCATCAGCAGCGTGCCGCCGTGCAGATTGGCAATAAGCCTTGCGGCCGTAAGGCCCAGCCCGGCGCCCTGGCCCATGTCCCTCAGGGCAAAGCCGTGGCGATAGCGGTCAAAGACCTCGTGCAGCTCGTCGGCTGAGATACCGCAGCCATCATCGTCCACGCAAAGTATGGCCTTTTCCTTCAACTTTATGAGGGAGATGCTTATGCGCGTGCAGTCTTTAGCGTGCAGGCAGCAGTTGGACAGGAGATTGAGTATAAGGGTTTCAATCAATGCAGGATCGGCGTACAGCATGACAGGCTCCGGGGCTGAGAAACGGATTTCAAGCCCGTGGAAGAGAGTGCGTATACTGTCCATATGCCTAGCCAACATTTCTGAAAGATTAATAAATATGGGTGAAAATACAAGACTCTCGTCCCAAAGGGAGCGGATGGTGCTGATGTTGGAAAGGATGCGCTTTATCTTGAAAGCCTCGTGGTTTATTTCAGTAAGATTTTTCTTTACGTCTGCCGGCAGCTCCTCATTGCTGTGCAGCATGGACAGAGTCATATTGATGCTCATGAGGCAGCTTCTGAGCGAATAGATAAAAGCATCGCTTATAAGATTAGGCTTGTCATTGCTTTCGGAGATAAAAAAGGCTTTTACATTATCAATGCTGCGTACCCGCACAATATGGCTTTTGCCATTGATCTTAAAATCACCGATAAAGGAAGCAGACTGAATCTCAGCCAGCTCATCGCCCAAAATTGCTCTGACGCTCTTGCCTTCGCAGTCCCGACCCAGCAAAACCCGGGCTCCGCTGTTGGCAAAGACCACCTTTCCGTTTTTTATGAGCACGGCGGATTCGCCCGCCATGGCCAGTAATTCTGCAGATATTTGAAGCATTTTGGCACCCTCCCTGTTTTTAACGGCATTATTCTAACAAATCTGGACAAAATATACAATACGATGTGCACTAAAGCATTGATAAACGGTGGAAATTCAGCAGAATTTTGTTAGTTTTTAGACGATTTATATATTGCTTTTTACAAATATTATATGTTATTATTTATACGCTATGTTAGTGCTGTTAGTGCGGCATCAACAAAGCAACGATTATAGTATTTTCATTAAATTGGAGGATATTAACATGATCAAAGTAGCCATCAATGGTTTCGGTCGCATCGGTTCCCTGGCATTCCGCGCTGCTATCCAGTCTGACGACATCGAGGTCGTTGCAATCAGCGCTCCCAACCACCCCGCATCCCACGTTGCATACTGCGTAAAGTATGACACCGTTCACGGCCGTTTCCCCGGCGTTGTCACCTCTGACGACGAAGCAAGCACCATCACCGTTAACGGCAAGACCGTTAAGGTTCTGTCTGACAAGTCCTACCGTGACGCTAAGCTGCTGCCCTGGGGCGAGCTGGGTGTTGAGTACGTTCTCGAGTGCACTGGCGCTTACCTGACCAAGGAGAAGGCACAGGCTCACATCGACGCTGGCGCACAGGTCGTTGTTATGTCCGGCCCCGCTTCCGACGACACCCCCATGTTCGTCTGCGGCGTAAACCTCGACAAGTACACTGCTGACATGCAGTTCGTTTCCAACGCTTCCTGCACCACCAACTGCCTGGCTCCCATGGCAAAGGTTCTGCACGAGAACTTCGGCATCATCGAAGGCCTCATGACCACCGTTCACGCTTCCACCGCTACCCAGGCCATCGTTGACGGCTTCCCCAAGAAGAAGGACCTGCGCGGCGCACGTTCCATCTACAACAACATCATCCCCTCCTCCACCGGCGCTGCAAAGGCAGTCGGCAAGGTCATCCCCGAGCTCAAGGGCAAGCTGACCGGTATGGCAATGCGCGTTCCCACCGGCGACATCTCTGTTGTTGACCTGACTGTCCGTCTGGAGAAGGCCGCTACCTACGAAGAGATCTGCGCTGCTCTCAAGGCTGCTTCCGAAGGCCCCATGGCTGGCGTTCTGGAGTACGTTGATGACGAGGTCGTTTCCTCCGACTTCCGCACCGACTCCCACACCTCCATCTTCGATGCACAGGCCGGTATCGCTCTCAACGACAACTTCGTCAAGCTCGTCGCTTGGTACGACAATGAGTGGGG
>JAFQQV010000040.1 GCA_017410425.1 Oscillospiraceae bacterium
GTTCATCCTGAGCCAGGATCAAACTCTCAATAAATTGTATCTAAACAGCGACAATCAAGTCCTGTTCAAATCATTAATTGAAGCTTACTAGCTCTCAAAAGAAATTAATTAAGTTGTCTTTTCGACAACCGAAAACCCTTTTCTGGTGCTTATTTAGCATAAGCTTGTTTTCTTACATTGTTCAATTTTCAAGGTACATTCTCAGCCGCGCCTCTCGGCGACAGCTTGTTTATATTAGCACATCGTTCTTCATTTGTCAACACCTTTTTTCAAATTCTTTTGAATTTTTTCGGTGTTTCTTTTTTAGAACTTGAGGCATCGCCTCAGTGCTTGGATAATATAGCACCTATAACTGCCATTTGTCAACACTTTTTTTAAGATTTTTTCAAGTTTTTTTGAACTTCTAAATCTTGTGTTTTTCTCTTTATAAAAGCCACAAAATACAGCTGTTTTCAGATCAAACTGCCAATATAAGGAAGAACTTCTCTCCTGCCGTTAAGTACGTTGCTTACTCCCTTATATATAAAGTATAGCTTTGCAATAGACACTACCCATCCAAGGCCGAATATTGATGCCACTATATCGGCAACAATGGAAGCGATAAAAAGTATCATACCCTGCTTTGCATGGAAGCGCGCAAAGGAATCATTCTGGCAAATGAGATAAGGAAGTACAAACAGAATACCAATATAGCTCAGAGCAGAAAGGATCCTGTTAGTTGAATAGTTTGTAGGCGTTGAATACTTCTTTGTATCGGTAGAGCGGCTTGAACTCGTATAAGCTTTGTTTTGTTTCTGAGCCCGCTCTCTCTGTGTCCTCTCAGTCTCCGCCCACTTACGGCTGTTCTCCTGCTGGCGCCTGCGCTGCTGCTCCAGCTGTTCCTTAAGAAAGTCAGTATCAAAGCGTTTGGGTTCCTCATATTTATATTCATATGCTTCAGCCTGCTTTGCCTGTTCTGCCTTAGCCTCAGTCTCGTCATAGCCGCAGGCGAGGCATTTTGTATGCCCATCAGGTATATAGGCGCCGCATTCATTACAGTATGCCATACAATCTTCTCCTATACTTTGATGGGCACATTATACTCTATAAATATTAACAATTCAACATTTCATGAGCAGAAGCGATGTCTTCCGATCGTAACAATAAGCGGTCTTGACCATATCCAGGCACTGGTGGCAGTGGCCGGATTAAAGTAATATATCGCCCCATAGCTGGGATCCCAGCCATTGAGAGCGTCCTGAGCAGCTCTGTAAGCGCTCTCAGCCACAGGCTCGTTGAACTGTCCATCGTAGAGACAGGTGAAGGCATCCGTCTGGTATATGACCCCAGAGATCGAATTCGGGAAAGAAGGATGCTCAACACGATTGAGCACTACTGCGCCTACTGCAACCTGTCCCTCGTAGGGCTCTCCCCTTGCTTCGGCGGAAATAAGCCGGGCAAGCAAATCAAGGTCACCGCTGCTGCCTGAATTGCTGCCCGAGGCAGCAGAGTTTCCGGAAGGCTGCATCCCCAGAGCAGCAAGGGTCTGATCCCCCACCTGCCCATCCACGCTCAGTCCGTTCTTGCGCTGAAAGTACCGCACCGCTTTTTCGGTCTGGCTGCCATAGACTCCGTCCACGCTGCCCTCATAATAGCCCCAGTCCTTGAGGCGGGTCTGGATCTCCCTGACAGTTGCCCCGCTTGCGCCTTTTTTATATAGATCAGCTGAGGCCTGCTGCGAGAGAGCGAGACAGAATATATTCAATGTTATAAGGACACTCAGTGTCAGAATCGTCTTTCTACTGTGTTTTCTCATCGAAAAACCCCCACAGACATTTTTCTTAGTCTGTGAGGGTTTGGATTGCTTTATACGTTTATTTTGCCTTGGTCTTGATTTCCTCGGTGATGCGGGCAATGAATGCATCCAGAGGCATTGCTCCCAGATCCTCGCCGGTACGGGTACGGACAGCAACAGCGCCGGCCTCGGCCTCGCGGTCGCCAACGACCAGCATGTAGGGAAGCTTCTGCATCTGAGCCTCGCGAATCTTGTAACCGATCTTCTCATTGCGCAGATCAGTCTCGGCACGGATACCCAGCTCGGAGAGCTTGGCGCAGACATCCTTGGCATAGTCTGCGGTGCGGTCAGTGATGGGCATGACCTTGACCTGAACAGGAGAGAGCCACACAGGGAATGCACCGGCAAAGTGCTCGGTGATAACGCCGATGAAGCGCTCGATAGAGCCGAGAACGACACGGTGGATCATAACGGGGCGATGCTTTGCACCGTCTTCACCCACGTACTCAAGCTCGAAGCGCTCAGGCAGCTGCATATCCAGCTGGATGGTGCCACACTGCCAGGTACGACCCAGAGAGTCGGCCAGGTGGAAGTCCAGCTTGGGGCCGTAGAATGCGCCGTCGCCCTCGTTGATAACGTAGCTCTTGCCCATTTCTTCAACGGCAGCCTTGAGAGTTTCAGTGGCGAAATCCCAATCCTTCTCGTCGCCCATATGATCCTCGGGCATGGTGGAAACCTCGATCTGATAGCTCAGACCAAAGACAGAGTAGACCTCGTCAAAGAGCTTGACGACGTTCTTGATCTCGTCCTTCATCTGATCCCAGGTCATGAA
>JAFQQV010000005.1 GCA_017410425.1 Oscillospiraceae bacterium
AAGGTATCATTTACATGGGTGATGCGATCTCCTGCCCGGATACCCACCTTCTCGGAAGGGCAGGTGGTCAATATCGTCAGCGTTGCCAATGCCGTGGGCAAGGCAGTTGAGATAGTTGACGGATGCAAACATATCGTCAGCAACAATGTGCTTGGGAACGAGAATGTCAATGTTCTCCTTGATAGCGGCCTTGAGAGCGTCGCCCTGGAACTGCTCGCACAGCTGCTTCATGATGATGCCGCGCACTCTCTCCTTGACGCCCAGCTCTGCGGGGTCAAAGTCGACGAAGCGGCGGATATCAACCATACCGTTGGAGAAGACGCGGACCTTCTTGCCCTCAACGTCCAGCATAACGCTGATAACGCCGGCGTCTGCAATTTCCTTGGCCTTCTCGCGGGAGACAAACTCGCCTTCCTCTGCCAGAAGCTCACCGGTGAAGGGGTCAGCTACGGGCTCGGCCAGCTTGAAGCCGGCAATACGGGGGAAGAGGCTCATCTTCTTGTTGAACTTGTAACGGCCAACATCAGAGATCTCATAGCGGCGGCGGTCAAAGAACAGGCCGTCCAGCAGGGTCTCTGCAGATTCGACAGTGGGGGGATCACCGGGACGCAGCTTGCGGTAGATCTCCAGCAGGCACTCGTCACGGCTCTCGGAAGTGTCCTTGTCGAGAGTGGCGATGATGCGCTCGTCCTCGCCGAAAACTTCCTTGATGCGCTCATTGGTGATGACACCGATGCCGGGGTTGTCAACGCAGCTGAGCCAGGTGGAGGGACGTTCTGCATCGTAGGCACCCATTGCCTTGATGAACCAGGTGATGGGCAGCTTGCGGTTCTTGTCGATACGGACGTAGAAAACGTCGTTTGCATCAGTCTCATACTCCAGCCATGCGCCGTGGTAAGGAATGATGGTAGAACCGTAGGTGCTGATCATTGCCTTGTCCACTTCCTTGGAGAAGTACATACCGGGGGAACGGACGATCTGAGAAACGATAACGCGCTCAGCACCGTTGATGATGAAGGTACCGCCGGCGGTCATCAGGGGGAAGTCGCCCATGAAGATCTCCTGCTCCTTGATCTCTTCGGTCTCCTTATTGCGCAGGCGCACTCTGACCTTGAGAGGGGCGGCAAATGTGGCGTCTCTGGCCTTGCACTCTTCCTCGTTGTACTTGGGCTTCTCGTTCATGGAGTAATCGATGAAGCTCAGTTCAAGATTGCCGGAATAGTCGGTGACGGAATCCACGTCCTTGAAGACCTCACGCAGGCCGGTCTCCAAAAACCACTTATAGGAACTCTTCTGGATCTCCAGGAGGTTGGGCATTTCCATTATCTCCTGGGTGCGGGCAAAGCTCTTTCGCAGAGTCTTGCCATACATGACATCTTTTGGCATTGGCGCACTCTCCTTAAAATTTTGAAACACCCGGTTGTGTTGTCAGGTTCTTCTCAACCGGTGTTGATTTTATGCTTTAGTGATGCTATACTGTACTCAGATGAAAGTGGAGGCTTATGGCCTTCGCTTTTTGCATACATAGCAAGTTATTCTACCATTACGCGCGCGCGAAAGTCAAGGATAATTTTGTTAAATATTGAAATTTCAGTCGGTGCTCCATGTACCGGCTTATTTTTTTGTGGATTTGTCCCCTGCTATGGGTTATAATGGCTGTAACAATCCCCCCGGAGGCATGAGCTATGGACACTTTTGTTCTGTCAATTATCTTTATCGAGGCCTTTCTGGCCCTGTGGCTGCTGAAAAACAGCGGCGTCATGGACAGCGTCAACCGCGTTGTTGCCACATACGGTCTGATCATCCTGGCCTTTTATCTGCGCACGCTCTGCTTTGATTATCAGACTCTGGATTATCAGGACTTTCTCAGCAAATGGGTTGAGTATTACAGAGTAAACGGCGGCGTGAAGGCTTTCAGCGCACCTTTGGGCAATTACAATATTCCCTATATGTATTTTCTATGTCTCTTCTCCTATCTGCCGGTAAATGATCTGTACCTCATAAAATTACTGAGCATCTGCTTTGATGTGCTGCTGGCATACAGCGTGATGATGCTGGTGGGTCTTGTGAGAGACAACAATAACCTCAAGCTCGCAAGCTTCTTCACGGTTCTGCTGCTGCCCACTGTTTTTCTCAACGGCTCTCTCTGGGCCCAGTGCGACAGCATCTATGCTGCCCTGGCGCTGTTGGGTCTATGGCTCGCGCTTGACGACAGGCCCATCCCCTCTGTACTCTGCTTTACCCTCTCCTTCGGCTTCAAGCTGCAGGCGGTGTTTATCCTGCCCATCATGGCAGTGCTGCTTTTCACAAAGAAGTACAAACTCTGGCATCTGGCCCTCTTCCCTGCTTTCTACATTGCCCTTGTTATTCCCGCAGTTATTATGGGTAAGCCCTTTGTGGAAACCCTGACCCTCTATGCAAGCCAGACCGGTTCCATCGGCAGCGGCTTGAACTACAACTCCCCTTCTATCTTCGCGCTGTTCAGATACGTGCAGGACGAGGCCGCAGCTTCCACCGCCGGTATTATCGCCGCCTTTGCTTTCATGTTTGCTGTGCTGGGGCTCTGCTTTGTAAAGCGCAAGGCCATGGGCGACAAGCAGATTATTATTGCCGCCGCTCTGCTGTCCCTTGGTATCCCCTTCCTGCTGCCCCACATGCACGACAGATATTTCTTCCTTGCAGATGTTATGACTGTGGTTCTGGCCTTCATATACTTCCCCTGGGCCATTCCCGTGGCAGTTCTCACTCAGTTTGCCTCTATTCTGGGCTACCACGCATATCTAAAAATGCGTTGGCTGCTGACCATGAATTATGGCGCAATCGCGCTTATTCTGGTGCTTCTGGCTCTTGTGTCCCTGTTCGTAAAAGAGCTGTTTTTGCCTCAACTTAAACTCGAAAAAAATAAATAAAAAAGTTTTTTTGATTTAGTCCTTGACAAATTTATTTTATCTGCTATAATTCCTTATGCCTTGAATGTGGCGAACCGAAATAGGCGTAAGGGTCTTAAATGCGACCGGCGCCTCGGTTAAATATGCGAGAGTGCTGGAACAGGTAGACAGGCACGTTTGAGGGGCGTGTGTCAACCGACGTGGGAGTTCAAGTCTCCTCTCTCGCACCAAAAAGAACAGCTCATCCGAAAGGATGGGGTGTTCTTTTTTTATGCCTATGAGACTTGAATCATGTCCGCACAGCCCGGTGGGCTGTGCATGAGCCAGTTCGCAAACTGGCGAATACTTTGTTTACCAGTCCCGCAGGACTGGTAAAGCACCAAGTCTCCTCTCTCGCACCATAACTGGACACCAGTTTTGATACAATGAGTATCGAAGCGGGTGTCCAGTTTCTTTTTGCAAAAGCCCCTATTTAAAAAGATTTTTCTATTCTTTATCGGTAACAGCAACTGATATTTACATCTGTTTGCTTTTGATATATCATATAGCTAAAATTACATCAGTATATTCTTAAACAATCTGCAAAACCAATTACAGCAAATCGGAGGGGATAGTCATGGGACTTTTCGATTTAATCTTTAAGCCAAAGCACAACAAGGCAGCAAACCCTGTCACGACAACCGGAGACATCTGCTCCGAAAGAGCCTTTAGCCGCGCAGAGAGAGCTCTCTCCCGATGAGATCGTGTATCAGCACTTTCAGGCTGCCATGAGCGAAGAAGACTCCATTCGGCGAAGAAAAGAGATTGAAGTCATCACCAACCAATACTGGCTATCCAGACTGGTGAGAGAGAGTAAATATGAGACAGATCGAATTCAGGCGCTGAACCAGCTCAGCGATCAGAACATCCTGCTGGAGATCGCCGCCGACGGCAGCAATCTCCCCAAGATACAGAGTCTGGCGCAGGACAAGCTGGATAATGTTCATCGCTTCCGCCTCATTGAGAAGCCCTATATCTCCGAGGCGGACAAATGCCGTGCCGCCGCCAAAATCTCCGATATAAAGCTGCTGACAGACGTTCTCCTCCGAGGAGGCTTCGGGCGCACGGTGAATTTGACCGCCGCCCGTCGCCTTGAACTCATCGCGCCCGAGGAGGCGAAACATTACGAGGACACCATCAACTTTTTGCGGATAAAACTTTAATCTGTGCGGCGCAGAGCCGGACTTCACGGCAAATCGGGAGGAAATGCTATGGGACTTATCTGTAAATTGATGGGGCACGATTGGCTGGGCAGTCGGTGACGCCGCTGCGAAAACTGCGGCGGCGATGGAAAGCGGTAAATGGGATAAGCCTGTAAAAAGGAATGGAATTTATGAAAAACAGCAGCGCCTTCGCGTTGTATGATTCCCACATCGACAAAACGGGAGAAAATGAAAATCGCATGTCCTGAATAACAAGAAAGCCTATACAAACAAGGAGGAAACCATGAAAAACCCAAGTACAGCAATATTGTGCGTGATGTTAGCCGTTTGTATCCTGGTTTGCACAGGATGCGGGCTCACCTCGGCAGAAAAGGCCCTTGTGGGCGAGTATCAACTTATCCCCGGAAATACGCAGCACTCGCTATCCCCTGAGGATTTTTCGGATGAAAGCACGAATCTGACGATCGTTCTGAACAAGGATAAAAGCGGCACTATGCACGGTAAAGCAATTACATGGTCGGCGGTGGATGATCATCGTGTGTGGATCATCGAAGAGGACGGTCGGATATTATTCGATTACGGTGACGACCACCTCTGGACAACAGTCCTCATAGACGGGCAGCAGTGGTATATTAATTATTCAAAGTAACACCCAACGTTACCTTGCCGGCGAACGCCTGAAAAAAAGAAATCTTCTGCAACTTTAATGAAAAACGGCGGCGTCTCAGTGCTGTATGATTTGATCATCGACGAAACGGAAGAAAGCGAGGAATGTATGCCATGAAATCCGAATGCCAGCACAAATGGGAAAAACGGCGCGTCTGCCCCGATGACTGCAATATTCCCCTTGCAGGCGGTGTGGAAGACCTGACCGGCGGCTTCTGCTACGGCAAAGACCCGAATGAATGTAACTTCTCCGTTTATGGTTGGCGCTGCAGCATCTGCGGTGCAGAGCCGGACTTCACGGCAAATCGGGAGGAATAATGTAACGGGAACAATTCACACACAACAGGAAGGAGCATACCACTATGAACAGAGAAGAACTGCTGGTACAGGCAAGAAAATACATAGAGGATTACGATAAGGCCAATGGCATTACCGTACCGATGGTCAACATCCCAGAGGTGGTTGAACAGCTCGTCAGCTTCTGGGATGCTTCAGAGGCAGAATACGAACTTTGGGCAAAGAAAATACTCTCCCTTCAGCTGAAGGAAGGAACAAAGGGCTATGAGAAAATGAAGCAGGAGCTGATTGCCTATTGGAAAGCAACACCTGTTACCGCTGCACCAATACTTCGTGCTGTTCCTGACGAAAACGGCGATCGCAAGGGCTTTGTTTCTAACTTAGACGAGCGGTGGATGCGCAAACCGGCAGACTGGAAGAACCGTATAAAACTTGCACAGCGAATGAAGTAAGCGGTGCACTTTTTAACGATTCCCAATACCTTTTAACGATTTGTCAGATGGGTGTGCATTTCGTATCAGAATAGGTCTCTACTTTCAAAAAAAGAGTCAGTCCATACGGACTGGCTCTTTTTTGGTATACGGGCGAGAATGAGACTTGAATCATGTCCGCACAGTCCCGCAGGACTGGTAAGGCACCAAGTCTCCTCTCTTTTATTCTATTTGCTTATAAAACGATAACCACCCGCTGCGATGCAGCGGGTGGTTCATTATTCGTCTTTTTCTTCTGGTGCTTCTTCTTTTTTAAGAGGATTTTTTACAGTTTTGTTCTTTATGCCATAGGCCACACAGCTTACTAAACCAAGGCAGAAAATTCCGGCTGTTGCTGCGTATCCCAACGCCGCTTTCAACAGCACTCTGGAAGTTTTGTTCATTTAGAAATCCCCTTTCATGCAGTATTCGATCTGATAATATTATAGCACATCAACGCAGATACCACAAGAATTTACACTTTCTTGCTCTCAATACTATAATACCAGAGCATGCCGCCAAGGATAATCACGCAGCCTACAATCTGTAAGGCTGTAGGAACTTCGCCAAAGAAGAACAGTGCCAGCACCGCCGATACCACCGGTATGCAGAGCTTGGAAGCCGACACAAAAGAGGGCGACAGGAACTTGAGACACCAGCTGAATATGCTGTGGCCCATAATGGTGGAGAAAAGCGCCAGCATAAGGCCGGAAACAATGGGACTCATGCCGTACTCAAAAAGTCCATGACCCTGCACAAGGCAGCAAATAAGCAGCGCTGCAGCACAAGCAGAGTAGCAGATATAAGTATACACAGTGGTAGACAGCTTCTCTCTCAGGATTTTGCCCAGCACGGTATAGCAGGCAAGAAGAATAGCTGCAATCAAAGACAGTATATCACCGTATAGCCCTGAACCGCTGGCAAAGTCCACCCAGGCAATGAGCACGTTGCCAAAGAGGGTCACCGCAATGGCAGCCACAGCCATGGGTGAAATCTTGCCTTTAAGGAAAATGCAGAAGGCTATGGTCACCCATACCACCTCGGTGCAGCAGATAGTGGTGGAAGTTGCTACAGAGGTATAGTTCAGCGACTCAAACCAGATTGTAAAATGGGCCGCAAGGAAAAGTCCACTGAGGCATCCAAGCAGTAGGGATTTGCGGTCAATACCCGCAAGCTCCTGTCTGAAGCTTTTACTGCCGAGAGTAACAGGGCTCAAAAGCAGTACCGTCCACAACAGTCGGACAGCTGCCGTAACCACGGAGGGTGCTTCGGAAGTCTTTACAAAAACGCCTGCAGCCGCACAGCCAAAAACCGCAACGGCTACCATAATCATAGGATGCTTTTCGAAATATTTCATACTGTCTCTCCGGATTGTTCTATATGAACAAGTATTATATAGCCCCGCATCCAAGTGTCAAGAACAAAAAAACATCCCGGTCGTAAGACCGGGATGTTTGTTATTTCTGATTCTTCGATTACTTCTTGGAGTAGTCGTAGAAGCCCTTGCCGGACTTCTTGCCCAGCTGGCCGCCGCGAACCATCTTGCGCAGCAGGGTGGCTGCACGGTACTTGGAGTCGCAGGTGTCGTTGTAAATGGTGTCCATGATGGCCAGGCAGATGTCCAGACCGATGAAGTCAGCCAGAGCGAGGGGGCCCATGGGATGGTTTGCACCGAGCTGCATTGCCTTGTCGATGTCCTCAACGGAAGCAACGCCGGTCTCCAGAACAACGATAGCTTCGTTGATCATGGGGATGAGGATCTTGTTGACGACAAAGCCGGGAGCCTCGTTGACCTCAACGGGATCCTTGCCGATTTCCTTGGACAGGTTGTAGATGAACTCGAAGGTTTCCTGAGTGGTGTTGGCACCGCGGATAACTTCAACGAGCTTCATGCTGGGCACGGGGTTGAAGAAGTGCATGCCGATGACGGGGTGCTTCAGGCCAGCGCCCATCTCGGAAACGGACAGAGAAGAGGTGTTGGAGGCGAAAACGCACTCGGGCTTGCAGATCTCATCCAGCTCCTTGAGCAGAGCCTTCTTGGTGCCCATCTCTTCCTTGACGCACTCGATGATGAGGTCAGCATCAGCGCATGCGGACTGCTCTTCGCAGAAAATGTTTGCCATCAGAGCATCGAGAGCTTCCTGAGCCATCTTGCCCTTCTCAACGCGCTTCTGCAGGGATGCACCCAGCTTATCCTTGTGCTTCTGTGCGGAAGAAACGGAGCTTGCATACAGGAGAACCTGGTGGCCGTTCTGTGCGAAAACCTGTGCGATGCCGCTGCCCATGGTGCCGGCGCCGAAAACTGCTATCTTCATAGAATAATCCTCCAAATTTATTTTTATAATTTAATGTAATAATGCCTTTTTAAGGCACGGGCAGCGGGAAGCGCTGCCCGTGAGGGTTGTGTGCTTATTGATTAGAGCTTCACAACGATGGTGGAGACGCCCCTGCCGCCGCCGATGCACAGGGTAGCAAGACCCTTCTGGCCAGCTTCCATCTCGT
>JAFQQV010000041.1 GCA_017410425.1 Oscillospiraceae bacterium
AAGGTAAAGCGCGCACACGCATTCAAGAGCCATATCCTCACCAAGAAGGACAGCAAGCGCTGCCGTCGTCTGCGTTCTGAGGCTTATGCCGATGTAACCAACGAGGCCACCATCAAGAAAATGATCCCTTATAAATAAGGCGAGCCGGAAATAGGAGGAAGAACAAATGGCAAGAGTTAAAGGCGCAATGATGACCCGCAAGCACAGAAACAAGGTTCTCGGCCTTGCTAAGGGTTACTGGGGCAACAAGTCCCGTCACTATAAGATGGCTAATGAGCAGGTTATGAAGTCCGGCCGCTACGCATACGTCGGCCGCAAGCAGAAGAAGCGCGACTTCCGTAAGCTGTGGATCACCCGTATCAGCGCAGCATGCAAGATGAACGGCATGAACTACTCCAGCTTCATGCACGGTCTGAAGCTGGCCGGTATCGACATGAACCGCAAGATGCTCTCTGAGACTGCTATTCACGATCCCGCTGCTTTCACCGCACTGTGCGATCTGGCAAAGAACGCAAAGTAATTTAGCCTTATTAAAACCGCTGTGTCGAAAGACACGGCGGTTTTTGCGTTGTGGAGACTGGGGGATATTAAACCCCTCATCAGTCGCTGCGCGACAGCTTCCCCCCGTACCCTCTGGGGCACAGGCGGGGAAGCCTTTAAATGGGGAGAGAGCTTTAATTCACAGTTTAGACTTGAAGCTTTCTTCTCATAATGATAATATATAAAATTGTAGAAAAATACTCTTACGGAGGATAATTATATGATCGCAATTGCATGTGACCACGGCGGATTTCAGCTCAAGAAGGCAATAATGGCTCACCTCGAAAAGAGAGGTCTTGAATATAAGGACTACGGCTGCTATAGCGATGCCAGTGTGGACTACCCTGTATACGGCAAGGCAGCAGCCCAGGCTGTTGCATCCGGCGAGTGCCAGCGCGGCATCATCATCTGCGGCACCGGCATCGGTATCTCCATCACCGCAAACAAGGTTCCCGGCATTCGCGCCGCCCTGTGTGGTGACTGCTTCTCCGCTCAGGCTACCCGCGAGCACAACGATGCAAACATGCTGGCTCTGGGCGCAAGAGTTGTGGGCGAAGGTCTGGCTCTGAAGATCGTGGATACCTTCCTGGACACCCCCTTCTCCAATGACGAGCGCCATATCCGCCGCATCGCAATGATCGAGGGCTGATACTTTGGCAAGAGTACAGGAGTTTTATAAGGGCAGGCGCAAAAGAAGAAACCACGCCCTTATCCCCTTCATAGTGCTGCTGCTTCTGTTCTCGCTGGCGATGGTGCTGTTTTACGGCATGCAGAAGTACGCCGTTATAACTGACGACGGTGTCAGCGTGGAACTGCCTATTCTCAAGGAGCCCGGTGCAACTACTGTGGACAGCTCCGGCAGGGAGATAAAGAATTTCCCCAAGATTCAGACCGAGATCGTCTTTGACGAGCCCAACTACAGCGGAGCTGAGGCAAATCCCGAGCCTTATGCACCCCCGGTGCGCGCAATCTTTGTGCCGGCGGAGAATATAAGCCGCGACAAGCTGCTGGAGTATGCAGCGAGACTTGTCTCCGGTAACGCCCTGCTTCTGGAGATGAAGCCCCGCAGCGGCGAGACACTGTGGGAGAGCAAGACCCAGATGGCAATGGCCTACAGCCTTTCTGCACCCACAGAGCGTACAGCCCAGATGCCGGAGCTTATCCAGATGCTCAAGGACGAGGGAATATATCTTGTGGCCCAGATAAGCTGCTGCATTGACGAGACTTTGCCCACCCGCACCACGGCCTATTGCATCGCTACCGAGACAGGCTTTATGTACCGGGATGAGAAGGGCACATGGCTTGATGCCTATAATCTGGATCTGCGCACTTGGATTGCCGAGATGGTGCAGGAGCTGTACGATCTTGGCTTTGACGAGGTCGTGCTGGCTGATCTGGCCCACCCCACGCTGCCGGAGGAAAATCCCCCGGTGCTCAGGTATACCCGTGAAATCTCCACAGAGCGCAGTACCGACCTTGCAAGCTGCGGTCTTGCCGCCGGCATTGCAAAGCAGCTGGAGAACAGGGGAGAGGACAAGGTGCTGAGCATCTACTGCGATTCTCTCACAAGCCTTGTAAAGACCGATACAAGCACAGGCCAGAATGGCCCCTATTTCATGAAGCTTTATGACAGGGTCTATCTGAAGACGGATAAATACGCCTATTCCTATAATGTTGCCGATATGCAGCCCAACACCCAGTACGGCAATGTCTACGACCGTCTGGTCCCGGTGGTTGATAACTACATCCCGGAAAATACCAGCTGGATACTGGTGGACGTGGAAGAGGAAGAAGACTGAGTTTCCCGCCGCCGGTGGCGGATGCAGGGAAACACAGTCTACCGCAGCACTCGAAAAAGCGGAGGAAAAGCGAAAGCCCGAACGCTTTTTCGCTAAGTGCAAGGCGTTAAAAGACTGACGCTGCCTGCGGCAGAAGAAGTCAGTCTTTCTCTACCGCAGCCACAGCGTTTGCACAAACGAGAGTGCCGAGCAAACGCTAAGGTGGCAAGGCGGTTACATTAGACAACAAGAAGCGCTGAGGCGCGGACAAATTAAAGCCTTCTCCCTTGGGAGAAGGTGCCGAATATAATGAGGCGGATGAGGGGTTTTAAATCTGTAAGGAATGAAACCCCTCATCAGTCTGCTGCGCAGACAGCTTCCCCCCCGGGGGGGAAGCCTTTTTTCTTTCTTTTTATACTAATTGCATAAATTTCCACCATATGGCAGAAGCTAAACTTGAGTATGTTTTTTGTCAAAAAAGCTTGTAATCTGTGGGGCATGGTGGTATACTGTCGCCATCCTAAAAACAGGTGTTTTTATATTACGGACAAAAAAGAAAAAATAAGGAGATTGAAATAAATGAAAGTTGCAGTTTTGGGTTTCGGTACTGTTGGCGTTGGCGTCTGGGACATGCTGGAAAAGGCACCCGGCCTGGAGCGCGGTCTGGTTCTGGTTCGCGCCGGTAAGGAAAATGAGGATTTCAAGGTCTCCTCCATGGAGGCCATCTGCAATGACGAGAGCATCGACGCTGTGGCCGAGGTCATGGGTGGTGTGGAGCCTGCATTCAGCTATGTCTCCATGGCCCTCAAGGCAAAGAAGCACGTTGTCACTTCCAACAAGGCTCTTGTTGCAGCCAAGGGCGTGGAGCTCAACAAGCTGGCCATTGAAAACGGCGTGAGCTTCCTCTTCTCCGCTGCCTGCGGCGGCGCTGTGCCCTTCCTGCACAATCTGTCCATTGCCACCCTTGACGATGAGATCGAGTCCCTGGGCGGCATACTCAACGGCACCACAAACTTCATGCTGGACTCCATGCAGTCCGAAGGCATGGACTATGCCGAAGCTCTCAGCATTGCACAGAAGCTGGGCTATGCCGAGGCAGACCCCACCGCAGACGTGTCCGGTATGGACGCACTGAGAAAGATCATGCTGGCCTGCGCCGTTGCCTACGACAAGCTGCCTGTGGACGGCTTTTCCCGCGAGGGTATTGAGAGCATCACCGCAGCAGACGTAAACGACTTCCAGGCCATGGGCCTGACTGCCCGTCTTGTTACCTCCGGCGGCGAGGCAGGGGACAGCGTATACGCCTATGTTGAGCCTGTGCTCTTCTCTGCCGGCGCTGCAGAGTGCAGCGTTCTGAAGAACTTCAACATGGCCAAGTACTTCGGTAAGAACTCCGGCTCCATTGTATACATCGGTCAGGGCGCCGGCCGTTATCCCACCGCTTCCGCAGTTATCCGCGACCTCTACTGCATTGGCGGTGTGCCCATGTTCACCGACAAGGTACACGAGGTTGTGGCTGATAACTCCGCCTGTGTCCACGGCTACTATGTAAGATGCGAGGCTAAGGATGCCGCAAGCTTTGACTTTGAGGAAAGCCGCGTGGACGGCGAAAATGTCCGCGGTATCGTAAAGCCCATCGCCGTCACCGCAATGCACGAAAAGGCCAAGGCCATCCGCGACAATGGCGGCAAGATATTCTTTGCAGCAATGGAGAAATAAGATAGATGTTGAAGGTAGCAAAATTCGGCGGCTCCTCCGTGGCAGGTGCCGATCAGTTCAAAAAAGTAAAAGCAATCATGGAGGCCGAGGAAGGCAGAAAGATCATCGTTGTCTCCGCCGCCGGCAAGCGCAGCGGCGACGACCACAAGCTGACAGATCTTCTCTACCTCTGCCATGCACATATCACCTACGGCGTAAGCTGCGCCGATATTATAGAGACTATCCGCAAGAGATTTGTGGAAATCCGCGACGAGCTTGGGCTTGAGTACAATATTGAGGCTGAGTTTGACAAGCTGATGCCCCGGCTCAACAAGTCCATGGGCGTGGACGAGCTGGTGTCCAGAGGTGAGTATCTCACCGGCAGACTGATGGCTGAGTATCTGGGCTATGAGTTTGTGGACGCGGCAGATGTCATCCTCTTCGGCTTTGACGGACATATCGACAGGGAAAAGACCTACTCTGCCATCAAGGAAGCCTATGAAAAGCACGGCAGAATCCTGATCCCCGGCTTCTACGGCAAGCTTCCCGGCGGCAAGATAAAGCTGATGAGCCGCGGCGGCAGCGACATTACCGGCGCCATGGCAGCAGCTGCGGTGCAGGCCGATGTTTATGAGAACTGGACAGACGTGTCCGGCATTCTGATGGCTGACCCCAGAATCGTGGACCAGCCCAGCCCCATTGAAAAGATAAGCTATGCAGAGCTGAGAGAGCTGGCTTACATGGGCGCATCCGTTCTCCATGAGGAGTCCATACTCCCCGTAAAGGAGCCCGGCATAGCCCTCAATATCCGCAACACCAACCGTCCTCAGGACCCCGGCACCATGATCGTGGACAATATCCAGGAGGACGATGACGAGCAAGAGCGCTTCATCACCGGTATTGCAGGAAGGCAGAACTATTCCATCATCACCGTGATCAAGCGGAACATGGACCTGTCTGGCAGCCTGAGAAAGGCGCTGGAGATTCTGGACCGCTACCACGCAGTGGTGGAGCACATCACCCTGGGACTTGACACCTACGCCTTTGTCACCGCCACCGAGCCTCTGGGCGACAGCATCTATGACATTCTGGCTGACCTGCAGAAGACAGTCAGACCCGATGAGCTCACCGTCAAGGAAGGCATCAGCCTTGTGGCCGCTGTCGGCCGCAAGATGACCAGCAAGCCCGGTATCTCCGGCAAGCTCTTCAAGGCGCTGGGCGACAACGGCGTAAATATCCGCACCATTGCACAGGGCGCGGACGAGCTGAGCATCATTGTCGGCGTGGAAAACGCAGACTTTGAAAAGGCAATCAGAGTTCTTTATGAGGGCTTTGCAGGATAAACTGTAAGGAGCGGCGTGGAGCCCTCTCCGCCCAGTGTGCGCATTGGGCACCTCTCCCAGAGGGAGAGGCAAGATGAAAAAATAATCAGTAGATTGGAGAATAAACATGAAAGCAGTCAATGTTGCAGTTCTGGGCGCCACCGGCGCAGTTGGTCAGGAGATGCTGAAGGTCCTGGCAGAGTATGATATCCCCATCAATCGTCTGGTACCTCTGGCCAGCGCAAGAAGCGCAGGCAAGTATATAGACTTCAAGGGCGAAAAGGTCATGATCCTTGAGGCCAAGGAAGAAAACTTCCAGGGTCTGGACTTTGTTCTGGGCGCCGTTGAGGGCGAGCAGAGCCAGGTCTATGCTCCCATGGGGGTAAAGGCCGGTGCAGTCTACATCGACAACAGCTCCGCCTTCCGTCTTGATCCCGATGTGCCTCTGGTAGTGCCTGAGATCAACGGCGAGGACGCCTTTAACAACAAGGGCATCATAGCAAATCCCAACTGCTGCACCATCATTGCCCTGATGGCAGTGGCAGCCCTGCACAAGCTCAGCGCAATCAAGACCATCAACGCCTGCACCTATCAGGCAGTTTCCGGCGCAGGCCAGGCCGGCATCGCCGAGCTTGAGCGCCAGATGAAGAATATCGCAAACGGTGAAGAGGTCGAGGTCAAGACCTTTGCAACCCAGATCGCCATGAACGTTATCCCCTTCATCGATGCTCCCTACGGCAACGACTACACCAAGGAAGAGATGAAGATGCAGAACGAAGGCCGCCGCATCCTCCACAATGAGGAACTGAAGGTCAACTGCACCTGCGTGCGCGTGCCCGTTATGCGCTCCCACTCCATCGCCATCACCCTGCGCACCGAGGAGAAGATCTCCGTTGAGGATGCACAGAAGGCCATTGCTGCCTTCCCCGGCGTCAAGCTCATTGAGGACTACCAGGGCCGCTGCTATCCCACTCCTCTGGACACCACCGATCAGGATCTGGTCTGGGTTGGCCGTATCCGCGAAGACCTCTGCGATGAGAAGGGCCTTACTCTCTGGTGCTGCGGCGACCAGATCAGAAAGGGCGCTGCAAGCAACGCCGTGCAGATTCTCAAGAAGCTCATCGAAGAATAAGAATAATAAAAAAGCATCGCCCTCCGGCGGTGCTTTTTTTGCTTGAAGCCGTTTTGCTGCGGTGGTAGAATAAGGAAAAGAGAAGGGGAGATAGCTGTGAAGAAAATACTGAGCTTTATGCTGGTGCTGGTAATATGCATTTCCACACTGGGGATAAATGCATACGCGGGGCTTGATATGTCCAGCTGGGAGGCATTCAAGGCCCAGGCAGAGGGCAGAGCTACGCCCACGCCTGCACCCACACCCAGCCTTGCCGAGCGTCTGAAAGAGTTGGCAGAGCAGGTTCAGGCCGGATCGGAGACGGATGCGGTCAGTTCTGCCACCGGAAGTGCCGACACAGAGAGCACGGACTCCGACTACAGCGGATATCAGGGGCCTGGTCTTGATATTTTCAAGGCCTTCAAGGATAAGTACAATACCGACACGGTGACTTCTGCATCCCCCAGCGGCAGCGGCTATGATCCCGGCCCCAATGAGAACGATATTATCGGCGCGGGCTTCGAAGGACAGATAAAGATGCCCCATCCGGCATACTTTCTGGATGACTACGAGTATGCTTTCATCTTCGACAAGAACTACGGTCTGAACGTGCGGGTATACAGAAATCCCGATGACGGCATGTGCGAGGGAAATCTTCTCCCCGTGGCATGGCACGGCAGCGAGGTGACATTGCTGGCAAAGCGCCATGACTTCTACTGCATCATCTACCATACCAACGACAATGCGATGTGCATCGGTTGGGTGCATGAGGACAATCTTTGCAGCAACTATCCCGGCGACTGGTACGGTGTGGGCGAGAGAAACGAGGAGCTTTTTGACGGGGATTACTATATGGTAAGACCCGAGGTGGAGTGGTCCGAGGACTTCTATGTGGACTCCTATACCAGATACAGCAGAATCTGGAGCCCTGGAAATGTCACAGCGATGACCCTTGAATATCAGGTCATCGGCAGAAATGATAAAAAGGCCGACGGTGGACGGGATGTCTACATCAATCTGGGCGACGGCTGGAGGTACATCGGAGCTTTCCAGGTGAACAAGGCGCTGGACCCCGTGCGCTACACCATATATTTCAACTATCCCGTGCCTGTGAAGGCGGTGGCTGTGCTGCCCCAGGATATGAGTCAGCAGGGCTTTGACTTCCGGCTCTGCGTGTCGGATATGTTCTATGTAATAGACTGATAATAAAAATAAAACCCCCGTACAATTGTACGGGGGTTTTCCCTCTCCGCCCAGTGTGCGCACTGGGCACCACCCCCGGAGGGGGAGGCAAGAAAGCTTGGCTCTCCCTATGGGAGAGCTGACAGCCCGAAGGGCTGGCTGAGAGGGAAACATTATTACTTAGTGCCGAAAATACGGTCGCCGGCATCGCCCAGACCGGGGACGATATAGCCGTGGTCATTGAGATGAGAGTCAAGACCGGCAACGTAGATGTCAACATCGGGGTGATCCTTCTGGATGCGAGCAACACCTTCGGGGCAGCCGATGATGCACATAAGCTTGATATGCTTTGCGCCGGCTTCCTTCAGGAAGGTGAGGGATGCGGATGCGGAACCGCCGGTTGCCAGCATGGGATCGACAACGATAACGTCGCGCTCCTGAATATCGGGGGGCATCTTGAAGTAGTACTTCACGGGCTCCAGAGTCTCAGGATCACGGAAAAGGCCGATGTGACCGACCTTGGCGTTGGGG
This sequence comes from Oscillospiraceae bacterium, assembly GCA_017410425.1. Lineage (GTDB taxonomy): Bacteria > Bacillota > Clostridia > Oscillospirales > Oscillospiraceae > Limivicinus. The sequence continues at coordinate 8,163 of JAFQQV010000041.1, forward strand.
ATCATGCTGACCATGCCGTCAACCATGCCCAGACCTGCACGCAGGATGGGAACGATGGCAACCTTCTTGCCGGCCAGACGCTTGCACTTGGCAAGGGCAACAGGGGTCTCAACCTCAACATCTTCCAGAGGCAGATCGCGGGTGGCCTCATAGCACATCAGCATTGCTATTTCGCTTATAAGCTCTCTGAACTCCTTTACGGGAGTGTCCTTATCGCGCAGAACGTGCAGCTTGTGCAGGATAAGGGGGTGGTCGAATACATGTACTTTACCCATTTTTCTTTTCTCCTTAAGTATATTGAAAATTACTTTGCTTCTGCTTCTCTTGCCAGGCGCTCAGCGCGCTCCCGCTCAGCCTGACTGAGCCTCAGATACACGGGCAGCAGACTGTCCGCGTCGCCGGGCTCCTTGTCCATTGCCGCCATGGCAACACCCCAGGCGCTCTGCCAGCGGAGGTTTTCAGGGGCAATGCTGCAGGCAAGACCCTGCTCTTTGAGATACTTCTCCGTAAGCTCAGCGCCGTCGCCCACAAGGAACATGGGGGCATTGAGACTGCGGATTTCCTCGGCCAGCTCGCTCAAGGCGATGGGCCGGTCCTCACTGACCCTCACCGGTCTGCCGTTTTCAATTTTGAAGATGGCGTTGTAGACCTGGTTTCTTCTTGCATCCATCACGGGGCAGACATAGCCGCCAGGAGCCACGCCGTGCCATGCCAGAGCCTCAAGGGTGCTGACGCCCACACAGGGCTTTTCGGCAGCCCAGGCAAGGCCCTTGACCATGCTGACGCCGATGCGGATGCCGGTGAAGGAGCCGGGACCGTGGGCAACGGCGATAAGGTCCACATCAGCCAGCTTCAGCTCTGCATTTTTAAGCATATCCTCAGCCATGGGCAGCAGGGTGCGGCTGTGGGTAAGGCCGGAGCACTGGCTGTACTGGCTTATAAGCTTTCCATCCTTTACAAGCGCGGCGGAGGCCGCCTTTGCGGAAGATTCAAATGCAAGTATCAGCACAGCTCCACCCCCTCAATGGTGATTTTACGTTCATTGTCGGAGAGCTTGTTTATGGTGAGTCTGATCTCATCACCGTAAAAAGCGTCCTCCACATTTTCGCTCCACTCAACAGCGCAGATGGCGCCGCGGGCGATATAGTCCTCCCAGCCAATGTCAAACAGCTCATCCGCCGAGGAAAGACGGTACATATCAAAATGGATAAGCTCCCGCTCACCAAGGTACTCGTTGACGATGGTGAAGGTGGGGCTGGAGACACGACAGTCAAGCCCTAAGCCCCGGGCCATGCCTCTTACAAAGGCAGTTTTGCCGGCACCCAGGTCGCCATACATGGCGATGACCGCGCCGCCGGGAATGCTCTTTGCAAGGCGCTCACCCAGGGCCTCGGTCTCAAGTTCGTTTTTGGTAAAAAATTCAGCCATCTGAAACTCCATGCATTTACATTATCATAACAAAAATGGGCAAAGCCCATGATATAATCATTTCAGACTATTATACCACCATTATCCCCATTGCGTAAAGAGCAATGTTGTGATAAAATATCTTGCTTTTAAGATTGGAAAATGTTTGGGAACTGCTGAAAGGCGGTGTGAGAGATAGATAAGATCAAAACATATGTGAAGGATTTTTTCCACAGGGCGGATATTTTCCTGCTGGTGATGTGCACCATCTGCGCCCTGTTCAGCCTCTGGGCCGTCAGCAAGGCCGTTACAGGTATGGCCGCCGGCGGCTGGGATATGTCATCCCCCGCAAAGTACATAGTGGTTCAGGGCCTGTCCATTGTTATCGGCCTGTTCGCCTTCGTGTTCTTTACTATAATTGACGCGGACCTTCTGGGCCAGCAGTGGAAGCTGCTCTGGGGCGTAATTATACTGCTGCTCATCGCGCTGGTTGTATTTGGCCAGGACGATGGTACCGGCAACAAGGCCTGGATACGTTTTGCAGGTATCGGTATTCAGCCTTCAGAGTTTATTAAAATCATCTACATTATTATCAGCGCAAGGCACATGACCTATCTCAAGGAGTATCACGACATAAGCTCCTTCTGGTCTGTTGTGCAGATGGCGGGACACTTCATGATGGTTTTCGCGCCTATCTTTATCATTTCTTCTGACCTTGGCTCCTGCATGATTATTCTCTTCGTCTTCCTTATCATGTTCTTTGCAGCCGGCGTCAGGCTCTATTGGTTTGCAGCCGGCGGCGCGGCTGTGGCGGCAATGGTTCCTTTGCTCTGGACCTACTTCTTCAAGGATTACCAGAAGCAGCGTATCATAGCGCCCTATGACCCCAGCATCGACCCCACAGGCTACGGCATAACCTGGCAGACCACTCAGAGTAAGCTGACTCTGGCTTCCGGCCGTCTCACCGGCGTGGAGGAGGGGCACACCGCCACCGTCTTCACCGGTAAGCACACCGACTTCATTTTCTCCTGCATAGGCGAAAATCTGGGCATGATCGGCTGCATTGCGGTTATCGCCATGCTGACTATCATCATGGTCCACTGTGTGAAGATCGGCCTTCAGTCCGGCCGTACCTTCGACATGCTGCTGTGTATCGGCATCGCCGGCGCAATGGCATTCCAGACCTTCATCAACATCGGCATGTGCATCGGTATCACCCCGGTTATCGGCATCACCCTGCCCTTCTTCTCCTACGGCGGCTCCTCCATGGTTACCATGTACGCCGCAATGGGCATAATATCGGGCGTGAAGTATAAACCCAAACCGGAAAGATTTGCACTTATCTATTGACGTCAAAACAACACCATAAGGTCAACTGCCGCCGCAAGCGGCATCAGTTCGACCGATGGTGTTGTTTTTCCTTTCCAACTTGAAGCCACTGCGTTGGGCTTCAAGTTGGGTGAAAAAGCCTCCCTTTGCAAGGGAGGCTTTTTATTAAATCAATAGCTATATACCGGTTCCTCGTAGCCGTAGTTGCCCACCAGCTTTTCGTAGTAGAGGGCGTAGGTCATGGAGGTGTAGGGTATGGTCCAGACCTGAACGGCGTAGCCCACGGTGGGCAGGCTTGCAAGCAAGGCCCAGCCGAAAAAGCTGAACTGAAGCTTGAACAGCTCCCACTTGTGGCCGCGCATAAGGGCCTTGGATTCCCGCAGACACTGCATGGCAGACTTTGTGGGGTCATCCACCAATATATAGATGGCCTGGGAATATGACAGGGCGGCGATGATGCCGGGTACAAAGAGCAGGAAGCTCCACAGAATGATAAACAGCGCCATGAGGAAGTTGAGCACGATTATCTTGAAAAAGAAGCCGAAACCGTCCAGCAGGTTACCGAAGCAGGGCTGGGTGGCGCGGATGGTGTTGAGCAGGAAAATGATGAAGCCGGCCTCAACCACGCTGCGCACGATGGTCAGCAGCAGGTCAATGGCATGGGCGCCGCCGGAGGGCTGCATACGGTCAATGTACTGCAGGGCAGCGTCATAGTTGCCTTCGCTGAAATAGGTCATGTAGTTTGTAATCTCGCTCTGGCTGATGTTCAGGCCCATGAGCCGGGCAGAGAGCATGTTGATGATGATACCCAGCATCAGGTATACAACGCCCACGGCGACAACACTGGGCTTGGATGTGGCGATTGTTTCCTTCGCTCTGCGCTTGAGGGCAGGACGGTCAAGAGTCATTTATTATGCCTCCCATAATGTATTTCTTTGCTTCAAATATACACCACTTGGGACCTTATAAAATAAATTAATTGTTAACAATATTTTGTGCTTGACAATTCGACACAGTGGTGCTATTATAATCAAGCGTTCCAGAGATGCGCGAGTGGTGGAATTGGCAGACTCGCTAGATTCAGGTTCTAGTGCTCACTCCGGGCGTGCGGGTTCAAGTCCCGCCTCGCGCACCAAAGAAAACCTTGAAAACCTCGTGTTTTCAAGGTTTTTTCTTGTTTTAAAACCCCTTTGACCCTTAATTTGACCCTTAAAGCCTTGGTACTAAATGGTCTTAACGGGTATGTTTTCTTGCAAAAAGCCTTTCGCAAGCTGACCCTTAAACCAGTGTCTGTATGAAGTTTTCCATACGTTTGGCGCTTTCCCGCTTCATGCCGGAGCTGACATGGGCATAAGTGTCCAGCGTAAAAGCCGCCGTGTGGTGGCCCAGATTCTCCTGCACAGTTTTGATGTCGTCACCGGCCTTGAGACTGTTGACCGCGGACGTATGTCTCAGGTCATGAAAACGCACATTGTCATAGCCCAGCTTTTTCACCACTTTTTTGAAGGCCAGATAAACGGTCTGGTTGCAGAGATACCGTCCTGTCTCCGTGGTGAAAACCAGATTATCGGGATTGTGCCATGCCTCGCCATAGATTTCTGCCCAACGTTTCTGTTGGGCTTTTTGCTTTTTCAGGGCATCAATTACTGCATCTGCCACGTTCAGTACCCGGGGCCTGTCGTTTTTGAGGCTGGTAAAGGCATATTCGTTTTTGCCTTTCAGCTTGCCATGCTGCTTGTTTACGAGTATGGTGCCGCGCTCAAAATCCACACAGTCCCAGGTAAGACCGAGAATTTCACCCTGCCGCAGACCGGTGAACACTGTGACTTAAAATACAAGCTCATAAGGATTGCCCTTAATTTCCTTTAGAAAATATAGCAGAGCCTCGTCTTCCATGGGTTTAATCTGCGGTTTCTCTATGCGGGGCAGCATTACTGCGTTCAGTGGATTTATCTTGATGTAGCCCATCTTCATAGCCTGATCCAGCGCACGGTGCAGTACTCCGTGAACATTTTTAATTGTCTTGGGGCTCAGGCCCTTTTCACGCAGAAGCTCATTGTACATACTTTGCACCATGGCTGTGCTGAGCTTACTTAGCTGGATTTCGCCGATGTATGGCTTGATGTTTAGGCGCACATGATCCTGATAGGATTTTACTGTGGAGCCTTTTACATTGCCTATGTAGTTTTTCAGCCACTCATCCAGCCAAGAGGAGACCTTCATTTTTGAAGGCTCCGTGTATGTGCCTTCGTCAATTTCTATGTTGACCTGATTCAGCTTCTGGCGCACTTCCTTCTGCGTTTTGCCGTAGATGGATTTTTGAATCTGTTTGCCTGTCTTTGGGTCAAATCCCAGAGAGTATCTCGCTTCCCAACGCCCGTCGGAGCGTTTGCGTATTGAGCCGCCTCCGTTGGCGCCTCTTGTTGTTTTGCCTGACATTAAACCTCGCTTTCCTCAGAATCAGAATATATGTCCAATCAGTCCATTTGTTTTCGTGCCCGTATCCGGTCACTGTCAAGCCATGCAACAAATTCCTCAAAGTCAAACTCGCCTCTGAGGCACATGTCGCGCTTTTCTCTGGCTTCCAGTGACCATGCGTTGAACTCTTCCCTTGTCATCAGACCCTTGCTCACACGGGCGTTGTGAGCCTTGTAGGAACGCTTGTATTCTCGTACAACCGGGTTTTCAAGCAGTTTCTGTTCATAGATGCGGAATGAGCCCAGGTCCTTGCAGGTCTTGCCGCCTGCCTGAAATACCTTGCGGCTGCAGTACTCGGTGTTGTAGTTTCCCACGATGCCAAAGTACTTGCCGCAGTATTTGCACTTACGAAATCTGATGCCGTGCCTTATATAATTGACCAGCATGAAAGAGATAAGGTCTTTTGCAGAATCGGTGTGCAGCACCTCGGTGTAGCCGAGATCTGTCTTTTCATAATGCACTCTGCCATAGCTTAGATTATCGGGGATAGATTCTATGGGAAAGATATTCTTTAACCAAAGCTGAGCTTCCTGTAGTTCGACTATAGTTGCACCTGTCGCTATGACAGTGCACACCGGGCTCTTGTCTCGCATGGAGTATATATTATTGTTAAAGGTTTCTGCATGAAAAAAGTCTGCTATGCCCTGACCAATGGGATACTCCCTGTGCCAGAGCAGCTTGCTTTCTTTACGAATTTCATAAGCTTCAGTCTTTCCGTCTGTATATGCACAGACGGAAATTTTTTTATTTCCCATCGACAAGTCTCAACACTCCTTGCAAGCTGTCAAATATATAATGCACTTAGACGACCTAACAAGAACATTATATATCAAAAAGTCTAATAAGGCAAACGAAAGGAGTCGAATAATTGACAGCATTTGAAAATCTTCCAAACGTACTCAGCGCAGAACAGTTGGCTCAGACCTTGGGAATATCCCGGGCCGGAGCCTATCAGCTTTTGCACAGCGAGGGTTTTCCGACCCTGCGTATCGGCAAGCGTATGCTGGTGCCGAGGGACAAGCTTGCAGAATGGATAGAGAAGAATACAGGTGTCAGCCATGCTGCGGGAGAATAAAAAAGAGGCCGCTCAGATTGAGCAGCCAAATAAGGATTCAAACAAGAACAGTGTAGCAGATGAAATGGATGAAATGTGTGGAAAACTCCAGCGAGCAGCAGACCCTACATACCTTGACTCTTTTACCATGGAAGAGCTATATGACCAAGTGTTTGAAAGCAGGCCCTCAATTATAGAGGGTCTGCTGACGGCGGGAACGTATATCCTTGCCGGCGCGCCAAAGCTGGGCAAATCATTTCTGGTGATGCAGTTTGCCTGGCATGTGAGTACAGGGACTCCACTATGGGATATGCAGGTGAAGCCGGGGGATGTACTCTACTTTGCTCTCGAAGATGACAAACGGAGATTGCAGACAAGGCTGCACCGTATGGTGAGTGAAATACCTACAGACAAGCTTCACTTAACTGTATGCTCCCAGAGTATCGGGAACGGGCTTTTGCTTCAGATAGAGCATTTTATGGAGGACTACCCGGATACAAGACTCATTATTGTAGACACCTTGCAAAAGGTTCGTGAAATGAATAAGGAGCAGTACAGCTATGCCGGGGATTATGCTGAGATAGCAGAGCTTAAGAAAATCTCAGACAAGTATTCAGTCTGTATTCTACTGGTACACCATACAAGGAAGCAGCAAGCAGATGATGGTTTTGACATGATTTCAGGAACAAGCGGACTCATGGGTGCAGCAGACGGGGCCTTGCTTTTGCGTTACTTTTGCCAAAAGTAACAAAAGGCTTTTACGCCTGAACAATGTGGCCCGAACCCGTTTCTGCGCCCGTATACTTCGACATTGCTTCGTTGCCGTCTTTTGAAGGGCGAAAGCCCATCTGCAATCCGGCGCCTAGCACTGCCATCGTATATGGGCGCAGAAATCTTTGACTTTGCGGGTGGAACTTTTTGTGTCAGGCGAAATTGAGAGATGCAGCTGGGCTGTCGCCCAGCAAAGAACGAAATGAAGTATGGCGCGAAAAGTTACCCCGCAAAGCGGGCTTGGGCCATATTATTCAGGCTGAGGAGTGAATTATTGAGAAGAACAATAAGCGCAATGTCCGGGCCGGGAGTAGTGGCCCA
>JAFQQV010000042.1 GCA_017410425.1 Oscillospiraceae bacterium
TCTCGAGTGCGACACCGTTGTTATCGCAATCGGCACCAGCCCCAACCCCCTGATCCGCCAGACCACTCAGGGCCTGAACTTCACCAAGAAGGGCGGCATTGATGCAGACGAGTTCGGTGTTACCTCCCGCGAAGGCGTTTTTGCAGGCGGCGACGCTGTTACCGGTGCAGCTACCGTTATTCTGGCAATGGGCGCAGGCAAGGAAGCCGCAAAGTCCATCGACAAGTACATCAAGAGCAAGAAGTAATTCTTCTCACATAGAAAAAGCACCATCCAGAAGGATGGTGCTTTTTATTATGCGGCCCGCCCGGGAGGGCGTTCCCTACGCTTTATTTGTAAATATGTGTTTCGGGCCAGTGGGGGTCTTTCAGTAAAGCGCGGCCTATGCCCACAAGGTCGCAGGCATTTTCCCTGAGCAGGCGCTCGGCAGTCTCAGCATCCACAATGCCGCCGGTAAGCAGCACCGGTACGCTGACAGCGGCCTTCACAGCGCTGGACATATCCTCAAAATAGGGCGCGGCCTTGCCGACAGGCTGATAACTGCAGTGCCCACCGCTCAGGTCAAGCAGGTCAATGCCGGCCTGTTCAAAAAGCCTGCAGGCTTCAACACAGTCGGCTATGGTGCTGCCGCCCTCAGTATAGTCGCAGCCGCCCATGCGAATGGCAACAATGAAGTCCTCCCCCACCGCCTCGCGGACGGCGGCAATAACTTCTAGATGGAAACGTATACGGTTTTCAAGGCTGCCGCCATAGGCATCACAGCGCTTGTTGCTAAGGGGCGAATAAAACTGGCAGAGCAGATATCCATGGGCGCCGTGAATCTCCACGCCGTCATAGCCTGCGGCCTTGGCCCGCTTTGCAGCGGCGGCAAAGGCGGCGGTGATCTCCTTTATCTCGTCCGCGCTCAGTTCATGGGGCAGGACAATGTCTCCGTTTTTAAGCCGGGCCTCCACCGCGCTGGGGCCCACAGGCTCCATACCGGTGAGGGCAGCCGGAGACTTATATCCCGCGTGGTTTATCTGGGCGATGCACTTTGTCCCGCCGCGATGGATAACATCTGTAAGGCTCCTGAGCCCCTCAATGCAGGCATCATCACCGATGTATATCTGTCCGGGAGTGGCCTGGCCCTGGGGCATGATGTACATATGCTCGGTCACCACAAGGCCAATATGGCCGGAGCCGCAGCGTTTGTCATAATAATGATGGTGGCCCTCGGTAATGCGGCCGTTCTCCGTCTTTTCGCTGGCCATGGGCGGCATGACGATGCGGTTATTGAAAAGGGTATTCTTTATTTTAAGGGGCTCTTTTATAAGCATTTTCCAGGCTCCTTTGCATTTTTGTTTTATTATAACACAAGCTTGGCAGCGTAGGAAACATCTGTTATAATCTGAACATAAAGTTCTTAACGGAGGCATGCAGCATGGAAGCAAAACTCCCAATCGCACTGAAGGTAAACGATCTTGACAATGTGGCTACCCTCTTTTCAAACGAGGGCAAGGCAGGCGCTGAGATTGAGATCAAGGACAAGAAGGGCAACAGCAGCAGTCTTGTTCTGAAAAATGACATTCCCTACGGTCACAAGATTGCTCTGGGCGAAATTGAGCCCGGCAGCAACATTATAAAATACGGCGAGAGCCTTGGTCTTGCCACCGCGCAGATCACTGCCGGCGAGCATGTGCACGTGCACAATCTGGACTCCAGGCGCGGCCGCGGCGACATGGAGGTGTGATCATGGAATTCTGGGGATACATAAGAGAAAACGGCAAGGTGGGCGCAAGAAACCACGTGGCGGTCATACCCACCGTAGTCTGCGCTGCTGAGGCTGCACAGGCCATTGCAAACGCTGTACCCGGCTGTATCGGTCTGCTGCACCATCAGGGCTGCTGCCAGCTGCCGCCTGATCTGGAACGGGTCACCGATGCGCTGATTGCGCTGGGCTCCAGCCCCAACATCGGCGCGGTGCTTATTGTAAGTCTTGGCTGCGAAGGCACAGATGTGGAGCGGCTTTGCGCCGCCATTGAAAAGACCGGCAAGCCCATGGACATGGTGCGCATACAGGAAGATGGCGGCGTTACCGATTCCATCGCCCTGGGTATCAGCAAGGCCCAGAAGCTCGCTGCAATGATCTCCGCCCAGCGCCGCGAGAAGGCACAGCTTTCCGACATTATCATGTCCATCAAGTGCGGCGGCTCCGACGCCACCTCCGGCATGGCCTCCAACTGCGTTATCGGCTATGTGGCAGATAAAATTGTGGACGCCGGCGGCACCGTCATCTTCGGCGAGACCACGGAGTTTATAGGTGCAGAGCATATTCTGGCCCGCCGCGCCGTGACGCCTGAAGTAGGAAACAGAATATTCGAAATAGTCAACAACATGGAGGCCAGAGCCAAGTCCCTGGGCTGCGATATGCGTAAAGGTCAGCCCACCCCCGGCAACATTGCAGGTGGTCTGACCACCATCGAGGAAAAGTCTCTCGGCGCCATCATGAAGTCCGGCAGCCGCCCCATCCAGGGTGTGATGGATTACACCGACATGGTCACATACCACAAGGGACTTTGGATAAAGGACACCCCGGGCCGCGAGCCGGAGATTCTCACCGGCATGGCCTGCACCGGCGCACAGGCTATGCTCTTCTCCACAGGCCGCGGCGCACCTCAGGGTTACCCCTCCATGCCCGTCATAAAGATCTGCGGCAATGTGAACACCTATGAGAAGATGCGAAACGACATGGACCTGAACGCCGGCCTTATCCTCACCGGTGAAAAGAGCATTGACGAGATTGGCGAGATGGCCTACAATAAATTCATCGCCACCCTCAACGGCGAGATGACCAAGAGCGAAGCCATAAAGTATTATAACTTTATTGATATACATACCCTTGGCCCGGTAATATAAATTCAGGGAGGAAATAAAATGGCATCCAAAGTTTATTACGCAAACTTCCGCGCTACCAACAGAGAAAATCTGCCCAAGAAGCTGGCAAGACTGGTAAAGACCGCCGGCATGCTGGAGAACATTGATTTTGACGGCAAGTTCACCGCCATCAAGATCCACTTCGGTGAGCCCGGCAACCTGAGCTACCTGCGCCCCAACTACTCCAAGGTTATTATCGACCTTATCAAGGAAGCCGGCGGACGTCCCTTCCTCACTGACTGCAACACTCTCTACGTGGGCCGCCGCAAGAACGCACTGGACCACATTGATGCAGCATACGAAAACGGCTACAACCCCTTTGCCACCGGCTGCCACGTCATCATCGCTGACGGTCTGAAGGGCACCGATGAAACTCTCGTCCCCATCGAGGGCGAATATGTCAAGGAAGCCAAGATCGGCAGAGCCGTTATGGATGCCGACATCGTTATCTCCATGAGCCATTTCAAGGGCCATGAAAGCACCGGCTTTGGCGGCGCACTGAAGAACCTGGGCATGGGCTGCGGCTCCCGCGCCGGCAAGATGGAAATGCACTCTGCCGGTAAGCCCCGCGTATCCGAGCGCAAGTGCATAGGCTGCGGCGCCTGCACCCGTATCTGCGCCCACAGCGCCATCACCATCACCGACAAGAAGGCCAGCATTGACCATAGCAAGTGTGTCGGCTGCGGCCGCTGCATCGGCGTATGCCCCAAGGATGCAATCAAGCCCGCAAACGATGAGTCCAACGACATCCTCAACTGCAAGATCGCTGAGTACGCCATGGCTGTTATCAAGGACAGACCCAATTTCCATATCAGCCTTGTAATGGACGTGTCTCCCAACTGTGACTGCCACAGCGAAAATGACATGCCTATCGTTCCCGATGTGGGTATGTTCTGCTCCTTCGACCCTGTTGCTCTGGACCTTGCCTGTGCAGACGCCGTAAACCGTCAGCCCGTTATCGCAGGCTCTGTCCTCAGCGAGCTGCCCCACGAGCACGGCGACCACTTCATCGACAACCATCCTGAGACCAACTGGATGAGCTGCGTTGACCACGCTGAAAAGCTGGGCATCGGTCAGAAAGCATACGAGCTGATTGAGATTTAAGGAGTTTGCTCTTCCAGTGAGAGGCAAGATATACAGACACCCCCGGATAAAGTCCGGGGGTGTTTTATTATTCAGCTGTTGAAAACTATTTGGGCGGCGTGCAGAGCTTCGTTGGAGCTGCCGATGCTGATCCTGCTCCACTGCTCCGAAGTTCCGGCATACAGCAGCTTTTCCAAAGCCCTGCATCTGCAGAAGGCGTAGTCATCAATTTTCACGACCGAGGCCGGGATAAAGACAGACTCAAGGGCAGTGCAGCCATCGAAAGTGCAGCAGCCGATTTCCGCAATGGAGGCCGGGATGCTGACTGTTTTAAGTTTTGAGCAGCCGCTGAAAACATAGGAGCCCAGATTCAGCACTGTGCTTGGGATAATCACCTGCTCAAGGGCAGCGCAGCCGTAGAAAGCCCGGTCGGAAATCTCAGTAAGGGCCTCAGAAAGGCGGAGAGATTTAAGGCTGCTGCAGCCGTCAAATGCGAAGCTGCCGATTCTTTCCACAGAGTACGGCAGATGCAGGGACTCAAGCCCTTCACACAGGAAGAAGGCATTGTCCCCCACTGACTTCACAGTGTCAGGAATATCCACGCTTTTAAGCCCGGTGCAGCGGGTAAAGCAGCCCACAGGGATCTCCGCAAGAGCTCCGGGCAGGCTGATATGCCCAAGGGCGCTGCAGCGGGCAAAGGCACCGTCCCCGATTTCCACGACGGAATCGGGAATCTCTACCTCTTCCAGAGCGCTGCAATTATAAAAGGCGTATCTGCCGATTTTCGTGACCGCATTGGAGATAACGATCTTTTTTATCCTGGCGCGTTTACTGTACCAGGGGGCATGACCTTCAGTAGCGGTGCAGCCGGCATTGCTGTTTATCCGCAGCAGGCCCTCATCATTCAGCTCCCAGCCGGAATTGTTATTTATATAGTCCATAGTTTTTACCTTTTGAAAAATCCCGGACAGAAAGTCCGGGATTTCTATTTGCTTTTTACTTCTCAACAGGAGCGCCGCAGTTGGAGCAGAACTTCACGGCGTCTTCAAGCTCGCTGCCGCAGCTGGCACACTTGGGCTTTTCAGGCTGGACGGGCTGGGGTGCGGGGCACATCTCGTAGCTGGAAAACTCATTTTCAACAGGGACAGAGTATGCACCATAAACAGGCTCAGCAGCTGCAGCTGCAGCTACAGGAGCGCCGTACTTGTTGTCGCCGGGGGTGCCGGGCTTGATCCACAGGATGTAAGCATAGTAAATGTTCAGGAAAGGAACAATTACAGCAAGCTGCCACCAGCCGCTCTTATTCACGTCATGCAGTCTGCGGGCGCAGAGGGCAATGTTGGGGCAGATAACTGCAAGGGAGTAAAGGGAGCTGATGAAGCCGTCACTCATACCGATGATTGCCTCGACAATGCCGATGATGAAAGATACAAGCAGGTTGATGAGCACAAAGCCCCAGTAGTCCTTTCTGGTAGCACGGCCGTCGAACTTGAAAAACTTGTTCCAAACATCAATGTAGCAGTTTACGAATTCCTTGAATTTTACCATTTCTAATTCCTCCTTTATATTTTTTAAGGGGATTGATCACTCATTTTTCAGCAGATCCTCGCCTATCTTATAGACATCGCCGGCGCCTACGGTGAAGATAACGTCACCAGGCTGGGCAATGACCTTAAGTGCGCCCTCCAGAACATCAAAGGTGGGGAAGAACAGAGCGCCGGGGATTTCCTTTGCAAGGTCTGCAGAGGAGATGCCGATGGTGTTCTTTTCGCGGGCGGCGAAAATTTCTGCAAGGAAGATGACAGTGGGGCGCTTGAGCTGCTCCACAAAGTCATTGAACAATGCTGCGGTGCGGGTATAGGTATGGGGCTGGAAAACCACGATATTGCGCTTGTAGTCCAGCTGTTCCACAGCGTCCAGCAGGCACTTGAGCTCGCCGGGATGGTGGGCATAGTCGTCATAGATGTCGGCACCGTTGAAACGGCCCTTGTACTCAAAGCGGCGGCCTGCGCCGTTGAAACCGGCAAGACCGTACTTTACGGCGTTGGGCTTGATGCCGAGGCTGATGCAGCTGGCAGTGGCTGCCAGAGCGTTGACCACATTGTGGATGCCGGGGATATGCAGGGTCACATCGGTAAAGAGCCTGCCCTTGTACATCACGTCAAAACGGGACTTGCCGCCAAGAAACTCAATATTCTCAGCATAGACATCGGCATCATGAGTCAGGCCGAAGGTGATGACCTTGCGGTCAATGTCGCGCACCACGTCCATGGTGTTGGCATCATCATGGTTTGCAACCACAACGCCATCAGCTGGAACGCGCAGTGCAAACTCGCGGAAGGATTTCTTGACATCGTCCAGATCCTTGAAAAAGTCCAGATGGTCAGCCTCAACATTCAGGATGGTAGCCACGGTGGGATGGAATGAGAGGAAGGAGTTATAATACTCGCAGGCTTCCATGATGATGGTGTTGCCATGGCCCACGCGGTGACCGGCCTTCAGCAGAGGCAGGGTGCCGCCGATCATAACGGTGGGGTCCTTGTCGGCCGCCATCATGATATGGGTGCACATGGAGGTGGTAGTGGTCTTGCCGTGGGTACCGGAGATGCACAGGGAGTTATTGTACTCCTTGGAGATAGCGCCCCAGGCCTGGGTGCGCTCAAAGACGGGAATGCCCATGGCGCGGGCAGCCTGCATCTCAGGATTATCCTCATGGACGGCGGCAGTGTGTACCACAAATTCCACGTCGGGAGTGATATTTGCAGCGTCATGGCCGATAAAGACCTCAATGCCCTTTTTGCGCAGGCCCTGCACATTGGAGCCATCATTCATATCAGAGCCGGTGACAGTAATGCCCATGCCGTGCAGCACCTCGCCCAGAGAGGACATGGAGACGCCGCCGATACCGATAAGGTGGCCTTTTCTGCCGGGTGAAAGATAATTTTCAAATTCTATCATACAAAAACTCCGTTAATGTACTGTTTGTTAATATCGTTCAAAAGCTATTGCTCTTATAGGGAAAAAATGATAAAATATCTACAATGTCAGTATGTAATTTTATCACGGAACTGAAGCATTCGTTTAATTATAATACTCCCGCGTCTTTCTTGCAAGTGCTTATTGAAGGACGTGGATAGTCTGAAAGCTGGGACACGATGGACACAATAACACCGCCGAAACATGTAAAACAGGTTTTGTTCACGCTGCAGTCGCGAGGCTACGGCGCCTACCTTGTGGGCGGCTGCGTGCGCGATATGATACTGGGCGTTCAGCCCAACAACTGGGAGATATCCACCTCCGCCCTGCCGGGGCAGCTGATGGAGCTTTTTGAAAACACCCATACCAGCGGTCTGCGGCACGGTACTGTCACCGTATTTATCGGCAAGCACAGCGTGGATGTGACCACTTTCAGCAGCGGTTGGGATAATGACGAGTCCCGCCCGCCGGAGGATTTTTCCTTTGTGCTGGATCTGCACACTGACCTTATCCGCCGCGACTTTACCATGAACGCCATGGCAATATCCGGCGAGGGTATAATATCCGACCCCTTTGGAGGTATGCAGGATATTGAAAACAAGTGCATCCGCTGTCTGGGTGACCCGGACAAGCGCTTTGAGGAGGACGCGCTGCGTATGTTCCGCGCCCTGCGTTTTTCGGCAAGGCTGGGCTTTGAAATCGAGGAAAACACCCTTGCCGCGATCTACCGCAAGGCAAGCCACGCCGCCAGCATCTCCGCTGACAGGCTGCGCGATGAGCTTGAAAAGCTGCTTCTGACCCGTAGCCCCGAGACTGTGGAGATAGTGCTTGAAAGCGGGCTGCTGGATGTTTACCTTGAGCCTGTGCAGCTCAGCGCCCAGGAGCTTTGCTCATTGAAGCTTCTGCCCTACAAGGCCATGGACCGCTGGTGCATGCTCAGCTACCTGCTCTTAAAGCACGGCGCCATTAGCTCTGCGGAAAACTTTCTCGCCATGCTGAGACTTGACAGGCGCATGATAAACTGTATAAATGATTGTATTGCACTCATGGAAGAGCCTGCACCCATGACCGCGCTGGAGTGGAAGCGGCAGCTGAACCGCTGCGGCGTTGAGGCTGTGGGCTGTGCCAGCCGCTGCCGGGATGCGCTGCTGGACATGGAAAGCTACAGGGAGCTTAAAAGCATACTCCGCTCAGGCGAGTGCTTTTCCCTCAAGCAGCTGGCCGTGGACGAAGGCGATCTGAGAGCCCTTGGGCTTGAAGGTGCGGCGCTGGTGGAAAGCCAGAACTTCCTGCTTGAATATGTTATGGAATTTCCGGAAAACAACCGGAGGGAGCTGCTGATGTATCTGGCGGCAGCCCCGGAGGACTGATATATGACCTACGAATCTTTGGATACCTGGGAAGGGCTGAAGGCGGAGTGCGAAGGCTGCTTCAACTGTGAGCTCTGTAAGGGCAGGCACAATGTGGTCTTCGGCGCAGGCAGCACCGAGGCTGAAATAATGTTCATCGGCGAGGGCCCCGGCGAGCAGGAGGACCTGCAGGGCATACCCTTCGTGGGCCCGGCGGGAAAGCTGCTGGACAGCATGCTGGAAATGATTGATCTGGACCGGAGCAAGGTCTATATCGCAAACATAGTAAAATGCCGTCCGCCCGGAAACCGGGACCCCAAGGAGACTGAGCAGGTGGCCTGCATCTCCTGGCTCTACCGGCAGATGGTACTGCTGAACCCCAAAATCGTTGTGTGTCTCGGCCGCATCGCCGCCGGCATGATAATGAACAAGAATCTTAAAATCACAAAGGAGCATGGCCTCTGGTACATTATCGAAGGCCGGCACATGATGGCCACCTACCATCCCTCTGCCCTGCTGCGGGACCCCTCCAAGCGGCCCGAGGCCTTCTGTGATCTTCGCAAACTTAGAAAGGAAATCCAGGCTGTCTGCAGCCGCACCTATTGAGCATATGTTGAATTTCAAAACTCTCACCCTGGCCGACAGAGCCTGGGTGGAAGAGATAGTAATGAGCGAGAACAGTCCCAACGCGGACTATAACTTTGCAAATATGTACGTCTGGGACACTTCGTACCGGCATCTTATTGCCCGGGTGGGCGACAGGATGATAAGCCAGCTGCGCTACGACGGCGGCCCGGCCTTCGTCTTCCCCGTTGGTACAGGCGATCTGCGCCCTGCCATTGAGGCGCTGAAGGAATACGCAAGGCTTAACTGCTTTCCCCTTGTGCTGCGCGGTCTTACCGAAAAGCACATGGATCAGCTCCGCGAAGCCTACCCCTGCTGCTTTGAGTATCAGGAGGACGTAAACTACGCAGACTACATCTACCTTGCAGAAAAGCTGTCCACCTATTCCGGCAAGAAGCTGCACGCAAAGCGAAACCACTGCAACCGCTTTGAGGCGGAGCATGACTGGGAATTCGTGCCTTTGACACGCGAGCTTATACCTGAGTGTCTCATAATGCTGGACCAGTGGAACGAGGAAAACGCCGAGCGCCTTGAAAACAGCATAAAGTACGAGCGCAACGCCCTCAACCGCGCCTTTGCAGCCTATGAGGCCCTTGGCTTTGAAGGCGGCGTGCTCAGAAGTGAGGGCAAGGTGCTGGGCTTCACCCTGGGCCAGATGACAAGCCCTGACACTCTTGTGGTGCATTTTGAAAAGGCCTACCCCGGCATACAGGGTGCCTACCCCATGGTCTGCCGCGAGTTTGTGAAAATGTCCATGGAGCGCCACCCCGGCCTTGTATATATAAACCGGGAGGACGACATGGGTATTGAGGCACTGCGCCAGTCCAAGATGAGCTACAGGCCGGAATACCGCCTGAGAAAATTTACCGCGAGGTGGACCAATGAGTGCATTTGAAATAAGAGAATACAAAATCTTTGACGTGCCCGCCATGCGCCGGCTCTGGCATGAGGTCTTCGGCGATCCGGAGGAGCTGACGGAGATATTCTATCTTATGCTGCCGGACATGGGTTCTGCCGTGGTTGCGGTGGAAGATAAGAAGATTATCGGCATGGCAAATGTAATAAACGGCATGGAGCTTATTGAGCGCGGCGTGCAGTACATTGAGCACGAAAAGGAGCCCCCTGTCTGCGGCTATATCTACGCTGTGGCGGTAGACCCCGAGCACCGCGGAAAAGGCATAGGCCGTGAGCTCTGCCTTGAGGCGGAGAAGCTGGCCCGAAAGCGGGAGAGCGATATTGTCTGCACCCTGCCGGCAAGCGAGAGCCTTTACAAATGGTACAGGGACATCATGGGCTTTGAGCCGGTTCTCAGGCGCAAAAGCTTTGAAGTAAAATGCGAGGCCAGGGACCTCTGCATGGAGCTGAGCTCCACGGAATACATGATGTGGCGCGAGAGCATGCTGCGTAACAAAAGCCACCTGCACCCCAGCCACATTACCCTTGAGTGGGAAAAGCAGTTCTGCAAGGTTTTCGGCGGCGGACTCTATGCCTGCAGCAGCGGCATCTGCGCTGCAATGAAGGATGGCGACACCTGCGTTATCAAGGAAATTATCTCCGCCTTCCCCGGTGATGAGGCAGTTATTGCAGCCTCCGTGGGCAAGCAGCTGGGCTGCGAAAAGGCAGTTTATTACCTGCCCTCCAGCGATGGCATGGACTATCTTGCTGCTTTGTCCGGAAGCATTCCTGCCGATGCTGTGTGGAATTTTACATTTGATTGAGTGCAAAAAACTTGCTTTTCAGGATTTTACAATTACGAAACATTTTGCACATTACATCTGTAACAAGTTTTGGTTATCCTAGAATTGCAAGTAACAGTTTTTCATCTTTTTCATTTTGTCCTCAAATCATATTTGCGAAACAGAGCGGTTCTCCCCCGCTCTGTTTTGTTTTTGCAAAAAACAAAACAGACTTATTAACTATTAACTTTTCACTCTTCACTTAATTTCTCATCCACCGCAGGCGGCTCTTAGCGAGTCGTAGTTCCCATCCCCCCAGGGGAGAGGCTTTAAATGCGCGCAAAAATCCCCGGAACAAAAGTTCCGGGGATTAACATTATCATTCTTCAATTACAACTCTGCTGCCGTGGATGGAAAGCTTATGGCTGCAGTAGAGACTGACGGCCTGGCTGAGAAGCTTCCACTCCGCCTCCTCCAGCACGCGGCGGGAGAGAGTTTCGGGAGTATCGTCCACCTTGACCTCGATGGAGCGCTGGGCAATGATGCCGCCCACGCGGCCATCACCATCGGCAAAATAGCTGGTGGCGCCGGTGACCTTAACACCGCGCTCCAGCACTGCACGCTGTACATCACCATCCACATCCTCAAAGGCGGGGCAAAGGGCAGGATATGTACCGATTATGCGGTTTTTGAACTGGTAAGGGATGACACCCAGAGGCTGCTCATATCCGGCGAGGATAACAAGGTCAACATCCATGTCCTTGAGCTTGTTGGCCACTGCCATGGAATGGCTGGTGTTGTTGGGGAAAAGCTCAGGATCCACCACGAAGGCAGGGATGCCGGCGTTCAAAGCACGCTTCATGGCATAAGCCTCACGCTCACTCGATATAACCGCGATCAGTTCAAAATCCGGTATTTCCTTAAAATACATGGAGTCCAGAATCGCCTGGAGCTTTGCTCCGTCTCCGGCCACCAGTGCAGCTGCTCTGACCATTGTTTACCCACTCACCTGTTTTCTTTTATCTTGTATAACGGGAAAAATCAAGTTATAATAGTTAGGTAGCATACATTTTTCTTTGTGTTATGTCACCTTGTTTTGTTATTATACTATATTCGTTGGCGGCGGTCAAGACAGGAGAGGAGTACTTATGACAGAAATTTATGTTATCCGGCATGTGGAAGCTGAGGGTAATCTTTACAGAATGATGCAGGGGCACTGGGACGGCGGCGTCACAGCGCTGGGCATCATGCAGAGAGATGCCCTTGCAATTCGCTTCAAGGACACGCATTTTGACGCAGTATATTCCAGCCCTCTCTACCGCACCCGCTTCACCGCCACCGCCATAAGCATCCCCCACAGGCTGGAAACCAAGATTGACGAAAGACTTATTGAAATCAGCGCCGGCCCCTGGGAGGCTGTGCCCTTCGGCAATCTGCTGATGACTGACGGTGAGCAGTTCAACAACTTCCTGCGCTCTCCGGAGGATTTTCATGTGGACGGGGCGGAGACTTTTTATGACGTGCAGAAGCGGGCCATGGCAGCGCTTATTGATATTGCAGAGCGCCACGATGGCCAGACTGTAGCTGTTGCAAGCCACGGCGTTGCAATCCGCTGCGCTCTGACCGGGCTTCTCGGTCTGCGGCTTAACGACACCGAAAGCGTACCCATTTTCAACAACACCGGTGTTGCAAGGCTGTTTTACGAAAACGGCAAGTTCACTGCCCAGTACATAAACGACTACAGCCACCTTGAGGGTCTGCCCCCCAGCTCCCACGCCAAGGTGACCTCTCTCTGGCACAAGACCATTGACCCCAGAGAGCACCGGGATTTTTATTTAGACTGCTACCGCAATGCATGGCAGGCTGCCCACGGCAATCTGGACGGCTTCAATCCTGAGACCTACTATGCCTCCGCCGTGGAGCACTACAAGGCCGATCCTGAGAGCATCTATATGATCTGCAACAGGGACGAGGCCGTTGGCATTGTGGAGCTGGACACAAAGCGGGGTGAGCACGCAGGCTACGGTTGGGTGAGCCTTCTGTACCTGCGGGAGGATTACCGCGGTCGTGGTCTCGGCATTCAGCTGCTGGGCCGGGCAATAATGAAATATCAGATCATGGGCCGCAAAAATCTGCGCCTGCACGTATCTGACGACAATAAGGCCGGACTGGCCTTCTACAAAAAATTCGGCTTCAAGACCCTCTCCACCGAACCCGGAGTGGGCAGCAGCCTGTACCTTATGGAAAGATCTCTGAGGAGCGAAGCTCATGGGTTTATATGATACCTACATAAAAATACAGCGCCCGGATTTTGACCCCACAAAGCGGGTGCTGGTCACATCCGATATACACGGAAACCTCCCCTATCTCAAGGGCCTGCTGAAAAAAGTGGGCTTTTGCGAGGATGACATACTGATAATCAACGGCGACTTTCTGGAGAAAGGACCCCTGAGCCTTGAAACACTGCGCTACATCATGGAGCTGAGCAAAAAAGGCAATGTCTACCCCGTGATGGGCAACTGCGACGACTGGGGTGCCGTTTTCCACGAAAACAGCGAGTGGGCAAGGAATATCCCCAACTACATGCGCTGGCGCGGCAGCGGCCTTCTGTGGGACATGGCCATTGAGATGGGTATGGATCCCGCCGGCATTGAGGATCTGGAGGATTTCAAGGCTCATCTGAAAGTGCATTTCCCGGAGGAGTTTGAGTATCTTGCAAACATCCCCATGTGCATAGAAACAGAGAAATTCATCTTCACCCACGCCGCCGTGCTGCCAAAGCCTCTTGAGGAGCACAAGGTGGGCGAGGTGGTGCGCTATGACCGCTTCATGGCCTCGGGCTTCAGGTTTGACAAATGGGTTGTGGTAGGCCACTATCCCGTTATGCTCTACCTTGAAGACCATGTGTGCGCAAACCCCATCATAAATCACGAACAGCACATAATCTCCATTGACGGCGCCTGCGTACTGAAGGATGACGGACAGCTCAACTGCCTGATAATCCCCAATATCATGAGCGAGGATTTTTCCTATGTGGCCTACGACCACTTTGCTACAGCCAAAGTGCTTGAGCCGCAAAAGCGCAGCGAAAAGAGCTACTACATCCGCTGGGGCGACAGCAAGGTCCACGTTATGCAGCGGGGCGAGGAATTTTCCCACTGCAAGCACGAGCGCACAGGCTACGAGATGGACATTCTCACAAAGTATCTTTTCAGCGACAATGAATTTACCGAGTGCAACGACTGCACCGACCTTGTGCTGGAGCTGCAGCCCGGCGATATTGTAAGCGTGGTTGAGACCACAAGCCGTGGTTATTTTGTAAAGCACAAGGGCACATCAGGCTGGTACTTCGGAAAGCTGCAGATGCTGACAGAAGCGGATGAATTCATCCCCCCTCCCAAGCAGAAAAAGTGGGACAACAACTGGCAGAAGAATCTTGGCAAGCACAGACTTAAATGAGGATTTTACATGGACGAAGCATATAGATTTTTACCCATTTCAAAAGAAGATATGGAGCAGCGCGGCTGGTGGTGGTACGATTTCCTTATCGTCACCGGCGACGCATATGTTGACCACCCCAGCTTCGGCACGGCAGTTATAAGCCGCGTGCTGGAGGCTGAGGGCTACCGCGTTGCGGTGCTGGCACAGCCCGACTGGCACAGCGCTGAGGCCTTTCTTGCCATGGGCAGGCCCAAGTACGGAGTGCTCATCAACTCCGGCAACCTGGACTCCATGGTGGCCCACTACACCGCCGCCAAGAAGCGCCGCAGCGAAGACTTTTACTCCCCCGGCAAGAAGATGGGCCTGCGCCCTGACAGAGCGGTCATCGTCTACGCCAACAGAGCGCGTGAAGCCTTCCCGGGCCTGCCCATCGTTATCGGCGGTCTGGAGGCATCCTTACGCCGTTTTGCCCACTACGACTACTGGGATGACAAGGTGCGCCGCAGCGTGCTGCTGGATTCCGGCGCAGATATACTCAGCTACGGCATGGGCGAAAGCTCCATGAGAGAGATTGCAAAGCGGCTTAAAAAGAAGGTCGATCCCAAGACCATCACTGACATCCGCGGCACCGCAGTGCTGGTGGACTCCATAGAGCAGCTGCCGGAGAATACCGTGATGCTGCCAAGCTATGAGGAGGTCAAGGACTCCATCCGCCACTATGCCGATGCAACCCGCATTGAGTATGCAGAGCATGACCCTGTGCGCGGCAAGCCCATGGCTCAGAAGCACGGGGAAAAGTACCTGCTGGTAAATCCCCCGGCCATGCCCCTGAGCACCGAGGAGCTGGACCGTGTGGCAGAGCTGCCCTATGTAAAGAACTACCACCCCATGTATGAAGAGATGGGCGGCGTGCCCGCAATTGAGGAAGTGCGCTTCTCCGTCATACACAACAGAGGCTGCTTCGGCGCCTGCTCCTTCTGCGCGCTGGCCTTCCATCAGGGCAGGATGATCACATCCCGCAGCCACGAAAGCGTTATAAAGGAAGTCACGGAGCTTACCCAGTTCCCCGACTTCAAGGGCTATATAAACGACGTGGGCGGCCCCTCGGCAAACTTCCGCCACGTCTCCTGTAAGAAGCAGCTGAAATACGGCATGTGCGCCGACCGCCGCTGTCTGGCTCCCACGCCCTGCAAGAATCTGGATGCAGACCACTCCGACTACTTAAAGCTGCTGCGTAAGCTGCGCGCTATTCCCGGCATTAAGAAGGTCTTTGTCCGCAGCGGCATAAGATACGACTACATGCTGGAGGATAAGAACGACCAGTTCTTCAAGGAGCTGGTGGAGCACCACATCTCCGGTCAGCTGAAGGTTGCCCCCGAGCACTGCATTGACTCGGTTCTGGACTACATGGGCAAGCCCCATATTGATGTCTACGAGCGCTTCATGGACAAATACCGCAGGCTCAACGACAAGTTCAGCAAAAAGCAGTTTCTGGTGCCCTATCTGATGAGCTCCCACCCCGGCAGCCGCATTGAGGATGCCATTGCACTGGCTGAGTATCTCAACAAGCTGGGTCGTCAGCCCGAGCAGGTGCAGGACTTCTACCCCACCCCCGGCACTATCTCCACCTGTATGTACCACACCGGCATTGACCCTCTGACCATGAAGAGCGTGTATGTGGCCAAGACTCAGCACGAAAAGGATATGCAGCGCGCCCTGCTGCAGTGGAAGCGGCCCGACAAGCGCAAGCTTGTTATCGAGGCGCTTAAGTACGCAGGCCGCGAGGATCTGATAGGCTACGGGCCTGAGTGCCTTGTGCGCCCGGACAGCGCCTACAACCGCAAGCCCAGCACCGTGAAGGTGAAGAAGGCTGTGGAAGAAAAGAAGCCGGAAGTCAAAAAGCCCGTCAGCAAGAAGGGCTGGGCCAAGGCAAAGCCCAAGAAAAACGCCAGACCCGGCAAGGGAAAGAAGAAGTAAACAGCCTTATATTGTAGGGACCGCCCTCCTGGGCGGTCCGCCTACATTTATTGTTTCCTTCATAATGGACCGTCGAGGACGCCGGTCCCTACAGGCGAGAACCGCACATACAAAAAGACAGGAAGGATAATGTACCTTCCTGCCTTTTTATTTTTACATATCGCCGTCGGTGATTGCGTCGCTGCGGAAAAGCAGGGACACACACCACAGCGCGCTCAGACCAACCAGAGTATAGATAACGCGGCTGACAGTGGCCGTCTGGCCGCCGAAAAGCCAGGCCACCAGGTCAAAGCGGAAAAGACCCACGCTGCCCCAGTTGATGCCGCCGATGATTGCCAGCAGCAGAGCAATGCGATCCATGACCATTCTACATGCTCCTCTCAAAAGAATTTCGCGTTTATTTTCCCCGGAACACAAAATATTATGCATGAGGCAAAATGCGCCAAAACTGGTGCTTTTCCGACTTTCCTCGCTCTTTACAAATGCACTTAAATATATTATCCTTTTATCACAGCTTATCCAATTGGCCTTTCACGGGAAAGGCCGCGGCTCATATCTTTATCCCACAACCCTGTTTTGCGGACCGTTTTCCCGGTCCGCGCTTTTTTTATAACTTTTTACAATTTCTAGTAGATTTTTGCATTGAAATGAGTTAAACTATATAAAACACTGATTTAAGGAGGAAAAGCATGAAAGTTCTCATTGTCAACGGCTCCCCCAGGGGCAGATTCAGCGTAACCCTGCAAAGCTGTCTTTACCTTGAAAAATGCTTTCCTCAGCACGATTTTGACTATCTCAACGTGGGCGCGGCAATACAGAGCTTTGAAAAGGACATGACTCCCGCTCTCAAAGCCATGGTCGCCTCCGATATTATAATCTTCGCCTACCCGGTATATACCTTCCTTGTGCCCTCACAGCTGCACCGCTTTATGGAGCTGCTGAAGAAGAACAGGGCTGCACTCAAAAACAAATTCGTCAGCCAGTTTTCCACCTCAAAGCACTTCTTCGATGTGACGGCCCACCGCTTTATGGAGGATAATTTCCGCGACATGGGCATGCGCGTCATAAAGGGCCTCTCCGCCGATATGGAGGATATGCTCTCCCAGCAGGGGCAGAAGGAGCTGCGCGGTTTCATGGAGTATTGCCTCTTCTGCGTGGAAAAATCCGTCTATGATAAGGCAGAGCCTTATATCCCCGATCCCCTGCCGGACTACAGCCGCAGCCTGAGCCCGGTGAAAAAGCAGGACAAGTTCGACACGGTGATCGTCGCCGACCTCAGCCCCGGGGACACAAATCTGCGCGACATGATAAAGGACTTTGACGCCAGCTTCCCCTACAGGACCCGCTTTATAAATCTGGCGGAGTTCAATTTCAAGGGCGGCTGCCTGGGCTGTCTCAACTGCGCCGTGACCGGCAAATGCGTTTATAAAGACGGCTTTGATGAATTCCTCCGGGAGAACATTCTGACGGCGGATGCCATAGTATATGCCTTCACGCTGCAGGATCACTCCATGGGTTCGCTGTTCAAGATGTATGACGACAGGCAGTTCTGCAACGGTCACAGGACAGTGGCTGAGGGCAAGCCCTTTGCCTATATCTGCCGGGGCGACATGAAAAATGAGGAAAATCTCAAAACCGTGCTGGAGGCCAGAACCCAGGTAAACCGCGGCTTTCTCGCCGGTATTGCAACGGATGCGCCTTCGATTTCCGCCATGTCCAAGCGCCTGAGCTATGCGCTGGAGCAGGACTATGTCCCGCCCAGGGGCTTCTACGGCGTGGGCGGCATGAAGATATTCCGCGACCTTATCTGGCTGATGCGGGGCATGATGCCGGCGGACCACAAGTTCTACAAGGCCCACGGCCTCTATGATTTCCCCCAGAAGAAGCGAATGAAGATGATCCTTATGAGCATTCTCGGCGCCATGATGCGCAAGCCCTTTATCCGAAGCCATCTTGGCAACCGCTTCAACGAGGGCATGCTTGCCCCGTACAAGAAAGAAATTGATAAGTTACACTGAAAATAGATGAGCGTTTTTTCTCTTAAAATACTGGCCATGGCCTCCATGCTCTGCGACCATCTGGGCTATTTTCTGGGCGCAGGAGGCTACATAGGCAACGGCCTGTATACCGTGATGCGTCTGTTCGGCAGGCTGGCCTTTCCGATTTTCGCCTTTCTCATCGTCAACGGCTGGCAGCACAGCCGGGACAGGAAGGCCTATCTCACAAGGCTGATGGGCTTTGCGCTTATATCACAGCTGCCTTTTGCAGTGGTCTTCACCGCGGTGAACTACTCTGCGAAGGCCGGGCCGCTCAGCCTCCAGCTGCCGGGTCTGGGCTACATACTGCTCTGCATCGCGCTGGGCCTGCTCTGGTACCATTTTGTAAGGCGGGATGTATCTGCGCTGCTGGCGGCGCTGCTGCCCCTTGTGGGGCTGAGCAGCCTGAGGCTTGGGGGCATATATCTGCTGCGGCCGGACATGAACGTATTCTACACGCTGGCAATCGCCCTCGCCGCCATGTGCGTGCTGCATGAGTTTTGGGGCCATGATGCCCGGCAAAAGGAAAGCTATGGCAGGGCGCTTGCTCTGATCCTGGCGCTGCTGCTTGTGCGAAATGGCACGGACTATGGCCTTAACGGCATTCTGCTGATGCTGGCGCTGTGGTTTTTCCGGGAAAACCGTATGCAGCAGCTTGTAATGCTGCTTGCATGGGCGGCAGTACACTATCTCATCGGCGGAAGCACAATTTTTTTCATCGGCGCCGCGTCGGCGCTGATACCGCTGTATTTCTATAACGGCAAAGCAGGAAAAGCTTTGAAGACCGCGTTTTACCTTGTTTACCCTCTCCACTTGTCGGTGTTGGCTTTGTTCATCATCTGGCATGCTTATTAATAATCAGCTCTTGGAAAGGATGAAAAAAGATGGAACAGTATTCATTGCAGCAGCGCATGGCTGAAAATCCCGATGCAAAGCTACGGGATGTTGTAACAGACATGCTCTACGAGGCCATTATCAGCCTGCGCATTGCGCCGGGCACAAAACTGAACGTAAACCAGCTTGCCATGACACTGGGCATTTCCAGAACTCCGGTGGCAGAGGCCATTGCAAATCTCACCAGCCGGGGCTTCATCGTAAGCCGCCCCGGGCACAACGGCAGCTTCGTTCTGGACCTGAACCTTGTGGATATGACAAATCTCTACCGGGTGCGCTCCGCCATTGAAAGCGAGGCTGCGGCTCTCTGCGCCTATACCGCAGGCGACAGCGTTATAAGGGAGCTTTCACTGCTGGCGGATGCCTTCAGGGAGAGCGTCATAAACCGTGACATTCAGGGCATGAAGGACACTGACCTACCCTTCCACAAGCTGATCGTCGCCTCCTGTGACAATCCCTACGTACGCCAGAGCTATGAGGTCATCCTGCCAAAGCTGACTATGTATCAGTCCTCCATGCTCAACTTCATCGCAAATTCCGACAGCTCCACCAATCCCTGGATTCCCAAGGTCACCTTCAACCACACCTCGGTGGTCTCCGCAATACGCATGCGCATGCCGGAGCTGGCCCGCCAGGCCATGATGGACCATGTGGATTCTTCCCTGAGCTTTACCACCACCTCGGTGCAAAGCCCGGATGCATTCAAATTGGCATATAAGTAAAGTTTTTACATCTGAATTTGTAGGGACCGCCCTCCCGGGCGGTCCGTTTTTTGTTTTCCGAATTTTTACCAACGGACCGTCGAGGACGCCGGTCCCTACAAAAAGCTAGTTTTTTGTTGTAATAGAGCGGTATTTGTGGTATTATAAGCTGATTGATTATGCTCAAATTAAGGAGTTGATTTTCATGGTTCTTGCAGTAACAGGTATTACCGGTCACTCCGGTTCTTTCATGCTGCAGCAGCTCATTGACAATAAATTTGACGGTACTCTCCGCTGCATTGTGCGCGAGACTTCCAACACCAAAAAGCTGGACGAGTCCGGCCTGAAGTTGGAGAAGGTTGTGGGCAGCACCAAGGATCCCGAATCCCTGCGCAAGCTGGTTGAGGGTGCTGACACTGTTATGCACATTTCCGGCATCTGGGAGACTCTGGGTCTGCTGGAGGCCATTGAAGAGACCGGCGGCAAGCCCCATGTGCTGCTGGTGCACACCAGCGCCATCCACTCCAAGCATAAGATGGCCTGCGAGGTGTACAAGAGCATTGAAAGCGACATGCAGAAGTATGTGGATGCCGGCATGAACATAACCATTCTGCGCCCCACCATGATCTTCGGCGACATGAAGGACCGCAACATCTCCAAGTTCATCCGCATGGTACACAAGTTCCCCATCATGCCCCAGATTGACAAGGGCGAGGCCCTTGTGCAGCCCGTCAACGCCCGGGATCTGGGTCAGGCATACTACAAGGCCTGCATGCACGAGAAGCTGCCCGAGTATGACTACATCATCTCCGGTGAAAGGCCCGTCAGCATAAAGGAGCTGTGCAGCCTTATCGGCGAATATCTGGGCAAAAAGACCCGCTTTATCTTCGTGCCCATGTGGATAGGCGTTGCCGGCGCGGAAGTGCTGTGCTTTCTGCGGGGCAAGAAGGACAGGCTGCTGGTTGAGAAGGTACTGCGCCTTGGCGAGAACAGAAGCTTCAGCCATGAAAGCGCCAGCCGTGACTTCGGTTATGAGCCGGAAAAATTTGAAATTGGCCTCAAGCGCGAGGTAGAGGAGTTTATACGCAATGGCAGAAATTAAAAAGATTCTCTTTCTTTCAAACCACTTCATAACCCTGTACTCTTTCCGCAAGGAGCTTATAAAAAGGCTCTGCGAGAGAGGACATGAAGTATACATATCACGCCCCGAGGATGAGCAGTTTTCCTACTTTGAGGAAATGGGCTGCAGGATAATCGCCACACCCATGTCCCGCCGCGGCACAAATCCCGTGGAGGATCTGAAGCTGGTGGCAAGCTACAAGCGCATCATGAAGGATGTCAAGCCCGACATTATCTTCAGCTACACCATAAAGCCCAACATCTACGGCTGTATGGCCTCCAATGCTCTGGGCTACAGGCAGGTCTGCAATGTGACCGGCATCGGCTCCATGTTCTTCAGGGAGAACATCATTACCAAGATTTCCCGCGCCCTGTACCGGGTTTCCATGAAAAAGGCATACAAGGTCTTTTTCCAGAACACCGGCGACCGGGACTACTTTATAAGCCACGGCCTTGTGGAGGATAACCACGAGATGCTGCCCGGCTCCGGCGTGAATCTGGAGCAGCATAAGCTCTGCCCCATGCCTGAGACTGATGAGATCCGCTTTATCTATATCGGCAGGCTCATGGGCATGAAGGGTGTGGAGCAGTATCTGGAGGCGGCCCGGGTCATAAGCGAAAAGTACCCCCAGACCAAGTTCTACGCTGCAGGCTTTGTGGAGGAAGACAAGTACAAGCCCATGGTGGAGGAATACCACGAAAAGGGCATTATCGAGTATCTGGGTTTCCGCAAGGACATTGACCGCTGGATAGAGCATTGCCACTGCACCGTGCTGCCCTCCCTGGGCGGCGAGGGCGTGCCCAATGTGCTGCTGGAAAGTGCAGCCACCGGCCGCGTCTGCATTGCATCCAACATCCACGGCTCAAGAGACGTGGTGGAAGACGGCGTCACCGGCTATCTCTTTACACCCGGCAAGAGCAGTGAGCTTATTGAGAAGATCGAGCGCTTCATTGCGCTGAGCAAAGATGAGCGCAGCGAAATGGGCATCCGGGGCCGCGAAAAGGTTGCAAGAGAGTTTGACCGCGAAATCGTCATCGGCAAGTACATCAGGGAGGCAGAGCAGGCATGAACACAAAGCTGAGAATAATGTTCTTCCTGCCCATCGGCGCTGCCAAGATGGGCCTTAACAAGCTGATGCACGGCAAAAAGTTTTCCGGGCATCCCGCCTGCATGTGCTCCCCCTTCTCCGAAATTTCCGTGGACAGGGGCGCCGAGGCTCACATCGGCAAGATGCTGCGGCTGAGAGACGGGGCCAAGATAAGAGTTCGCAAGGGCGCCTACTTCTCCATCGGCGAGGATTCCTATGTAAACAGCAATGTTATAATCACCTGCCGGGACCGCATCACCATCGGCACTTCCGCCCGGCTCTCCCCCGGCGTGCAGATCTACGACCATGACCATGATTTCAGCTGCGCCGGCGGCATGCACGCAAACAAGTTCAAGACCTCCCCTGTGGAGATCGGCAACAATGTTTGGCTGGGCGCAAACGTGGTGGTCACCCGCGGCAGCAAAATTGGCGACAACTGCGTTGTGGGCTCCAACACCGTGGTGCGCGGCACCATCCCCCCCGATACCATTTTGTATCAGGATTCAAACTATAAAATGAAGAAACGGGAGGTCAGGGAATGATCAGAGTTTTACAGATGATAGGCAGTCTGGGTGTCGGCGGCTCCCAGACCATGATACTGAACATATACCGCAACATCGACCGCAGCAAAATGCAGTTTGACTTTGTTGTGGACCACACCGACCCCTACCACAGCTATTTTGTGGAGGAGGTCAAGGCCATGGGCGCAAAGGTTTACACCATGCCCGGCTTCAACGGTGCAAACGCCGCCGAGATAAAGCGCGAGTGGAATAATTTCTTCTACCTGCACCCTGAGTATAAGGTGCTCCACTCCCATGTGAGAAGCTACGCTTCCCTGTACCTGCCTGTTGCAAAGAAGCACGGCGTCAAGACCATTATCCACAGCCACTCCACCTCCAACGGTACCGGCGCCATGGCAATGGCAAAGAACGCCATGCAGTACCCTCTCAAAAAGCAGGCTGATATTCTCATGGCCTGCTCCACCGAGGCAGGCCGCTGGCTCTACGGCGACAAGGCAATGAAGAGCGACAAGTACATCCTCATGCCCAACGGCGTGGATCTGGAGCGCTTCAGCTACAGCGATGAGGCCCGCAAGCGCCTGCGCAAGGAGCTTGGCATCGAAGGCAAATTCGTGGTGGGCCATGTGGGCCGCTACCTGCCTGACAAGAACCACGCCTTCCTGCTGGAGGCCTTTGCAAAGCTGCATGAAAAGCAGCCCAACAGCGTGCTGCTGCTGGTAGGCGAAGGCGGCGCACAGCTGGAGGCCGCCCAGAAGGCAGTAAAGCTTGGTATTGCCGAGCATGTTATCATGACCGGCAACCGCAGCGATGTGCCAGAGCTTCTCTCCGCCATGGATATATTCGCCTTCCCCTCCATACGCGAAGGTCTGCCCATGACCCTTATTGAGGCACAGGCAAACGGACTTACATGCCTCATTTCCGACAGAATCTCTCCCGATGTGGATATTTCCCCGCTGATAAAGCGCATGCCCATAGACGATGCTGAGCGCTGGGCCTGGGAGATGCTGGGCGAGCACAAGCGTCAGGATGTTAAGGACGATATAAGAAAAGCCGGCTTTGATGTTAAGGAATCGGCAAAAAAAATGGCTGAGCTTTACAGGAAGCTCCACAAGGAGGCAAAATAAATGGACAGCAACAAGCAGACCATAATGCTCTACCTCACCTCCCTGCACAAAGGCGGCGCAGAGCGTGTGTTTGTGCAGTTGGCAGAAAAATTTGCTGAATGCGGCTACAAAAGCATAATTGTCACTTCATTTGTCGATAAAAATAAAGGCGAGTATGAGCTGAGCGACAATGTGCTGCGCCTTACCCTTGAGGATGAGCTTATTGTGCAGTCACGCCTGATGCGAAACTACACCCGCATAAAAAAGCTCAGAGCGCTCTGCAAGCAGTATAAACCCGCCATTCTCATCTCCTGCATGCAGGAGCCCAATTTCAGGGCTGTGCTGGCTACCGCCGGTCTGCCCATCAAGAACCTGGTCTCTGTCTGCAATGCTGCTGACAAGGAATATCCGGGCATACTTGGCAAAATCGTAGGCAAAGTACTTATGCCTACCGCCGAGGGCTGTGTCTTCCAGACCGTGGAAGAAAAAGTATGGTTCCCCAAGCGTCTGCAGGACAAAGGCCGGATTATCATGAACCAGGTTAATTCCTCCTTCTTTGAGCATGAGTTTAATGGTGAAAGGCATGATTTCGTCAGCGTTGGCCGTCTAAATCCCCAAAAGAACCAAGCGCTGCTTATTCGCGCCTTTAACCAGATCAAGGATAAGACCGACGAAAGTCTTTTTATTTACGGCGAAGGCGAGCTGAAGGAAAATCTTCAGGCGCTCATAAACGAACTGGGGCTTGAAGAGAGAGTAAAACTGATGGGCACCACCAGCGACGTTGCAAATGCCATTAAAGGCGCAAGAGCCTTCGTAATGTCTTCTGATTATGAAGGTCTGCCCAACGCGTTGCTGGAAGCACTTGCTCTTGGTCTGCCCTGTATTTGCACTGACTGTCTCGGCGGTGGCCCGGCCATGGTTATAAACAGCGGCGAAAACGGAATTCTTGTTCCTATGGGCGATGAGGATGCTTTGGCTCAGGCCATGCTGGGCATCCTTGCCGACAGCGAAAAGGCAGAAGCCCTGGGCAAAGCCGCAAAAATCTCGGCTGAGAATTTCCGCCCGGAGAAGGTTTTTGAACTCTGGCGCGACTATGTTGAGGATATACTCTCCAAATAATTTGAAAGCGAAGGGCAAAGCATGGAAAACTCCATTAAATTCAGCATACTTGTACCGGTGTACAATGTAGAAGCCTATATTGATGAATGCATCCAGTCTGTCCTCAACCAGACTTATGGGAACTTTGAGCTCATTCTGGTGGATGACGGCAGCCCCGACAGAAGCGGCGAGATATGTGACAGCTACGCTGAAAAGGACAGCCGGGTAAAAGTTTTCCACAAGCCCAACGGCGGCGCCATGCACAGCCGTTGCGTCGCCCTGGAGAAAGCAGGCGGAGACTATATCATAGTTATCGATTCCGACGACTATATTGCCCCTGACACACTGGAGGTTCTGGCTGAAAACATTGCAAAGTTCAATGCCGATTGCATCCTCTACGGTTTTAACTGGCTCAAGCCCGGCGGCACAGAGTATGTCCGCTGCAACGAGGCATACTGCAACAGGCTCATCACCGACAAGGCCGAGGCGCTGAGCGTTCTGCTCAATGACATATCATACAATGCGCTCTGGCGTAAATGCGTCAAGGCCTCCTGCTTCAGAGGTCGGGACTTCAGCCCCTACTACCACATCCGCAACGGTGATGACAGGCTTCAGTCCACCGAGATTCTGGAAAATGCACAGAGTTTTCTCTTTATCCCGGAAACACTGTATTTCTACAGAGTTAATACCGGCGGTATTACCCACTCAATCAAATATGACGGCTATAAGGCTAACTTCACGGTAGATGAGTTTGTTCTGGATACGGTAAAAAGGCTGGGGGTATTCTCCACCACCGATTACAACCGCATGAGAAACTTCGCCCTCAATTACCTTGTGGTAGAGCTCAAGCGCCTCAGCCGCTTCTGCTCAAGCAAGGCGCAAAGTATCTCCGGCATGGAAAGTATATGGAACAGCGCATATTATCAGGACTTCTTAATCCTGGGCTTTAAAAATGCACCCGCCCTGCCCGGAGTCATAGAGCCCGGCGGCGCGAGAAAGCTTATGAACAGCATTGTGCTTTTCCTGTTCAGACGCAGGCTCTTCTCCCTCACAATACTGTTCAACAAATACATCTTCAGATAAACTACAGAAAAATGAAAGCCTGATGTACATTCCCGGCATGCTGAAAAAACGCAGACAGGCTTGAGGAGCAATTATGCTTAGTGAAGACAAACGCATAAAAAGCAAAGAACAGCTCAGGGAATTTCTTGAGCTTGAATACCGCAGGTTTCCTCTATATGGCAGAAGGTACATTTCCTACTTTCTGCAGCTGAGCGAGGGAGCTATTCTCCGACGGCACACAAAGCTTTTAAGATACACCGAGTATCACATGAACACCGGGCATAAGCTCCGGGGCGCGTTCTACTGGGCGAGACTCATGAAGCTGCAGAACAAGCACAGCATGCACGTGCCAATAAACTGCTGTGATAAAGGTCTGACCATTTTCCATGTCAGCCCTATCATCATCAACACCAATGCTTCCATCGGAAAAAACTGCAGTATTTCCCCTTTTGCCGCTGTTGTCAACTCTGATATTCAGGACCTTGCCCCCCAGTTGGGCGATAATATAAACCTTGGTTGCGGCTGCAAGATACTGGGTAACATAGTCCTTGCCGACGGTATAAGCGTGGGTGCCGGTGCAGTTGTAACAAAAAGCTTTGGTGAACCCGGAATACACCTTGCCGGCGTTCCCGCAAAGAAAATCAATTAATTAGAAGGTTCAATCTCAAATGAAAAAAACTCTACAATGGCTGCTGAAGGCCTTTGTGGCGGGCTGCATTGCGCTGGTCCTGCTCTGCGCCTTCTGTATGCTGTATTACAATGTGCCCGTGCACCACAACAATCCCTCCGGTGCCACAGACTATGTGTGGGAAAGCCACAAGTTCTACAGCCGCGGCATTGACGGTTTCGCCCTGGGCCGCACCAACAACGAGGGCCACAACAACCTCAGCGACTACCACGAGGGTGATGCCATCGACATTCTGCTGATGGGCTCCAGCAACATGGAGGGCTTCAATGTAGCTCAGGACAAGAGCACCGCCGCTGTTATAAACCAGCTCTTTGAGGGCGAAAAGTTCTGCTACAATATCGGCACCGCAGGCCACACCATGCTCAACAATGTCAAGAATCTCAATGATGCGCTGGACAAGTACCAGCCTGAAGAGTATGTGATAATTGAGTGCATCAGCATGGACTATGACTATGAAGCCGTTCAGGCCGTAGTCAAGGGCACATTCCCCGACAATGCCTCCCACTCCGGCGGTATTATCGGCCTGCTGCAGCGCCTGCCCTATCTGCGCCTGTTCTACACCCAGTTTTTCAAAGACGGCGCTCTCGCTTTCGGTGCGGGCAAGGATGAGCCTGCAGCCCCCGCTCCCGCAGTGGAAAGAGAGTACAGCGAGATTGTCTCTCCTCTGCTTGACATGGTGGCCGAGAGCTGTGAAAACCACGCTGTGCAGCCCATTATAGTCTACAATAACACCCTGATGCTCAGGGAGGACGGCAGCTTATACTCCAGCACTGATACGGACAAGCTTGCAGCATTCTCCCAGCTCTGTGAAGAGCGCGGCATCTGTTTTGTGAATGTTATTCCCAGCTTCATCGAAAGCTATGAGCAAAGCCACAAGCTGCCCTACGGCTTTTCCAACACCAGCCCCGGCGGCGGACACATGAACGCTCACGGTCACAGCATTTTTGCCGCTGAGGTTTGCGCGGCTATAAGAGAAATGGAGGCCTGAGCATGCAGTTTAATTCTTTAGCATTCCTTGTATTTTTCCCCATAGTCTGCGCACTGGCCACCTTCTTCAGCCCCCACTGCATGAAGAAGACCGACCCCGCCAAGCTCCAGCGTATAAGGCACATTATGCTGCTTCTGGCAAGCTATGTGTTCTACGGCTGGTGGAACTGGAAGTTCTGCTTCCTGATGCTGCTGATGACCGCGGTGGCATTCTTCTCCTCCCAGCATTACAGCCGCCACGGCAATAAAGCCGCTGTATGGCTGGGCGTTGCCTTCCCGCTGGTGGTGCTGGGCATTTTCAAGTACTTCAACTTCTTCGTAGGCTCCTTCTGCGACGCCTTCGGCATTGTAAACCCCGGCACTCTGCGCATTATTCTGCCTGTGGGCATCAGCTTCTACACTTTCCAGTCCCTCAGCTACACCATTGACGTTTATCGCGGCAAGCTGAAGGCCGAGGAGGATTTTGTAAGGCTGGCGCTGTACATAGCCTTCTTCCCCCAGCTGGTAGCGGGCCCCATCGTCAAGGCGGAGCATTTCATCCCCCAGCTCTATGAAGAGCGCAACATAAACATAAAGAACATCGAAATCGGCGTGCAGATTTTCGCCTTCGGCCTTTTCAAGAAGATCGTCATGGCAGACAACATCGCCGTGTTCGTGGACGCGGTGCATGCAGCCCCCGGCGCCTACAGCGCCGCAACACTGCTGCTGTCCGCTTTCGCCCACTATGTGCAGATCTACTGCGACTTCTCCGGTTATTCCGATATGGCCGTGGGCTGCGCCAGAGTTCTGGGCTATGATCTGACCCGCAACTTCAACCTGCCCTTTGTGTCCGAGAGCATAAGCGAGCTCTGGAGCCGCTGGCACATCAGCCTTTCCACCTGGCTGCAGGAGTACCTGTACTTCTCTCTGGGCGGCAGCAAGAAGGGCAATGTCAGAACTTATGTAAACCTGATGATTACCATGATACTGGGCGGTCTCTGGCACGGTGCAGCATGGACCTTCGTGCTCTGGGGTGCGCTGATCGGCCTTGCCCAGGTTATTGAAAGGTTCGTAAAGCGTAACTTCAAGAAGAAGCCCAAGGGCAAGCGGCCTGTCCCCATGCGGATTCTGAGCATGCTGCTCACTACCAGCTTTTTCAGCCTGATGGCCCTGCTGTTCAGGGCAAAGAGCGTGGCTGTCGCCTGGGAGATGTTTGTCTCCATCCTGACCCTGCAGCCCGGTATAAACCACATCGGCTTCTGGCCTGTTGTCAGCATTGTGCTGGTGATTTTCTGCTGCATCTGCGCTGCTCTCAGAAGCAGGAAGCTGGGCCAGCGCTCCATCCAGGGCTACTATCCTCTGGTGGATCTGAGCACTGTTAAGGGTCTTGTGATCTTCTTCACCTTCGTGGGTCTGACCCTTGGTCTTGCCTACACCGGCGAAAGCCCCTTCATCTATTTCCAGTTCTGATAAAATCTATCGTAACCCCCGGTCGATTGACCGGGGCTTTTTTTCTCCCTCCGTCTCGCCTGAAGGCGATCCAGCTCTCTCCCAGAGGGAGGCCATTTCATTTGCATAAGTAAGCGCTGCTTGCTCATAGATTACAGTGGGTGATGCATGATGAAACGTGAATTGAAACTTGGGGCGCTGATACCTGCGTTGCTGCTGCCGCTGGCAGTGGGGGCGCTGGCCGCCTTTATCACAAAAGATTCCATGGCCATTTTCGGCGCAATAATAAAGCCGCCGCTGGCTCCGCCGGGCTGGCTCTTTGCCCCGGTGTGGACGGCGCTGTACCTGCTGATGGGCTATGCAAGCTACCTTGTGTGGACGGCGGAGGTCTCCCCCATCAGGCGAAACAGGGCGCTGAAAATCTATCTTCTGAGTCTTGGGGCAAACTTTCTCTGGCCGCTGATCTTCTTCTCGCTGGAGCTGTATCTCTTGGCCTTTTTGTGGATTATCCTTCTGGCTCTGCTCAGCGCGGCGGCGGCGCTTTTGTTCTGGCATATTGATCAGAGCGCCGGCGAGCTTATGCTGCCCTATCTTGTGTGGCTTGCTTACGCTGCATATCTGAACCTTGGGATCTGGATACTCAATTAGGCATTTTTTCAGCCAGCTAAGCATATAAATGCATTGGGGGTGAATCAACATGGGATACGAACAGGCACCGCGCACGGTGCAGAAAAGCCACAGCCTGAACATGGAAAACCGCTCAAAGCTCAGTCTCAGCGGCGTGGAGGATGTATGCGGCTTTGACGAAAGTCTGGTGATACTCAATACTTCAATGGGCAGGCTCAGCATCCGGGGCGAGATGCTGCACATAGGAAGGATTGACCTGGACTCCGGCGAGCTGGAACTCAGCGGTAAGGTACAGGAGCTGAGCTATGACGAAATTGAGCCCCACCGCTCACTCTGGGCGAAGCTCTTCGGCTAGATGGAAGTGAGCATTTCCGCCCAGGCCCTGAGTCTGCTGAGCTTCGGGGCACTGGGCCTTGGGCTGGGTCTGGTGTACGATCTGCTGCGGCTGCTGCGCTACGGTCTGAGCCTTGCTCTACTGTGGGACGGGCTGTTTTGTGCCATATCGGCGGCAGGCTGCTTTTACCTGTCAATGGCCCGGGGAAGTTACGGAATCTGGGAAATCCTGCTGTGCCTTGCAGCTTTTTGTGGGTACATTAATTGCATGAGTCCCCATGTTTTCCCCATAATTTACCGTTTTTCCAGACTTATTCCGGCATCTGTACGGTTTTTGGAAAAAAAATACTTTTTTCTTAAAAAATTTCTTTTCAAACAGAAATAATTGGTTTATTATTAAAAAAATCAGAAGTATTTCGCTTCTGGAAAGGCTGCTATGAATACCAAAGAATCCCTGATAAGGATCATTTTTCTGAGTCTTTTGCTCTACTCAATGCTGAGCCTTGCCGCCTCCGGGCGGGAGCTTGAAGAAGCCCTGGCAAAAAAGCAGGAGCTGGAGAAGCAGCTTGGGCTTTTGACAAGCCAAAAGCAGGCGCTGCAGGATAAACTGAGCAGAGAGATCAGCGAGGAAGAAATTGAGCAGCTTGCCCGTCAGCGATTGGGACTGGTCAAGGCGGGGGAAAAAATCTTTTACTTTACAGACAGAGAGGGTAGGCCATGGAATTGGCAGTAGGCAATATTTACGAGGGCAAAGTTACCGGCATTGCAAAGTACGGCGCATTTGTGAGTCTTGAAGGCGGCAAAAGCGGCCTTGTACATATCTCGGAAGTGGCCAACACTTTTGTAAGCGACGTGGCAAACCACGTCAAAATGGGCCAGAGCATCAAGGTCAAGGTTGTGAGCATTGGTCCGGATGGAAAGATAAACCTTTCCATCAAGCGCGTTGAGGAGGCTCAGCCGCAGAAGGAGACTGCAGCCCCCGTGAAGAAGCGGGAGGAGGAAAGCCCAACCCAGCGCTTAAACAGCCCCGCAAAGCACCAGAAATACAACATGGCTCCCATTCCTGCTGCAAATGAGGACAGCGGCGACATCAATTTTGAGGACAGACTGAAGAAATTCATGCAAGAGTCCGACAGCCGTATCGCCGACAGCCGCATGTATTCCGACCGGAAACAGCGCAGCCGCAGAAGATAAGAATAATAAAAATCCTCCCTCTGATGAGGGAGGATTTTTTTATTTAATTGGCTCCCTCTGACGAGGGAGCTGTCAGCGCAGCTGACTGAGGGAGAGACTTTTTCACTGCCATATCTATATATTCGCAAACGCCGTTAAAATTCCGGTCAATATCCAGATTACACACTCGCAGCACCTTTAAGCTCATATTCTCAAGTTCTTTGGTACGCAGTGCGTCTTTTTCCGCTTGTTGCTCTGTGTAATGTCCACCGCCATCAAGTTCTATCACTAAGCGCGCCTTAGCGCAATAAAAATCCGCAATATAATTTCCGATGGCTTTCTGACGTTGAAAACGCAAAGGATAATTTTTCAAAAACTCATACCACAGTTTTCGTTCCCAAGGTGTCATATTTTTTCTCAGAGTTTTTGCAAGAGGGATATTCTCTTTATTATAGGCTTTCATTTCTCTCCCTCCGTCTTTTTGCTTCGCAAAAATCCACCTCCCGCCTGTGCCCCAGAGGGTACGTCAGAGGGAGGCGTTATATTGTCTTTCATCTGCGTCCGCCTGTGCCCCAGAGGGTACGTCAGAGGGAGGCGTTATATTGTCTCATGTTTTTCTGTACATGGTGTAGCCGCAGCGGCAGTTGATATGTATCTTGCCCTTGCCACGGGGTACGCGCAGATACTGGTTGCAGCCAGGACACTTGAAGAACACAAAGTCCTTGCGCTGGCTGCGCCTGTCCTTGGCGGCGGCGCGCTCACGGCGCTTCTTGTCCAGATACTGGAGGTAGACGGCGTTCTCCATCTCGCGCTGCTGCAGCTTTCTGGAAAAGGCGCGGGCAAAGGACAGTATGAGCATAAAGCTGCCCAGAAACATAAACAATGAGCTTAAAAAGCCCACAAAGGACGATACAAGACAGGACAGGGCGATATGTGCACAGCCTGCCCAGAACAGGAACTTGGAAAACTCATCCATGCCCTGGCGGCCTATAAATAAATTGTTGAATTTCTCTCTCATGGTCTTTCTCCGATAGCGCTGGGATTT
Source organism: Oscillospiraceae bacterium (assembly GCA_017410425.1). GTDB lineage: Bacteria > Bacillota > Clostridia > Oscillospirales > Oscillospiraceae > Limivicinus. Next base: position 31,943 of record JAFQQV010000042.1, read on the forward strand.
TATCTTAAGGATATTTTAAGAACTTTGTCTGAAAATGTCAAGTTTTCGAAACAAGTATTTACAATTTAGTAACAGCAATTTGGAATTAAAAATGCCAGCCCTCCGAAGGTGGAAGGCTGGCTTCTTTATATCAGCCGGTGATTCTGTAAATCTTCAGCTCTGTCTCGCTGCTGAGAGGCTCAATGAGTTCGGCCTGGGCATCGGGATAATAGTAGCGGGAAATGTAGGCAATGGTGCGCTCAATATCATTGTCGATAATATAGCACTCGGGGTGATTCACAATATCCCGGTAGGGGTTTTCTATATCGTAGGAGGCCAGAATATCCTCAATCACCGGATGGTGCATGCTCCAGCCGCCGATATGCACCAGCTTGTCGGCATAGCCGGCGGGGGCACACTCAAGGGGTGAATACATCTCATGGTCAATGGACCAGACCTTGACGAAGAAGAGCTTATCATCCTCCTCCAGCACCCGCTCGATTGCGGCCTTGGCGGCAGTTTTATCCTCAAGGGTGTTGTGCTCGTCAAGGATCATGGTGCTGCGGGAAGAGCGATAGCTTATAAAGAGGCTCATGCCCAACACGGCGCAGAGCAGCAGCTTTTCATCATTAAGCTTCTCCGGCTCCATAAGAAAGCTGAGAGCCACGGCAAGGGCAAGGAACATACCGATATCGATACGGTTTGCAAGGTAGCGCTCAGACCAGATAAGCACCATGTAGATCACAAAGAACATGCCACCCATGTAGATAAGGCTGAGCCATTCCTTGATGCCCCGGCGTCCTGCAGCAAGCCAGAGCAGCAACATGAACACGAAGGCACCGATAGGCCGCTCAATAAGAAAGCCGGCAAGACACTTATTCAGGAAGGTACCCAGGCACTCGCCGGGAGTCTTGCGGGGCACGAACTCATCACGCACGGCAATAAGCTTGTCCATGTTCTCCTTGGTGAACTTTTCAGTGTCGTAGAAGCTCCACTTCTTCATCATGTAGACGAAGTTTTCATCCATCTCCAGTTCGTCATAGACCTCCGGCATCTGATTATAGTCGGGGATCTGGAAGTCTATGAGAATACTGCGGGTCACATTAAAGTCGTAGTAGTCGGCAATCTCGTCCCGGTTCCATGCCCAGGTATTGATTGCCAACAGGCCTACTGCGATGGCGGCAAGGCTGACATAAGGCACAAGATAGCGGACGCATGATCCGATACGCGCACCAAGCTTCAGCTCCCGATTTTCAAAGAGCCTTTCATACAGCGGCACTATGCACAGCCCCGCCATCAGAAGGGCGCAGACGCCGAATTCCTCATAACGCCACATATAGCCCAGCGCGCCCAGGAGAATACCAAGGAGCACCGGAAGCTTATTCACCCGGCCGGACTCCTTGCTCATGCCGTAGGCAATAAGGCTCATGGCGCCCACGGTAGCAATGCCGGCGGGCTTTGAAAAGTTCATGCTGAGATAGGCATCAGTGCCCACGGCGCCGAGGATAATAGCCGTCATCACAAGGGCGGGGAAAAGCCTGAAGCGCCTTAAAAGCACCCAGGTGATGGCAGTAAAGCCCAGAAACAGCACCGCATACTGGGTGAAGGAATACCAGTTGAAGCCGTCGCCGCCGATGGTGTAGAGCATCTTAAGGGCCCAGCCAAGGCAGATATTGATAAAGGGCACATAGGCGGTCTTGACGGAGAACTGCCCGTCCACAAATTTGGACATAAGCACATCGTCATTGGTCTCAAAGCGGGGGGCAAAGAGAGTGAGCATTATGGCAAGAAAAGCCGCATTTATCAGAAAGGCCGCAAGAATTTTGGGCCACTGGCGCTGCTGCCATGTTTGTTTAAGGCTCATTGTGGCCCTCCTTTCATGAAAGTATGCGATAGATCATAAGCCCCGTGTCAGAGCTCATGGGTTCCACCAGCTGGGCATAGGCATCAGCATCGTAAAACTCATGGATATGGCTGAGGGTAAGATCTATATCATCCTCAATTATGTAAACTTTATTATTGTTAACTATATCTCTGTAGGGGTTTTCCACACCGTAGTTTTTCAGATTTTCCATAATGGCGGGGTGATTGGGGTCAAAGCCACCCAGCAGCACTATCTTATCCCAGTAGCCGGGCAAAGGAGTCTCAAAGGGAGAGGAATAGATACGGTCACTGACGGTGTCCAGCTTTGCAAGGTAGACATGCTCCTCATCATCAAGCAATGTCTCCACCACGCTGCGGGTCTCCCGGTCGATATACTCACCCTGGCTGCGGTATGCGCCCCGGTTGAGATAGTAGCTTGCGCCGATGGCAAAGAGCAGCAGGAAGGCGGCAAGGGTCTTCTCACGCTGGAGCTTATCCGGATTCAGCATATAAATCATACAGGCCGCAAGAGCCATGAACAGCGCCACATCCACACGGTCGATAAGATAGCGGCCGCGATAGATAAGGTAGAAGTACATCAGGGCAAAAAGGCCGAAAGTACCGGCCACGGTCAGCCAGTCGCGGAGCTTATGCTCACCGGCGGCAAGCCAGAAGGCCAGAACGATGAGGAAGCCATAGACATGGAGATTGCGGAAAAAGCCCATGAGGCACTGGTCAAGGAAAATACCCAGACATTCGCCAAGGCCAGGAGGCGGGAAGACCTCGTCCCGGACGGCGCTGATGGAATCCATCAGATCGCCGGTGAAGACCTCGGTGTCAAAATAGTTGCCCCCAAAAAGCAGGCGGACAGAAGTCTCGGAAAGGCCCAGAGCCTCATAGGCCTCGGGCATTTCATGATACTGGGGTCTGCCGTAGTCAGAGTAGGCCACGCGCTGGGCGTCATAGTCATGGTAGACGCTCCAGGGCTCCTTGCTCCAGGCAGCCTCGTCAAAGGCATAGAGCCCGGCGCAGAGCACCAGCACCAGCACAAAGGGCAGGGCATAGTGCAAAAATCTGCGGATTTTCAGCTTTACAGCGGCCTTTTCAATAAAGATAAGACCGTAGAACCATCTGAGGCTCAGCACCGCCATGATGCCGAAGCAGGGCAGAAACTCGAGCGGTCTGAGCATGAAGCCCACAAGGCAGAGGATGATGCCCGCCACACAAAGGCCGATGCGCCAGCCCCGCTCCTTTACATCGCCCATGGCATGGGTCAGCAGCAGCATACCGCCCACAGCGCAGAGGCCGGCGGTCTTGGTATAGCTGATAATGGTATAGACATCCACGCCGAAAAAGAGCAGCAAAATCACACTCAGCACAGCACCCTGCCAGAAGCGCAGCCGCTCAAAAAGCACGAAGCTGACGGCAGTAAAGCTCAGCAGGATGAACTTGTACTGGGCGATGGTATACCAGGGCATGCCCCGGCCGAAGACATCATAGATAAACTTCAGCACAAGGCCGTAGAGATAGTTTATGTAGGGTATATGGGCATCAGGCTTTGACATCTGCCCGTCCACAAAGGCGGCGAGGGTCAGATCGTCATTGCTCTCAAAGCCCACGTTCACAATAAGCACGATGAAGCCCAGCACAATGGCGTTGAGCAAAAGTGCTGCAAGGAGCCTGAAAAGCCGGCTTTCATTCCACTTAGAGTTAAGTTTCTGCATCGTTTTATTCCTTTACCTGTTTGATGGAGAGGGAGATGCGATGTTTCTTCTCATCCACATCCAGCACCATAACCTTGACGATGTCGCCAACTGAGAGGACCTCGCTGGGGTGGCGGATGAACTTGTTGGAAATCTGGGAGATGTGGACAAGTCCGTCCTGATGTACGCCGATATCCACAAATACGCCAAAGTCAATAACATTGCGGACAGTGCCGGTAAGTATCATGCCGTTTTTAAGGTCCTTGATCTCAAGCACGTCCTTGCGAAGCAGCACGGGAGGCAGCTCCTCGCGGGGGTCGCGGCCGGGCTTGAGAAGCTCGGCTACGATGTCATTGAGGGTGGGCACACCCACGCCGCACTCTGCAGCGGCTTTCTCGGCGCCGTAGGCCTTGAGGCGCTGGGGCAGCTCCCTGATGTCGCCGTTTTTCACATCCTCAAGGCTGTAGGAGCAGAGCTTCAGCAGGGCCTCAGCGGCGGCATAGCTTTCAGGATGGACGGCAGTATTATCCAGCACCTGCTTGCTCTCGGGCACGCGCAGAAAGCCCGCGCACTGCTGGAAGGCCTTGGGGCCAAGCTTAGGCACCTTGTTGATCATCTTGCGGTTTTCAAAGATGCCGTTTTCCTCGCGGTAGATAACAATGTTCCTGGCAGTGGTCTTGGTAAGGCCGGCAACCCGCTGCAGGAGAGAGGGGGAGGCGGTGTTGATATCCACGCCCACAGCGTTGACGCAGTCTTCCACCACGCCGTTGAGGGTTTCCTCAAGGCGGGCCTGGGGCATGTCATGCTGGTACTGGCCCACGCCGATAGCCATGGGGTCAATTTTAACCAGCTCTGCCAGAGGATCCTGCAGACGTCTTGCAATGGAGACAGCAGAGCGGAGGTTAACGTCAAAATCAGGGAACTCCTCAGCCGCCAGCTTGGAGGCGGAGTAGACAGAGGCGCCGGCCTCGTTGACCATGGCATAGCTGAGGCGGCCGTTATTGATTTTGGCGATCATTTCAACTGCCATCTGCTCAGTCTCGCGGGAGGCGGTGCCGTTGCCGATGGCAAGATGCTCAACACCGTACTTGCGCACCAGAGTGGAGAGCTTGGTGATTGCCTCCTGCTTTTTATTCTCTGAGAAGGTGGGGTAGACAACAGTGGTGTCCAGCACCTTGCCGGTACCGTCCACAACTGCAACCTTGCAGCCGTTGCGGTAGCCGGGGTCCAGGCCCATGGTGACCTTGCCCTTTACAGGGGGCTGCATCAGCAAGGGCTTGAGGTTCAGGCCGAACATCTTGATTGCGCCTTCGCAGGCGGCATCGGTGAGCATGCTGCGGGTTTCCCGCTCCATGCTGGGCCAGATAAGACGTTCATAAGCGTCATCGGCGGCGGCGCGGACAAAGGCCATGGCGGGGCTGCCGGGGCGGATGACAGCGCGGCGCACACGCTGCAGCGCAAGCTCAGTATCAAGCTGCAGGTCAACCTTCAGCTTTTCCTCCTTCTCGCCGCGATTGATGGCGAGAATCTGGTGGCCCTGCAGCTTATTGACAGGCTGCCTGAAGTCATAGTAAAGGCGGTAGACAGTGTCCTCCTCGGTGGCAGCGACGGAGACAAGCTCTGCACTGCGCTGGATAAGGTCACGGAGGATCTGGCGGATAGAGGCATCGTCGGAGATCATCTCGGCAATGATGTCGGAAGCACCGGCGAGGGCGGCCTCAACAGAGTCCACGCCCTTTTCCTCGTTTATATACTCAGCTGCAGCCAGTTCCGGTGCAGGGCAATCCATGGCCTGATTGAAGAGAAGCTGGGCCAGAGGCTCCAGACCCTTTTCCTTGGCGATGGTGGCTCTGGTGCGGCGCTTGGGCTTATAGGGGCGGTAAAGGTCCTCAAGGGCGGCGAGAGTCTCCGCCTCGTCGATGGCAAGGCTGAGCTCATCGGTCATCTTGCCCTGCTCCTCTATAGACTTTTTAACCGTGTCGCGGCGCTCCTGCAGATTACGCAGATACTCAAGGCGGTCAGCCAGAGTGCGCAGGGCGGTATCGTCCATGGCGCCGTGCAGCTCCTTACGGTAGCGGGCGATGAAGGGGATGGTGTTGCCCTCATCCAGAAGGCTTATGACGTTATCAATATGGCTCTGGGGGCGATCAAGCTCCCGGGCCAGAATCTGAGAAATAGTTTCCAAAGTTTTGCTCCTTTTTCGCGGAATTTAACATCTTATTATAGCACAGATACACTCCCCTTCCAAGCCGGGATTTTTAATTATTTTTTTGATGAAATCCCTTGCAATATGATTTTCTGTGTGGTACAATTCGTTTTGCGTCTTGTAACTATGCCCTTATTGTGGGCACAATCATGACAGCATTTGAATTAGGAGATATTAATAATGAAGGCAGGAATCCATCCCAATTACCAGCAGACCACCATCCGCTGCGCCTGCGGCGAGATCATCGAGACCGGTTCCACCAAGAAGGACATCGTTGTTGAAATCTGCTCCAAGTGCCACCCCTTCTACACCGGCAAGCAGAAGCTGATCGACACCAGCGGCCGCGTTGACAAGTTCAACAAGAAGTACGGCATCAAGTAATTGGACTTATTATAA
>JAFQQV010000043.1 GCA_017410425.1 Oscillospiraceae bacterium
GACTTCCCCACATGGGCGCAAAACTGCTGGGGCATAAACATTGTGCTGAACATGGACTCCACCATGGGCCACAATATGATAGACACCGAGGACCCGGAGAAGGCCATCGAGGATCTGGCACTGTTTTCCGAAAAGGGCGTTATGCGCCACCACGCCGTGGGCGGCTGGGAGAACGTGAACGCGCTTTGGGAGTGGGCCAAGAACTTCGACTGCGACATGGTCATATTCAACGACAATGTGGCCTGCAAGGGAATGAACGGCGTACACGCTCTCATGGAGGAGCAGGCAAGGGATCTGGGCTTCCACTTTATCTTCCTTGAGCATGACCTTGAAGATGCCCGCACCGTGTCCCGCCGCGATATGAGAAAGATCGTCAACAACTATATGACCGTCGTTCTCAATGAAGAGCCGCTGGATCCCACTCTGGTGGACTTTGACGACTCTCTGGCATTCTGAGAAAGGAGAAAACACCGATGAAAAAATTTCTCAGCATCCTTCTGAAGCTGGTGGGCAAGCTTATTGTGATAGGCTTTATCACCTTCGTGGCTACCTTCGCCCTTTACATGTTCAACGGCGAAAACAAGCTCATATACTACGTGGTGCGCCCGCTTCTCAACAAGCACTATGACGCACAGGTGAGAGACAGACGCATAGTATAGTAAATAAAGTTTTACACCTAAAAAGCCGCTTCCCGAAATGGGAAGCGGCTTTTGGTATGTATATACTCTTTTCTCTCTTAGCCCTTGACGCCGCCTGCGGTAAGACCGGAGGTGAGGTTTTTCTCAATGGACATGAAGAGGATGACAACGGGGATAATGGCAACGATGGAGGAGGCAAAGAGATACTGCCACTCGATGATATTATAGCCGTTGAAGATGTTGATACCGACGGTGAGAGGCTTAATGGTGTCGGTGGAAATAAGGCAGAGGGCCACGGTGAACTCATTCCATGCGTTGATGAAGATGAATATGAGGGTGGTAACAATGCCGGGGGCCGCCACGGGCAGCAGAATTCTCAGCATGGCCTGAACACGGTTGCAGCCGTCGATGGTGGCGGCCTGCTCCATCTCAGCGCTGATGCTCATAAATGTGCCGCGCAGAAGCCATACGGTAAAGGCCTGGTTGAAAGCGGCGTTGATGAAGATAAGACCCAGCAGGGTATTGGTCATGCCGAGGAACTTGATGACCTTGTAGATACCGATGAGCAGCACAACGGGGGCAAACATCTGGGACACGATGATGAAGCCGAGAAACACGGTCTGCCCCTTGAACTTCATGCGGGCCAGAGCGTAAGCGGCGGGAATACCGCAGAGCATGGCAATAATGGTAGAGCCGCCAGCCACGATAACGGAGTTGAGAAGGTACTTGCCCATGGGAGCCAGAGTCCATATATCAACAAAGTTTGACCAAATGGGGGAGGCCGGCAAAATTGCGCCGTTGGGGTCGAATATCTCGGCGCGGGTCTTCAGAGCGGTGCAGGCCATGACAAAGTAGGGGTAGAGGATGATAACACAGATGACAGCCACGGAGAAGTAGAGAAGAATGCGGGTAAGCAGCTTTTTCCAGTTGATAGTAAGATTGTCAGCCATTATCATTCATCTCCTTTCTTCAGAGTGGATACCATGTAAACACTGGCACAGGCCAGAAGGATAAGGAAGCCTATGACGGACACCGCTGCGGCCTGACCCTGTTTACTGTTGAGGAAGGCCAGCTTGTAAAGGTATGTAACAATGGTGTCGGTGCGGCTGGCGGGGTCGCCCTTGGTGATGGTCCAGATGATGGGGAAGGAGTTGAACACGTAGATAATGTTCAGCACTGTGGCCACGGTCAGGCTGGGCTTGACCAGAGGAATGGTTATCTTGAAGAGCTTCTGCCAGTAGGTAGCGCCGTCAATGTCAGCTGCCTCATAGTAGCTGGAGTCAATGCTCTGCAGACCGGACAGGGCGGTAAAGCAGACAAAGGGAATAGTCACGAAGATACCGCAGGCGATCTCCCATGCAAAGTAGGCTGCGGGAGTGGGCGTCCAGTTGATGTTGGCCTCGATGATGCCAAAGGTCTTGAGGAGCGTATTCAGTGCACCGTAGTCAGTGTTGATGATAAACTTCCAGACACTGGCCTGAATGACCAGAGTGGTGGCCCAGGGGAAAACCACGATGGCGCGGGCGATTTTTCTGCCCTTGAAAGCGTTGTTGAGCAGCAGCGCCAGAATGAAGCCCAGCACGGTGGAAATCACAACAACGCACACGGTCCAGACCGCGGTATTTTTGAGGACCAGTGCAAACTTGGAGCTGGTGAGCACCTTTTCAAAGTTTTCAAAGCCTGCAAAGCCTTTTATGATACCGGCCTTGTTGACTTCGCTGAAGGCCATCTGGAAAACCGAGCCAATGGGGACAATGATGAAGATAGCCATCAAAATCACACTGGGCAGTATCCACAGATAGGGCTCTGTCTTATCTAGCAGAGTACGGGGTTTGTTCTTTCTCACGGGGCATTCCTCCCTTTTTATTTGGCAGCCGATTTGCTGAATTTGATATACAGACGTTTTCAGAACACACCAAAACAGTCCGATATGCTTTGAAAACGGCTGTATAGCTGGGTCGGGCAAGCCCGACCCAGCTAACAAAATGCGAAATTATACCAATTTACAGACGTCAAACGTCATAAAATCAGCCGGCGACTTCCTCCTGCAGGATGTCCAGAACTTCCTGGATGTCCTCGCCGAGCAGCATCTGCTGCTGTGCGTCGATAACGCCGAACTTAACCTCGTCCCAGC